>NZ_JAZGZU010000003.1:0-401281 GCF_036347315.1 Flavobacterium sp. C4GT6
TAGCTCGATGGGTTCGCAATTGGGGTAGCAGCTCCCGGCTCATAGTAGTTTACCGTATAGCCCAGTCCTACGCCAAAAGGACCTAATATTGTGTTGTCCATTACCGTAAGGTCAAACTCGGCCTGTCCGTCATTCGGTAGGGCCTCGTTACAGATCGTTAGCACCGGTGGTGTAGTAAGCGCCAGTGGCGTGTTTACATGCAGGGTGAAGGTCGCAATGCTGTAGCAGC
Organism: Flavobacterium sp. C4GT6; assembly: GCF_036347315.1. NCBI lineage: Bacteria > Pseudomonadati > Bacteroidota > Flavobacteriia > Flavobacteriales > Flavobacteriaceae > Flavobacterium > Flavobacterium sp. C4GT6. The sequence goes on from NZ_JAZGZU010000003.1 coordinate 230, forward strand.
CTGTAGCGATATCCTCTACCCTTACCCAAATCACCTGACCGTCTGCTCCGTTATAGGCTGTGGCGTTAGTGATTCTCGGTGCTCCTGCCTCAGCCGCAGCCTCGGTAGTAAAGTAATGGATCGTATAATCGGCATCCGTGCCATCCAGGGCATCAAGGATGATAGCATCATGAATGGTAAGATCGATAGCCGTTACTCCGTCCTGGTCGTTGTTGTCCTCATCACACAGGGTGATGTCTTCAAGATCCGGTAGTTGTGGGGCATCCACTACTACAAGGTCTAAGGCATAAGCCGTAGACGTATAACAGCCTGTTACCGTATTTTCAACCCTTACATAAATGGTTTGGGCATAGGCTACGTTGTTGGTATAGTTATCAGGGTTAGGGATTGGGTTTAGTCCGTTCTCTGCATCAAGAGCAGTTTCATGGAAGGTAACTGAAAGGTCTTCGCCGTTGTCTACCATATCTTCCACTAAAGCTTCAAGGTCAAACTGGGCAAAGCCGTCACCGTCAGGGTCACATACCAACAGGTCTTCTGCCGATGGGGGTACCAGTACCGGCAGCGGAGCTACCCTGATATCAAGCAGTACGATTCTGTAGCAGTCCGTGGCTTCAAAGGTTACCCTTACATAGATGGCCTCAACCGTACTCTGGTTGGTGTAAGCCTCAGGGGTAGCAATGGCATTGGTACCTGCCTCAGCATCAGCTAAAGTATGGTGGAAGGTAAGGTTAATACCGTCCTGAGTGCCGATGATCTCTTCTGTTCTGCTCGTTAGGTCAAACACTTCTGTTTCATCAGGCTGACCGTTTACTGTATTCTCATCACATAGCGTGTAGGGTGTAGGCTGGTTGGCCTGCGGTAGCGGGTGAACGATAAGTTCAAGCTCCACTACATCATAACAGCCTGTGGCGTTATTGGTGACTCTGATATACACCATACCCCCTGTGCTGGTGTAGTTACCAGGGGTGGCGATTGGAGCTGCATTGTTAGCAGCGTCATCTGCGCTCTCATGGTAGCTTACACTGTATTGGGCCGGGTCTAATAGTCCCAGTACTTCCGACTCTACCGTGGTTAGGTCAAAGATGCCTTCGCCGTCGGCATCGTCAAGACCGTTATCACACAGTCCGTAGGACTGTGGTGTGGTAGCCTCAGGGACAGGATGAACGATTAACTGTAGCTCTTCTACATCATAACATACTGTAAAGGCTGACTCTACCCTTACATATAGGGTTTGTACTCCGTTTGAGGTGAAAGCCTCAACGTTACTGTAAGCTGTTGTATTGGTGATAGCGTTACTGCCAAAGTCAGCATCATCCTGTGTTTCGTGGATTGTTACCACAACATCTCCGCCTAACTGGGCGGTGATATCGTCAATTACAGCCTGTATGTTGAATATCGCTACATCATCAAGGTTAAAGTCACATTCTTCCAATGCGTCAAGGGCCGGGGAAATCGGTGCCGGTTCCACAACAAGTGGTACCGCAACTACTCTCCAACAGCCTGTAGCCGTTACTGCTACTCTTGCGTAAATTGTAGAGTCAGGTGCTACATAAACCTGTGGCAGCTCATCTGCTGGGTCGCCTATCTCGGCTGCGCCCTGGGTAGCAAAATAGCGTACCGTCATGCCGCCCTGGAAGTTGGTTACAGCCTGGTCATGATCATGCAGTACAAAGTCGGCCTGACCCGGTACTTCCTCACAGGCATGGAATTCAGCGGCCGGGTTGGAAATTGTTGGTAGCGCATTGATGATTAAATCAAAATCATAAACGCTGTAACAACCCGTTACCGTGTTCTCTAATCGTACATAGATCGTCTCGGTAAACGGAGTGGTGTTCTGATAGGTTGCCGGATTGGCAATAACGTTGGTCGCGCTATCGGCATCGGCAAAACTCATATAGTAACTCACCGCGTAATCTACGTTACCGCCGGTGATCTCCGTGTCTTTTGTGGTTAAATCAAACTCCTCGATACCATCATTGGCATCAGGGTCGGTCTGGTCACACTGAACGTAGTTCGTGATTGGGGCTAAGATGGTGGGAAGGGGATTGATAATTACATCAAAACTATCCTCGTTATCACATGTATATGGCGCAGTACCCGAAACAGCATACACATATACTGTTTGAGAGACAGTAACAGCTTCTCCAGCATTAAGCTGTGTTCCTGTTCCGGAAGGACCGGTAAAATATGAACCGGTAGTTAAAGCCGGTAAAATATACCCGTCATTAACACATGCCTCGTATGGACCTGTAGGAAGAACTACTTCCGGTTGAGGATTAACAATAAGTTCTAAAGGAGCTACATTATAAGCCTCTGGAATTACTGTATTCTGCACTCTTATATATACAATCTCATTTGTACCTGAATAGTTTACAGTATCTGCAATTTCAGTTCCGGCTACAGCAGCCTCAGCATCGGCCTCACTATTATAATACGTTATTACATAGTTTTCAGGAGACGAAAGGTTTGCTGTAATCTGGTCTTCATATTCAGTAAGATCAAATATTTCAACATTGTCATAAGGTTGTGGCTCACAAACCGCAATAGGGTCAAGAGGATCAATTGGCACCTCACAGTCAATAACCTCTAACTGGAATTCTCTTAAAGTATAACAGTTATTAGCCGGCGACTGTACCGTTACATAAATAGTCTGACCATTAGTACCCTCATAAGTTGAAGGATTAAATATAGAGTTATTGTTATCTATATCTTCAAGTGATTCAAAATAATAGATATAATAGAATTGTAATAATGGATAACCATCACCCATTACATCATTATTTTGAGTAAGATCAAATGTTTGTGTAGGAGCATTAATATCTCCACATTGTACTAAATCAATAGGGTCGTTCATCTCAACCTCCGGTTGGAATTCAATTCTTACTGAATCTTCAAGCTGACAGTCAGGACTTGATACAAATGAAGCCAATACGGTATAAACACCCGGTTCTGTAACAAGATAAGTATCTGTATCTATAGGATCACCATCTTCATCAAGAATCAGTTCACCATCTTTTTGCCACTGATAAAGGAAGTCAGCATCTGAAGCAACAGAAAGTTCAACAGTTTCTGTTGGACATAAAGCGCCACCGTTTGCAATAGTTAAATCATCCGGAAGTACAGGTTGACCAATATTAAAACTCCCCGCCTCAAGGAATACTGCCGAATCCAGAGCGTGGTCATTTCTATCGGCAATAACTAACTTAATATGGTAAACGTTACCCGGTACCACATCTGATTCTGCTGTTAATACTACTGTCTGACCATTAAAGTCAATCGCAGCACTAGCGTTACCCGGAGCATTACCGTTATATTGCCCAAAAGAATCTACATTTTCTGAACTACATCCTGTGTTATACTGACTATCCCTAATAGATACTACAGATACAGGAGTTGTTGTACCCGGTATAAGCGCAAGGTTTGTTACAGGCCCGCTTGTAGTAACATCATTTAAGAAGAAAGCAAAAGCATCTGAGAAACTACACTGATAAGTACCATACTCTTCTGAAGCGAAAAGGAAGTTAAAACTCATATGGTCTGATATCGGTGTAAAATCAAATTCTATAATAGTAGCATCATTATAACTATTCACATTAAATCCAAGCCCCTGCATATAGGTTAAAAGCTGACCGTCACCAGTCCAACTTCCTCCGGAAAGTGTACCATCACCAGGAGGGGTATTAGTATTAGGCCCTCCAGCCTGCATTGCATTACCTGACTGAAGAATAAGACCTGACTGAATAGGGAAACTCGAGTTATTGGCTTCAAAATAGCCTATACCATTATCTGTTTGTCCAAAGTTTGGTCCAGAACTCCATGTGATATTTTCAATACCTACACAATCCACACCAATTAATATGTCTTTTACCAGCTCTGGTACCGTATATTTGCTTTGTGACACCGTAAGGAAGTTTGAAGAAGGCTGATCTATATCTATACATGTTGGACAAGCAGGAACAGGATCTGGAGTATCACTGGTTACAGAAACCTCATTTTCAAGTGGTCCTACCGTTAAGTGATAATTTTCTGGTATATCGACAATAACTTCATAGACAACAGACTCACCTGCTGCAAGAACAGGGATAGTATTATTAAGGTTACCTGTACCACTCGTACCATTCCCCGTCCAGGACATAATAGAAACCTGATATGGTTTTTGGTCATATACTACGACATTAATCGCATCACTAGGACCAGGATTGGTTACCGTTATGGTATAAATAGTTTGTGTTTCTGAAACATAAGTTGTCTGTCCGTTTGTTTTAACAGCCATAATGTTTGCTAATGGATTTGGCATAGCTGTATGGATACAGTCAGGACATGCAGGATTCGGATCCGGAGTGTCGCTGGTTACCACCACTTCATTAACAATATCTGCCGTTTGATCGAAATTGCTAGGAACAGGCATTATCAACTGATAAGTAACAACATCACCAACAGCTAATGTTGCTATAACATCCGAAAGGTCTCCTGTACCATTAGTACCGTTGTTACCTGTCCAAGTAACCGTAGTAGGATCTATACCTGCCGGAATAACATCAGAAACGTTTATATTTTGGGCTTCTGTAGGCCCCATATTTTCTACTGTAATAGTATAAACAGCATCTAAACCTGCAGTATAAGAGGTTCCTGAAGCAAGTGTTTTAGTAACTACTAAATCTGCTAAAGGAGCATCGCTATCTGTATCAACACACGCATCACATGACGGATCCGGATCAGGAGTATCGCTAGTCACAGTTGTTTCACTGGTAAGCAAACCTGTATAACCCGCAGGAACATCAAGCGTTATTGTATAAGTTACTGTTTCTCCTGCTGCAAGAGAAGCAATAGTATCGGCTAAATCAGTATTAGTACCTGATGTACCGTTATCTCCCGTCCATGAGAAGTTTGTTATTCCTGCCGGAATAGCATTATTAACCTGAACGTTTGCAGCAGCCGTAGGACCATTATTGGCTACAGTTACTGTATAAACAGAAGAAGAGCCCGGAGTATACATCTCCTGCCCGTTTGTATTTACTACTACTATATCGGCTGAAGCCGTTTCATAATCTGTATCCGAACATAACGGACAAGTACCATCTGTATCAGGACTAGTTGTTGTTGCAATTGTATTAACAGTGAATTCACCTGTAAACGCCGCCGGAACATCTACCGTTACCGTATAAGTAACTGTATCACCAGCCGCAAGCGTTCCAATAGCATCAGTCAAATCAGCTATAGTACCCGATGAACCGTTATCTCCAACCCAAGCCACAGTAGTTACCGTAGTAGGTACAACAAAAGCCACCTCTACGTTATCTGCATCTACAGTACCGTTATTAGAAACTGTAATTGTATAAACTGAAGGTGTACCAGCAGTATACACATCCTGTCCGTCGGTATTAACTACTACGATATCAGCACCTGTGTCAGGATAATCTATATCTGTACACTGCTCACATGTAGGCGTAGGATCGTCTACACCACTGTAAGTAAATGTACTTGCAATAGGATCAGTAAAACCTGCAGGAACATCAAGCGTTATTGTATATGTCACTGTTGAACCTACCGGAAGTGAAGCTATAGTATCATTCAGGTTAACGTTTGTACCTGAAGAACCGTTGTCTCCAACCCATGAAAAACCGGTAATACCGGCAGGGATAAGGTTTTCAACTTCCACATTAGCAGCGTCTTCAGGACCGTTGTTAGTAACTGTTACCGTATACACCGACTGTGCACCAGCAGTATAATTAGTTTGCCCGTCGGTATTTACAATCTCGATATCCGAATGGGAATCATAAGTAACCTGAATATCTTCAAGCTCATCTGTAAATTCACTTGGGAACTTAATATTAATAGTGTAACTAACAGTTTGGTTAACCCCTAATGTAAGGATTGTACTGTCCAGATCAACATTTGTACCCGATGTACCGTTGCTTCCTGTCCACCAGAATCTGATATACCCGTTAGGTATAGGCATAAGCCCGGGAGGAATAGCATAGTACACATGTACATTTGAAGCCGGATCAGGCCCATTATTGGTTATCGTTACCGTAAACGTAAGCGTTTCACCCTCTGTATATTCATTAGTAGGGTTCGTACTGTAAACGACTATATCCGACTGTGCATAGGTCGTTAGTGTTGCTAAGAACAAAAACGCGGTTAGTAGTAGTCTAATCATATAGCAAATTTTATGAATGATTCAAATAGTATTAATACAAATAAAACACTTTAAAAAAGTGTTATGAAAACAAAAAATCAAATATACTTATTCAATAAAAACTTAACGGTTAAATTTTGAAAAATCACAAAATTCATCAAAATTTCAACAAATATTAACTTAAAACTTCTACAAAACAAGTATAACGTTGCTTTTAATGTAACAAGCTTACTACTATTTACCCTACCCTCTTCATTTTCTTTTTTGTAATTGTTTGTACCTTTGCATTCTAAACTTCTGATAAACATGGAAAAAATAACTATAAAACCCACTCAAAACGCTGCAATTCTAAAATTTGAGTTCAGTGATTTTATCGCAAAAAGCGGCAACTTTGAATACAAGAATATCGACGAGACGGCATCGTCTCCACTGGCAAAGCAATTATTTTTCCTTCCGTTTGTAAAAACAATTTACATATCGGGAAATTTTATTGCTATCGAAAAATATTCAATAGTTGAATGGGAAGATGTACAGGACGATGTAGCATCACAAATTGAAGAATTTGTAAACAATGGCGGGGAAATCGTTAAAGAGAGTAGCGAAACACAAAAGAAAGTGCCTTCTACAGTATATGTAGAGAGTACACCAAATCCTGCAGTTTTAAAATTTGTATCTAACAAAAGACTTACCAAAACTCCGGCAGAATTCAAAAACATAGACGAAACACTTGCATCACCATTAGCAAAAGAATTATTTAAGTTTCCTTTTGTTAAGGAGGTGTTTATTGACGAGAACTATATATCTGTCACTAAGTATGCTGTTACCGAATGGGATGAAATTACAGCAGAGATCCGTTCTTTCATAAAGGTATTTATTGAAGAAGGCAAAACGGTTATCGATGAGTCATTAATTCAAAAAACTCCGCAAAGCGAAAAACAGCAGGAAGCTTATTTTGATTCGCTGGATGTAACTTCGCAACAAATCATTAACATACTGGAAGAATATGTAAAACCGGCTGTAGCAGGAGACGGTGGTAATATTGCTTTTGATTCTTATGATGAAAAAGAAAAACGTGTTAAAGTAATATTACAGGGTGCCTGTAGCGGATGCCCTTCATCAACCTTTACCCTTAAAAGCGGAATTGAGAATATGCTGAAAGATATGCTTAACGACCATGATATTAAAGTTGAAGCACTAAACGCTTAATAAAAAAATCCCGGAGTGTCCGGGATTTTTTATTTATACTCCTTATTATATTAATCTCATCATTAAACAGAAGCCTTTTTAAATTGATTTAAAAAAAACTTAATGAGTTTATAAAAGTGTATCATCTTTATAAAGGAGTCGAATCTTTTAGTATAAAATTATACAGTGATACCGTTAAAGCTGGAAAATGGATAAAAAATTAACTTGTCATTAATAATTGTTGTTTGGTAAGCCAAATTAAAATAACTTTACTTTCTGTCTAGAAAAGCATTCATTCATGAATAGGAAATCACTTTTATTTTTAAGCATAACCACCAGTATACTTATGTCATGCCAAAGAGAGAACAAAGCGGAAACCATTGGAGAGAATAATCCGCTTCTTGCCGTATATGAGACACCTTATGAAGTTCCACCGTTTGACCTTATAGAAAACAGACATTTTAAGCCTGCCGTTATGGAGGCCATTGCATTACAGCAAAACGAAATTGAGGCCATTGCAAATAACAGTTCAAAAGCCAATTTCAGTAATACAATTGAGGCACTTGAAAACTCAGGAAACCTTTTAAGAAGGGTTACCACTGTTTTTTACAACCTAAGTTCGGCAAACACTAACGATACTATACAGGCACTGGCTCAGGAAATTGCTCCCGAACTAGCTAAAAACAATGATAACGTTTACCTTAACGAAAAGCTGTTTCAAAGGATACAAACTCTATGGGACACTCAGTTAGAACTAAAACTTAACGGGGAACAAACCAAACTGCTTGAAACCAAGTACAAGGCATTTTTAAGGAATGGTGCAGCCTTAAATAAAAGCGATAAAGAAAGGCTTAGAAAAATAAATGAAGAACTATCAATACTATCACTAAAATTTGGTGATAATGTACTGGCAGAAAACAACTCATACGAACTGGTTGTTGAACATAAAAAAGACCTTGCCGGATTACCGGAAGAGCTAATTATTGCTGCAGCCGAAGAAGCCGAAGCAAAAGATAAAAAAGGAAAATGGGTATTTACACTACACAACTCAAGTGTAATGCCGTTCCTTCAGTATGCGGAAAACAGGGAAATGAGAAAAAAAATATGGAATGCCTACCAGCGTCGCGGTGATAATGGTGACAAATATGACAACAGGAGTAATGTGGTACAACTGGTAAACCTGAGAATGGAAAAAGCTAAACTGTTAGGCTACAAAAGCCATGCAGATTACATTCTTGAGGAAAGGATGGCCAAAACACCTGAAAACGTATACAAACTACTGGACCAGATATGGGAACCTGCTCTTAAAAAAGCAAAAGAAGAGGAAGCTGACATTAAAAAAATGATGGTTTCCGACGGCATTAATGACAATGTGCAGCCTTATGACTGGAGATACTATACTGAGAAGATAAGAAAACAACGCTACGACCTTGACGAGCAGGAACTGAAACCTTACTTCAGTCTTAATAACGTTAGGGAAGGCATCTTTATGGTAGCCAAAAATTTATACGGACTCGAGTTTGAGCAACTTACAGACATACCTGTATACCACAAAGATGTTACTGCATGGAAAGTAAGCGACAACATGGGCAATCATGTTGGGGTACTCTACATGGATTTCTTCCCAAGGAGTTCTAAAAGAGGTGGTGCATGGATGACATCATACAGAAAGGAAAAAATGGAGGGCGGCAACCGTGTTACCCCAATAATCTCAATAGTTTGTAACTTCTCTAAGCCGGTGGGTAATAACCCTGCCCTGCTTACTTTTGACGAGACTACTACGTTTTTCCATGAGTTTGGACATGCATTACACGGATTACTTTCTAACGTAACTTATGAAAGCCTTTCGGGAACCAGTGTATATACTGATTTTGTAGAACTGCCTTCACAGATTATGGAAAACTGGGCTGCCGAACCGGAAGTATTAAAAATGTATGCTAAGCATTACAAAACCGGCGAAGTGATTCCTGATGAGCTTATAGAAAAACTACAGCAGGCAGCAGCATTTGACCAGGGGTTTGCTACAGTAGAATATCTGGCAGCCTCTTACCTTGATATGGACTACCACTCTTTAACCGAACCATTAAACCAAAATGTGGTACCGTTTGAAGAGGAATCAATGAAAAAGATAGGATTACCTAATGCTATAATACCACGCTACAGAAGTACCTACTTCAATCATATTTTTAGTGGTGGATATTCTGCAGGGTATTACAGCTATATATGGTCGGGTGTATTAGATACCGATGCATTTGAAGCCTTTAAGAGCACTTCTCTTTTTGATGAGAAAACTGCAAGGTCATTCAAAATGAACATACTTGAAAGAGGTGGTACTGCCGACCCGATGATACTATACAAACAGTTTAGGGGTGCAGAACCTTCTATAGAACCGCTACTTAGAAAACGCGGACTGGAGGGTAACAAACAACCTGCTGAAAAAGTAGAATTTAATGTAAAGCCGGACAACGAAAATTTAGATGAGTTTTAACCATAAAAAAAGCCCTGCAAATACAGGGCTTTTTTTTATTTTATATTCTTAAGGTTTATAATTTCCTGTTCTGTAAGGAATCTCCAAATACCTCTTGGTAAATTCTTTTTAGTTAACCCGGCATAAGAAACACGGTCTACTTTAAGCACATCATAATTAAAGCTCTCAAAAATAGCTCTAACTACCTTCACATTTTGTGTTCTTAGTTTTATACCTATTTCTGTTTTTGGCTGATTCTCGATATAGCTTATTTCATCTATCATAAGCCTGTGGTTATCTAAAGTAACACCGCCTGCTATCTTTTCAAAGTCTTCAAACTTAAGGTTACGGTCTAACGACACCTGATAGATTTTAAATGACTTTTGGTTAGGCAGGCTAAACTTACGGATCATATCGGTATCATTCGTAAATATAAGCAGTCCTGTAGTGTTTTTATCCATTCTGCCCACTGGTTGTATATTGGCCTTTGTAGCCATACGAACCAACTCCATAACATTACGCATATCTTTACCCTCATCACCTGTTGTGGCAAAGTTTTTAGGCTTATTAAGCAGTAAGTATTCTTTTTTCTCCGGTGTAATGGTCGTACCGTCAAACTCTACTTTATCGTTAAGTTTTACTTTGTAACCCATTTCGGTAACTACCTGACCGTTTACTTTTACATTACCCGAGCTGATGTATAAATCGGCATCCCTGCGCGAGCACATCCCTGAGTTTGCAATATATTTATTTAAACGAAGCTCATCTGAAGGCTTAGCAGCCTTAGGTGTAGCCGGTGTTTTTTTCTCAAATTTATCGTAAGGCTTACTACCGTATGGCTTTTTATTACCAAAACCCGGCTTATCAAATGATGGTTTTCCGCTATTGCTTCCCGGACGCGAATTATTACCGCCCGTTTTCTTCCTGTCATTGCCCCCCTTACCGGATGCATTGCCTCTCCTGTTATTGTTATTCATCTGATTATTTTTTGCAAAGATAGAATTAAATCACTGATAAAAGCTTCCTACCGTGAACTAAAACAGAAGGATCTATAAGTACGATACAGAAAACCCCCGAAACAATTAGGAATTTAAGTACATTGTGCAGCAGCAGATAGTCTTTATGCGTTTGGGATTTCCATAGTTTTAAAAGGAAATAAACAATAAAAATCATCCCTCCGTAAAAGTAAAGATCCATATACCCTACATCATACACTTCTATTAAAAGAAACACAGGTATAACGGTTAAAAGCGTAAGTCCCATTATAAGATACTTAGCCGCTTTCTCACCATACAAAACAGGGATTGTTTTATAGTCGGCAACTAAGTCGCCTTTTATATTCTCCAGATCTTTAATTATTTCACGAATAAGTATAAGCAGGTATAAAAAGGAAGCATGGGCAAAAATTACCTGATAAAAATTTTTGAAGTACATTAGTATACCAAAAAAGGGAAGTACAGCTAACAAAGCAGCTGTTAGGTTACCTATCACAGCATATTTTTTAAGCTTGTGCGAATAAAACCATATCAGGAAAATATAACCCGAGAAAAAGAAAGCCGCACGCCATGATACCACAAATGCAATAAGGGTTGCCAATATGTTAAGGGTAAAGTAAACCTTTAGTTTGGTTTGTTGGCTCACCAGCCTGTCCAGCATTGACTTTTTAGGACGGTTAATAAGGTCCTTTTGAGCATCATAAAAGTTATTGATAATATAGCCCGATGCTATAGTTAGCGTGGAAGCCAATACTATTAGGAAAAGGTTTAAATCCAGAATAACATCAAGTGCACGCTCATTGGGTGCTAATATAAATATAGCCGAAAGGTATTGAGCTAAAGCAATAACAGGAATGTTATAGCCACGCACCACAGAAAACAAGCTGAGAACTTTCATCAGAGTTAATCTTGCTTTCCTTGACGCCATAGTTATTATTGGTTTTTATATTAAACTTACTTAAAGATGCAAATATCGCTTCGATATGTAAATATAAAAACGTAAAGATTTACTTATAAAGATTTTAGCATTTTTTTGGTTTAAAACTGATAAACCACTTCCAACTTGTGTCCTTTTAAGGATTCTTTAGCCTTATCTATGTTTTCGGTAAAACCAAGTATGTAGCCTCCGCCACCTGATCCGCAAAGTTTCAGGTAGTAGTCGTTTGATTCAATACCTTTTTGCCATAACTCATGGAATCCTTCCGGAATCATAGGCTTAAAGTTATTGAACACCACTTTGGAAAGTTCTTTAGTATTATTGATAAGCGATTTTACATCGCCGTGTAAGAAGTTTTCAATACAGGCATCAGTATATTTAAGGAACTGTGTTTTGATCATATTACGGAAACCTTTATCCTTTAGGCTCTCCATAAAAATCTGCACCATTGGTGCGGTTTCCTTAACTATACCCGAATCCAGTAAAAATACCGCTCCCTTACCTTCAAGGTTTTGCATTGGGATACCGGTAGCCTCAACGTTATCATGAGAATTGATAAGTATAGGCAGGCTCAGGTAACTGTTTAAAGGATCTAACCCTGAACTTGTACCATGGAAATACGATTCCATTTTACTAAATATCTTTTTAAGCTGCATTAGCTTTTCACGGGTTAGGTTTTCCAGTACCGTGATTTTATCGTTGGCATACTGGTCGTAAATCGCTGCTACTAATGCACCGCTACTCCCTATACCATATCCCTGCGGGATGCTTGAGTCAAAATACAGTCCGGCCTCTACGTTACGGTTTAGGCTTTCAATATCAAAAGTAACCAGCCCCGGCTCTTCCTGCTGCATCTCTTCAAGATACGCAACAAAGCCCTTAAGCTTCTCATTCGATTTTTTCGCAAGTTCAGTATTGGTATCAGTCAGCCTTAACCCTCCGTTATAAAAGTTATAAGGAATAGCAAGCCCCTTAGAGCCCTTGTTGATACCATGTTCTCCAAAAAGAAGTATTTTCGAATAAAATAAAGGTCCTTTCATAAGGATGTATTTTTATTAAAGATAATTAAAAAACCTCAGATTTCCTAAAATATTGTCTTAAGCTATCTGTTGCGCTCCATTACCAATTTCGTCGCAAATGTACTGACTGTTTTGACAATAGACAACTAATTCATTCTTAATAAATTCCAAAACTTTAACTTTATCGTTTTCAGGATACAGCACATGCACATTAGCACCTGCATCGAGCGTAAAGCATACAGGAATGTTTGTTTTATTTCTAAACTTCCATATCCTGTTTATTATCTCCAGCGTGTTAGGCTTCATCAGTATAAAATATGGCATAGATGTCATCATCATACTGTGTAGCGTTAACGCCTCACTTTCGGTTATTTTTATAAAAGTATCAAGATCTCCCCCTACTAAAGCATCTTTAAGGTTTGAAAGGTTTTCATGCGCCTGGGCAAAACGCTGCTGTGCAAACGGATGACCGTGCATAAGCTCATGCCCTACGGTGCTCGACACCTGTTTTTCTCCTTTATCTACCAGCAGGATAGTATCCTGATAGTTTTTAAAGTTGTCATGTAATACATACGGAAATTCAACCCCATACAGATTTGTACTTTCGGCAAAATCACGATGCTCGCCCCACTCTACTACATTACCTTTTACACTCCTACAAGCACTCCCCGACCCTAAACGGGCAAGAAAAGAAGCCTTAGCATAAAAATAGGCATCGTCCATTTGAGGATTTAACTGTTTTTCCAAACTCATAAAGTTCATGGCAAGAGCTGCCATACCTGAAGCAGACGAAGCGATACCCGAACTGTGCGGAAAGGTGTTTTGGGTATCGATTACAAAATGATACTCTTTTAAAAACGGAAGATACTGCTCTGTTCTTTGAAGGAACTTTTCAATTTTAGGTCGGAAATCGGGCTTTGACTGACCTTCAAAAAGTAAATCGAAAGAAAAAGCACCGTTGTTTTCCTTTTTATCAAATTTCAGCTTAGTAATTGTTTTGCAGTTATTAAGCGTAAAACTTACCGACGGGTTAGCCGGTATTTGGTTCTCCTTTTTGCCCCAGTACTTAACAAGAGCTATGTTACTGGGAGCACTCCACTCAAAATTGCCGTTTTGTACAAAAGAAGTATAGTTTGCAGGAATAAAATCCTTTTCCGATAGCATATCATAAAATTTATGCAAAGATAGCTTTTTATGGAAATATATTTTTTCTGTTTTATTAACTTTGGGTGCGAACCAACCAAAAATACGATGAATCGAATCGGAAAAATTATTCTGCTGGTCTTTCTATGCCTCGCTGTAGGTTATCTGGCATCTATTGTAACCCGCGAAAGTGTTGACACCTGGTACCCTACACTGGAGAAACCTTCGTTTAATCCGCCCAACTGGCTTTTTATGCCGGTATGGACATTTTTATATGTTATAATGGGTGTGGCAGGAGCCTTAGTTTGGGATAAACTGGACGAAAAAGAAGAAACCGTTAAAAAAGGACTTACCTACTTTTTTATCCAGCTGGCACTTAACATGCTGTGGTCCTATTTGTTTTTCGGACTTAAAAATCCGTTACTGGCACTTATAGAGATTATACTGCTGTGGCTATTTATATATGAGACCGTAGCTCAGTTTAACAAAGTAAGCAAAGTAGCAACTTACCTGTTTATACCTTACATGCTTTGGGTAAGCTTTGCAGCTATACTTAATGCCTCTATTTGGTGGCTTAATAAATAAAATAAAGGCTGTATTAAAATCATTATTTTGACGACAGGAAAAACCTCAGGCTTATTGACCTGAGATTCTTCATTTCACTGCTTTACATTCAGAATGACATTTTAATACAGCCTTTTTTATTATATGGTATCAACAGCAGTTTTTGCTTTTACGCGTTCCCTTAGCTCTGCCAGTGTTGTTTCTTTTAGCAATTTCCCATCTCTGAAAACTTCCTTAAGCTCTCCGTTTTTTTCTTCTTCTCTACTCACCTGGTCTTTTAAACTATATTTCCCATCTGCAAGTTCTATTTTCATAAGGCCTTTAGCCGATTTTTTGGTTCCGTCATCGGTCACAGGATCTTTAAATATCTCCCTGCCTTCTCCGTTTACTTCACCATAAGTTGCTTTCATAGCAAAACCAAAGGTATCCCTTGTATTGTACTGATAAGTAAATGACCCTATACCCAACACCACATTGGTAGAGGCAAATCCTTTTTGCTTAAGCCTTTCACAAATTTCGGCAGCCCTTTCCAGCGTAATACTATCGCCATAAATAGCACCTATTTGCGGTATAAGTTCTTTATAACCTTTACTATTTACAGTACCTCCAAAAATATCCCAAAGCAGCTCAACCACTCCTTTTCTTTCAGCTTCGGTTGTACCGTTAGGGTTACCACATAAAATGTCGGCAGGATCACCACTATCAGGTCTTACAACCACTTTACCTTCCCTATTATCTATTTCATTTTTAAGTCTTGGCAGGTAGTCCTGAAGCACTTTCCATAAATCCCAGGTATCAGACACTATAGACACTATCCCTTTAGGATACACATCACATATCAGCCTTTTAAAGGTTTCATATTCTCCTTCATTTGTACCCATACACATTACAGAATGTTCGGTAGCAGCAACAGACCCACCAATAAGTTCTTTATCTGAATCGGCATTATAGTATTCCTCAAGGAAATCAATTGCCGGAATGGTATCGGTACCCGTAAAGCTAAGCAGGTGCCCTGCAGCCGAAGTTACCGCAGCTTCCACTCCGCCCATACCTCTCATAGAGAAGTCGTGTGCCTGCCAGTTTACCAGCTCTTCAAGAGTTGATGTTTCGGCAGCATACCTGTCCAGTATCTTCCTGTATTCCCTTGCTATTGTAGCCGAATTACATGGCAACCATACCACGGCAGAAAGCAGTGTTTCAAAATAATTGGTTAACCAGAAAAACTCGGGCATGGTATTGTACATGGTAAACATAGGTACACGAAGTGGAACAGAAGCCCCTTCGGGTAATGCCTTAAACACCATAGGGATATAACCCAAATCATGTAATGCTTCTATATGGGCAGTACCTACCTGGTTTTCCCCAAGATAATTATTTATTCTCCTTGCATATTTTTTTACCACCTCTTCTTTTGGTTTTCCAAAAAAGTACTGGTTAAAATCTTCTATAACATATTTTTTTATGAAATACTGCAACCCGAAAAACACTACCTCATCTACTGCCTGTATCCTTGATTTTCTTGGTGTCCAGTTAGAGTATACCATTGTTGTTCCCTGTGGGTACTGTCTTCTGTGGTCTACTTTATAGCCGTCTGTTAATAATAATGGGTTCATAGCGCTAGTTTTATTTGTTCAACATTAGGGTTATCAATATCGGTGAAAGAATCAGTAGTAAATATTTTGGCAAAGGCATCGCCAAACACCTCAAATCCTTTACTGAAAATACCATGGCTCACTGCCAGATACAGCCTTCCGCCATTTTTCTCTTTTAATGCCTGTGCCAGCCCTGTAAAAGTACCTCCGCCGTCACAAATATCATCTACAATAAGGCAATCGGCTCCGGCAAGATCATCTTCATACACTTTGAATCCTGACAATTTACCGGTTTTTACATCCCTGCTCTTACTGCACTCCACTACCTCAACACCGCCAAGGTATTCCGACAGTTTATACACTTTTTTAAGTGCACCACCATCGGGAGAAATCAGTTTTACATCATTACCTATCCTGTTTATTACCTCTTTTATATAAGCATGGTTTGATATTACCTCACAGTTATTCAAAAGTGACGGAGTAACATCAGAATGCGGATCGAATACCATTACTTTATCAAACTGCATGTTATTAATAATATCGGCATATACTTTTACCGTTAGTGGCTCTCCTGCTACCATTAACCTGTCCTGGCGTGCTGCCGGAAAATAAGGTACAAAGAGATTAAGCTTATCTACTCCCATTCTTTTAAGGGCATCTGTAGCAACGGCAAGCAGGCCTAAGTCGTTAAACGATTTTATGCGTTGCGTGATAGTCACGGTTTCATTAACGTCAAAATCGGGCTCAATTTTAATGTGTGGTTCTCCGCCATAAAAGGTAAAAGCCTTAAAGCTTATTTCCTTCCCTGTAAGCGGACTAAAGGTATTGTCTAAATTAAGTATCATGTTTGCGTTATTTTTACACAAAGTTATAAAAGTAAAGTTTTCCAGCAAAATATTTTGTGTAATTTTTACGCAAATTTTATTTCAAACAGGAAACCTTCTTTTTCAAGAGCTTTGTACTTATGGCTGTTAAAACGGAAAAGACGTGCCGGACGGCCTGTTTTCTTTTCGGCAAACCTATCAGTCTCTTCAACAATATCAAAGCTTAATATTTTTTTCCTGAAGTTGCGCCTGTCTATCTCTTTTTCTAAAATAGTACAGTACAGGTTCTCTAGGTCTGAGAAAAGAAACTCTTTAGGCAATAAATCAAAACCAACCGGTTGATAGGTAAGTTTGGATTTAAGCCTTTCAATAGCAGTTTGCAGAATAAGATTATGGTCAAAGACTAATTGTGGCACTTCCTTAATAGGGAACCACTGCACCTTATCGGCATCAGTATCGGCTTTTATATTGGTTTTAGAAGAATCTATCAAAGCAAAATAAGCAACAGATATTACCCGGTTCCTGGAATCCCTATGCAAATCATCGCCAAAGGTATACAGCTGCTCCATGTAGTTTACCTCAACGTTGGTTTCCTCCTTCAATTCACGAGTTACCGCGTCCATAAGCGATTCCTTGTCTTTAACGAGCCCTCCAGGCAAGGCCCAATAGGATTTTTGTCCGGCAAATTTTTGCTGTATTAGTAATACATACAATGTATTTTGCCGGTACCCGAAAACTACTGCATCTACTGCTACCTTTATATCCTGCATATGTTTATTGTATTATTTACACAAAACTACAAAATATACTACTATATTAAAATCATGTTAAAACAGACATCTTTAACACCTATTAAACGCAACCTTAGTACAGTGCAAGCGTCTAATTAATAAACTAAAACCCTACAAACCATAAACTTATCCTGAAAAAATTATATTAGGTTAAATAAATTGTGTGATTATGAAAGCGAAATTTTTAAAATCCTTACTGCTACTTCTTCCGGTTTTAGCTTTTATAGGCTGTAATACGGATGACGACTATTATTACTATTACCCCGACCCAAATGTGTCGCTGGGTATGATTGCCAATGCCAGCCCCGACTCCGGTGATTTGTTTTTTTATGCCGATGCCAACAGTATAAACAGTACTGCCTTAAACTATCCAAATGCTGCCGGCTACTATAACTTTTATTTAGGCGACCGTACCTTCAGTATACAGGATGCCGCTGGTAACGAACTTGCCACTGCAGACAAAACTCTTGAGGCAGGTACTTTTTTTAGTGTATTTGCCGTAAATACTTTTGCCAATATAGAACTGGTGGTGTATGATGATGTATTAGAGTATCCTTCTACCGCCGATAAATCGATGGTACGTTTTATTAATCTCTCACCCGATGCTCCTGCTATAGGCGTTAACCTACAGGATAATGAACTGGCAAGTGGTATTGAGTTTAAACAGACAACTGATTTTATTGAGATTGACAGCGGTACCCATACCCTTACTTTTACCAACCCAAACGGAGAAGTACTGTACACTTATGCCGATGTTAACTTTACACCTAAAAGTATTTATACTATTTACACCAAAGGTTACGTTACCCCACCAGATGGTAGTAATGACAGTTTTAGTACCCGAAGAATAAAAAACTGGAACTAACTTAAACATTAATCATTTATACAAAAAGCCCCTTCCAAAAAGAAGGGGCTTTTTCACATAATATAATATACCTAAGCAGTTAATTTTTCAGGATAACAAACCAGTCCCAATCGGCAGGGTCTCCCACACCTACACTAGGTGTGTATAAAAACAGGCTAACTTTTGATTCAGGGTTACTGTGTCTGTATTCCTTTACCACAGCCAGATTATTTACCGATGTCCATATAGCATCATAATCAATCTCTGATAAAAATGGTGAAGTTGCAGGTTCATCAACAGATACTAAAACAAAATCTGATTCATCCGGTTGGGAAACAGGATTATTTATAGTAGAAAATGTTTCCGCTGCATCAATACTTTCAGGATATGTCATCTCACCCATACCGGCCCAAACTATGCCTCCTGCAAAAACGGGTTGAGATACTTCCTCATATATAAGTGTAATATCACCAAAATCACCCGGCGGATTATAATCATAAACCAAAGTAAAGGCATCATCCTCAGGAAAAGTAAGTTCCTTGCCTCCTTCAAAAGTATTAGTAAGTAGGTCAACTTTTAGCAATACAACTTTGTTCCCTACAGGTAATTGATTATCATCCCCGACAGCCTGATTCTCAGAATCATCAGAACAAGCCGTAAAAAAGGCTAAAAAACATAAAAGTAAAAGTGATTTTTCCATAACATACAATTGATTGGTTTTCAATAAGATGCCATAAAATTAAAAAAGTTGCGTGAAAAAACTAAATTTCTTCCAAAACCGATTGTGCAGCTATGTATCCCCCAGTCCAGGCATTCTGGAAATTAAAGCCTCCGGTAATGGCATCTATGTTAAGTATCTCCCCTGCAAAATAAAGATCCTTTTGCGTTTTGCTTTCCATTGTTTTGAAGTTTACCTCCTTTAATTCAATACCTCCCGCAGTAACAAATTCCTCCTTAAAAGTACTTTTACCGTTTACTTTAAACTCTCCGTTTACCAACTGCACTACCAGAGCCAGTAACTGCACCTTAGAAACATCTGCCCAACGTGCTTCTGCCGAAATCCCTGCTGCGTTAACAAGGCTATGCCATAAACGGTTAGGAAAATCAAACGGACAGTATTTTACGACGGTTTTTTTAGGCTGATTTTGTTTTAAGTCCCACAGGGTTTCTTCACATTCCTCAAAACCTGTTTCATTAAGCCAGTTTACCTGTAGAGTAAACTGGTAATTTTTATCAAAAAGCTCTCGGGCACCCCAGGCCGAAACCCTTAATATACCGGGACCACTCATGCCCCAGTGGGTTATAAGCAACGGACCGGATGCATTTAGTTTAGTGCCTTTTACCTTAACGGAAGCTACCGCCGAAATTCCCATCAAATCTTTAATTCGCGGGTCTTTTATATTGAAAGTAAACAATGATGGTACAGGAGGTACTATAGTATGCCCCAGTTCGTGCATCATATCCCACATTTTAGGATTGCTCCCTGTAGTCATTACCAGTTTTGCAGAAAGGTAAATTTCCTTTTGGGTCTCTATTTTCCAGTAATCTTCTGCCCTGTAGATGTTTTGAATGCTTTCTCCGGTTAGCACCTGTATTCCCAAATTTGCGGATGCATTTAAAAAACAGTCTATAATGGTTTGAGAACTGTCGGTTACGGGAAATATCCTTCCGTCTTCCTCAATTTTAAGTTCCACACCATGTCTTTCAAACCACTCAATGGTATCACCCGAACAAAAACGGTTAAAAGGCCCCTTTAGCTCCCTTTCCCCACGCGGGTAGAACTTTGCCAAATCATTAGGAATAAAACAGGCATGGGTTACATTACACCTGCCCCCACCCGAAATACGGACTTTAGATAGTACTTCTTTACCCCTTTCCAGTATGGCTATTTTAAGTTTAGGGTTACCCTCGGCTATATTAATTGCCGTAAAAAATCCGGCAGCACCCCCGCCGGCAATCACTACATCAAAACTTTTACTCATAAACGTTCGGGATAGTCAGACATAATTCCGTCAACCTCATATAATTTCATTCGTTCTATATCTTCAGGCTCATTTACAGTCCAGGTATATACCTTATAGCCTGCCTGCTGTGCTTTTTTCACATTGCTTTCGGTAAGCAGTGAAAAGTGCGGATGAATGGCTTTTGCCGAAAACTCCTGCGCCCATCTCCATGCCTGGGTAACACTGGCCTGTGTTAGTATACCCAAATGGATATTAGGGTTTATATCGTGCATTACCATTAATTCTTCCCTTTGAAAACTGGACACTATAAAGTCGTTATACGTAAAGCCTTTTTCGGCTATATACTTTTCCATAAGCTCTGAAACCGGAACCGCCGTATGGCGCCCCTTTAGTTCAATATTCAGGAAACATTTTTTACCTACCAAGTCCAAAACTTCCTCCATTGTAGGGATTTTATACTCCCCTTCCACTGTTAGTGCCTTTAGCTCGGCAAGTGTCATTTTATGTACTTCTCCAGAGCCGTTTGTTGTCCTGTCTACCGTGAAATCGTGTATTACTACCAGTTCTCCCGTACTGCAAACATGAACATCAAGCTCCAAACCGTTTACCCCCATATCAAGCGCATACTGAAATGAAGCCAGCGTATTTTCTGGCAAGAGAGCTTTTGCACCCCTGTGCCCAATTTTAAGGATTTGTGACATACCTGAATATTTTTGTAAAGATACTCCTAAATATACAAAAAAGCACAGGCAGAAAACTACCTGTGCTACTCTAACAACTATTTATGAGAAAAAATTACTTTGTGAGTACCCAATATTGCCAAGGGTCAAACTGTTGCTCCTGGCCGGGAGCAAGCTGTACCTTTTCGCCAGTAATGTAGTTGGTATAAGTACCTTCTACAGGTAGGGTAAAGGTTTGAGCATCCTTAGTAAGGTTAGCTACAAAAATTATTTTTTCACCATCTTTTTCTCTTGCAAAAGCAAGAATATTTTTATCTGCAGAAGTCGCTATCCTGTTATAATCAGCAGGGTGCTTTCCTCCGTTTAGTGCTTCATTAGTATTTTTAAGTACGCCCAGTTTTTCATAAATACTAAACATCTTTCCTTTTTCGTGAGAAATCTCATCTTTCTCAAAGAACTTTAAACGGCGGTCAAAATCATACTCCTGACCCGTATAGATAAGCGGCATACCCGGCATTACATAAGTTAATACTGCAAAAGCTTCGGCTGCGTCCCCCATTCTTTCATATTCGCTACCATTCCATGCATTCTCATCATGATTAGAAGTGAAGTTCATCCAAATATCCTCTTTCTTATAATCGCTTTCCTGTTTTACCATAAGGGCATCCCAGTCGGCAACTGTTTTTTCACCTTTGGCAATATCATTCATAAGGTGGTGGGCATTCCAGCCATACCCCATGTCAAATATTCCGTTAAACAGATAAGACTTATTAGACTCCATAAGCATAAACACAGGCTTTACTTCCTTAAGTTTAGGAACAGCAAACTGCCAGAACTCTGTAGGAACGTTATCGGCAACATCACAACGGAAACCGTCAATATTATGTTCCTTAACCCAGTATAGCATTTCGTTTTTCATAGGCTCATACAGCACTTTACTTGTATAGTCCAAATGTGCCACATCGGTCCAGCCCCAGCTTTCACCTGTTTCAGGGTTAAGCGGATCGGTCACTTCTCCTTTTGCATTTTTATGGTAATATTCAGGATGCTCTGTAATCCATTTATGATCCCAACCTGTATGGTTAGCCACCCAGTCCAGTATTACGTACATACCGTTTTCGTGAGCTGTATTTACCAGATTTTGGAAATCTTCCATTGTACCCAAATCAGGATTTATAGCAGTATAATCAGAAATGGCATAATAACTCCCTAAGTATTTTTTACGCTCTTCCGGATCCTGTATATCCTCTACCGAAAAGTCTCCGGTAGCTTTCCTGTTTTTCATGGAAATAGGATAAACCGGCATAAGCCATACTATTTTAACTCCCAGTTTTTTAAGTTCAGGAATATCTTTAGTAAAAGCATTAAAGGTTCCTTCCGGCGAATAGTTACGGATGTTAGCCTCATAGATAACGCTGTTCTCCATCATGGCATCACTAACCGGAGCAAGCTCTGCTTGTGCGATATCCTTAACCTCTTCCTGTTTCTTTTCGTTTTTACAGCTAACAAAGGCCGCAAGAAAAATTCCTAAAAGAATCGTTTTCCTCATATCTCTTATTTTAGTTCCAGTACCATAGCCGATTTTGGTTCCATGCTAATTTCGTTAGCAAGGTTCACTTTCTTTCCGGTAATTACATCGGTACCTGTTGTGTAGTTTTTAATGTTTTCGGTAAAACGTGCAGTACTAAATGTTCTTGTTTCGTTACTGTTGTTCATCACTACCATTACACTCTCTTTTGTGTTATGCCTAAAGTACACATACACGTTATTGTCCGGCAGGTAATGGGTGGTTTTACCGTTATGGATAACCTCCTTATTTTTTCTCCAGTTCAGCATTTTTGAAGTGAACTCAAAAAACTGTTGCTGCTGTGCTGTACGTCCTGATTTTGTAAAGGCATTATTGCTGTCGCCGTTCCATCCACCCGGGAAATCCCTGCGGATATCGGCATCACCCATACCTTTATCTCCCGCCATACCTATTTCACTACCGTAATATATTTGCGGAATACCACGAACAGTAGCAATAAGGGTTAAGGCCATTTTGTATTTGTTTAGATCGCCTTTGTATATCTCGTTAAAACGGCCTGTATCGTGGTTTTCCATAAATACAAGTATGCTGTTTACATTTGGATACAAAAAGTCGTTAGTGAAGTTATCATATACTCTTTGCATACCCGCATCCCAACCTGAATGGTCTTCGTTAAACACTCCGCCAATAGCATCGTGCAGGGTAAAGTCCATCACACTTGGCAGGTAAGAATTATAGCTTTGTATAGCTGCTATCTTACTGTCTTTTTGCCAGTAGGCCATTTGCGCCTGATCGTGCATCCAAACCTCACCTACAATATTAAAGTCAGGATATTCATCTGTTATAGCTTTTGTCCATTTAGCAATACCTTCCTTATCGTTGTACGAATACGTATCTACACGGAAACCGTCAAGATCGGCATACTCTATCCACCAAATGGCGTTTTGTGTAAGATAGTTTAACACCAATGGATTAGACTGATCTAAATCGGGCATTGAAGGCACAAACCAACCTTCCATACACTGCCTGGCATCAGTTTGTGATGCATTTGGGTCGAACTGAGTGGTCATCCTGTAATTGGATTGCGAATACCCCGGAAACTGGTGAATCCAGTTGTATGAAGGCAAGTCCTTATACATCCAGTGTTCTGCACCCCAGTGATTGGTTACATAGTCCATAACCAGTTTCATATCGCGCTTTTTAAGCTCTGCCGAAAGACGTACATAATCTTCATTAGTGCCATACCTTGGGTCTATTCTGTACACATCACTTTGTGCATAACCGTGGTATGAGTAACCCTTATCATTATCCTCACAAAGTGGCGTACTCCATATAGCTGTTACTCCAAGTTCTTCCAGATAATCCAGGTTTTTGATAATCCCTTCAATATCCCCACCATGCCTTCCGTTTGGCTGACTCCTGTCGGCTTTTTCGTTTAGCTCTTTACTGGTGTCGTTATCCGGGTTACCGTTTGCAAAACGATCGGGCATTAAAAGGTAAATCACGTCCGACGCATCAAAACTATTTTTCTGCGAAGCCTCTTCCTTCCTCTCCTTAAGCATGTATTTCTCACTGAAAGCCGTTTTGTTTTTACTGTTCTTAAAGTCAAAAACAAGCTCTCCGGCAGGAAGCCCTTTAGTATCTATGGTCACAAAAACATAGTTTGGATTTTCGGTTTTGATTACGTTGTTAATAACCACTCCGTCGCATACCGGCTGATACTGCGCTATGTTTTTTCCGTAAAACATAATTTGCAGTTCGGGGTTATGCATGCCGCTCCACCAAAAAGGTGGTTCTACCCTGTTTGCCTGTGCAAAAGTGAAAGCACAGCTAAAAAGTAATAGATAAAATATTTTTTTCATGTGTAGTAATTTGATGCAGTATTGTAAAAAGCCTGTAGCCCTTTAAAGGTACTACAGGCTGTATGATCATTATATTGTTACTGCCCTGTTTGGCTCTACTTTAACTTCTTTACTATGTACAAATACGGTAAGCTCCTTATCGCCTTCAAGGTCAAAACGTGTTTCTCCCGAATGTACCGATATCTTCACGATTTGGTTCCTGAAATTGATTTTGAACGAATATCCTTCCCACTGTTCAGGGATTCTAGGTTCAAAATGAAGATTCCCGTTTTTAACACGCATCCCTCCAAAACCTTCTACAATACTCATCCAGGTACCTGCCATACTGGTAATATGAAGCCCTTCCTTCACCTCTTTGTTATAATCGTCAAGATCAAGACGGGATGTTCTGAGATAGAATGTATAGGCCTGCTCCATCCTGTCCAGTCCGGCTGCCTGTATAGAGTGTACACATGGCGAAAGCGACGACTCATGTACCGTAAACGGCTCATAGAAATCGAAATGCTTCTCGAGGTCTTCTCTCGTAAAATGATCTTCAAAGAAATAAAAGCCCTGTAGTACATCGGCCTGTTTGATGTATGGCGAACGAAGAATCCTGTCCCACGACCATTTTTGGTTGATAGGCCTTTGCGAACGGTCAAGATCGCTTACCCTTACCATTTCCTTATCAAGAAAACCATCCTGCTGCAGAAATACGCCATACTCTTCAGAATACGGGAAGTACATATTATCGGCTACTTTCTGCCATTGCTGAATCTCTTCGGCAGTAAGGTTAGTCAACCCCATTATACGGCTATGATCGGCAGTAAACTCATCTTTTACCTTAGTGATATTCTCTATAGCATAGTTAATACACCATTGTGCGATATAGTTAGTATACCAGTTATTGTTTACGTTATTCTCATACTCATTAGGCCCTGTTACACCAAGTATCACATACTTGTTTTTATCTGTAGAGAACGTTGCCCTTTGATGCCAGAAACGTGCAATACCAATTAATACCTCAAGTCCTTTTTCAGGAATGTAGCTGTAATCTCCGGTAAAACGGTAGTAGTTGTATATGGCAAAAGCAATAGCCCCGTTACGGTGAATTTCCTCAAAGGTAATTTCCCACTCATTATGGCATTCCTCCCCGTTCATGGTAACCATAGGGTATAGTGCCGCACCGTTAGTAAAGCCAAGCTTTTGTGCATTCTCTATAGCTTTCCCTAACTGGTTATGACGATAGGTTAAAAGGTTACGTGCCACCTGTTGGTCTTTAGTTGCCATATAAAACGGAATACAGTAAGCCTCGGTATCCCAATAGGTACTACCTCCGTATTTCTCTCCTGTAAATCCTTTAGGACCTATATTAAGCCTTGGATCTTTACCTAAATAGGTTTGGTTTAACTGGAAAATATTAAAGCGGATACCCTGCTGTGCTTTTACATCGCCATCAATGGTAATATCGGCCATTTCCCAAATACCTGCCCAAGCCTGTTTCTGTTCTTCAAGTAAGGCATCATACCCTTTGCTAACGGCATTAGCAATTACATTTTTGGCAGCATCAATTAATGCTCCTTCTTCATGGTTAAGGGATACGGTATACCCACCAAATTTCACAATAGCAGCCGTTTCACCCTGCTTGGCATCTACACGATAACTAAACTGAACCTTATCGTTAGTAGCTACAGTATCCTCTGCCACGGCAACCACTTCGGCACCATTAAGTAACAGACTGTTATGCATGTAAGTAGCAGCCGTAAAATGGGTTTTGAAAGTACGTGCCGTTACAAAGGCATCGTTACCGGAATGTTGTACATCCAATGGTTCCCAAAACTTCTCTTCCCAGTTGGCATCCTCATTTTTTACCCCTGCATCCACATAAGGCTTGTATACGATTTGTGCCGACTGGTTAACCGGAGTCACCTCATATTTTATAACACCCAGCTCATCTGAAACAAGAGATAAAAACCTCCTTACATTTACTGCCACTTCTGTACCGTTTTGCAGTACTGCTGTAAACGAACGGTTGTACCACCCTTCTTTCATGTTAAGCTCGCGCTTGTAATTTTTTATTTGCTTACAGATATTAAGGTCTAATGCTTCACCGTTTACCTGTACCTCTATACCAATCCAGTTTGGTGCGTTTAAAACTTTTGCAAAGTATTCAGGGTAGCCGTTTTTCCACCATCCCACTTTAGTTTTATCCGGATAGTAAACACCTGCTATGTAGCTCCCCTGAAAGGTTGGGCCCGAATAGTGCTCCT
This sequence comes from Flavobacterium sp. C4GT6, assembly GCF_036347315.1. Taxonomy (NCBI): domain Bacteria; kingdom Pseudomonadati; phylum Bacteroidota; class Flavobacteriia; order Flavobacteriales; family Flavobacteriaceae; genus Flavobacterium; species Flavobacterium sp. C4GT6. Next base: position 27,013 of record NZ_JAZGZU010000003.1, read on the forward strand.
CAAAATTGGCACGCTGACCCATAGCCCCGTTACCGATACTGAACAGACTCTCGGATGATTTTACCCTGTCTGCCTCAAACCCTTCTTCTATTATCGACCAATTATCCGGTACTATATAATCCTGATTCATTTTATTCGTTTACTAAGGTTTTTAAAAAGTTGTTGTCGATTTCAGTAAAATCGTTGAAGTTAAATCGGGCTTCGTTCAGGATATCTTTATGTCCTATGCCCACACTTACCATATTGGCAATATTTGCTGCCTGTACACCCGCCACCGAATCTTCAAAAACGATGGAATCCTGTGCTGTTTTGCCCAGCAGTTGTGCTGCCCTTACAAAAACCTCAGGATCGGGCTTTGCATTGGTAACATCGTTACCATCTACAATAGCGTCAAAATAATGCAGTATGTTTACCTTTTCCAGTATTGGCCTTGCATTTTTACTTGCAGAACCCAATGCTATAAGCTGACCGTTTTCCTTTAAAAAATCAATTACAGGTACTACCCCTTCCAAAATTTCATCTTCTTTCATATTGGTAATGTACCCCAGGTAGTCCTCGTTTTTTTCTACAAGCCACTTATCCTTATCTTCCTGTGAGGCCTCTATGTTCCCTAAACCTAAAATGATTTCAAGGGAGCGCACGCGGCTCACACCCTTTAATAATTCGTTATGTTCGTGCGTAAAGTCAATACCCAGCTGTGCAGCTATTTTTTGCCAGGCTAAATAGTGGTATTTTGCAGTATCTACAATAACCCCGTCAAGGTCGAATATAAATGCTTTCTGCTTCATTTAGTCTTTTCTGTTATAATATTTCTGAATTCGATTTTAGGTCGTCTACGTCTTTTACCCTAAACACAAGCATTGCCGCTATAATAAGGCTCACACCGCTTGTTACAATGGCAAAAATGGCATCGTTGTTATAAAGGTATTTAACCATAGGGCCGCCTATAAGGGCATTTATGATTTGAGGAATCACGATAAAGAAGTTGAATATCCCCATATAAACTCCCATTTTTAAAGGAGGTATGGATCCTGCCAGTATTGCATAAGGCATAGCCAGTATACTGGCCCATGCAATACCTACACCTATCATTGGGAGTATAGCCCAATACTCATCTGAAACAAAGTAGATGGAGATAAGGGAAATCCCTCCTATAATTAGAGAAATGGTATGGGTTAGTTTTCTTCCTATATTTTTGGCTATTACAGGTAGTGCAAAAGCAAAAATACCTGCCACTAAATTGTATACTCCAAAAAGGACCCCTACCCAGTCTCCGGCATCATTGTATGCCTGGCTTGAGGTATCTTCAATTGCCAGTCCGTAAATATGATGGGCAATTGCAGGAGTGGTAAACACCCACATACCAAAAAGCCCGAACCATGAGAAAAACTGTACCCAGCTTAACTGTCGCATGGTAACCGGCATATGCTTAAAATCTGTAAAGATATCTGTAAGCTTTGGTTTGTTAACCGGTGCAGGAATTTCATCTGCTGGATCCTCAAAGGCTTTCAGTTCTTGGGGAGTATATTCTTTGGTTGTAGCAACAGTTATAATTATAGTTAATACAAGTATAGCTGCCCCTATAATAAAAGAAAGGGTAAGATTTAATGGCACTCCATTATTAACTGACTCATTTGAAACTCCAAGCCAGTTTGTTAATACATAAGGTAGCCACGAACCTATAACCGCACCAAAACCTATAAGTACTGTTTGCATACTGAAACCTAATGTTCTTTGATCTGTATGCAGGTTATCAGCAATAAGAGCCCTAAAAGGTTCCATAGCAATATTAAAGGAGGCATCCATAATCATTAGCATACCTGCCCCAACCCATAATGTGGGGAAAACTGCTGTAAAAATATCTGCCTGTGGCATTAATATTAAACCTACCGAAGCAAGTACTGCCCCTACAAGGAAGAATGGTCTTCTCCTGCCCAGCTTAGTCCATGTATTATCACTGTAGTGGCCTACTATAGGCTGAACGATTAACCCCATAAGCGGAGCGACAATCCAAAACCAGGAAAGCTCGTGCACCTCGGCACCAAATGTTTGGAGAATACGGCTGGCAAAGCCATTTTGCAGGGCAAAACCCATTTGTATTCCCAGGAAACCGAAACTCATGTTCCATATTTCCCAGAAACCTAATTTACGCTTTTCCATTATCGTAATTTAAAATTCATAATACGATAAGCGCGTAGCTTATCAAAACTTACTTTTTGTTGCGAAGTGAAGTATAAGCTTTGATAATCAGTGACAAATATATAGCATTTTTAATGTACAAATGCTGTTTTAAATATTAAATTTTTTATTGAATAGTGTAAAATTAAAAAAATAAACAACTGAAATACAAACAGATAAACAAAACTACAACGTTGGCGTAGATTCTCTTTCCACCAAGTGTGTCTCTATAACTTCAGTACGGTAATGCTCGTCTTCCTCCTCCATTTCAAGGCGGTCAATAAGCATTTTAGCAGCGCTTCTTCCCATCTTTATACCATTTTGGCTAACGGTTGTAATGGCAGGACTGGAGAACTGCGAAATAATACCATCGGTAAACCCTATTACCGAAAGATCATCAGGCACATTAACCCCCATTTTAGCCGCCAGTTTTATACAGGTAACGGCAAACAGCTCGTTAACCGCAAATATGGCATCGGGCTTTTGTTCTTCCAGAAGTCGTTCTATTTTAACCGAGCAGTTATCAATATCCTCTATCTTAACAATCATGTCCTCTTCGGCCATCATATTATTATCCCTAAGGGCTTTAAGGTAACCTTCGGTTCTTAGCTTACCCACACTCACATAGTCTACCGTGGTAACAAGAGCTACTTTTTTAAATCTTTTATTAATAAGGTAATCTACCGCTTCATAAGCTGCCATTTGGTCGTCTATAATTACCTTATCGCAAAAAACATCGTTAGTAATCCTGTCAAACATCACAACAGGCATCCCTTGGTTAATAACCTCTACAATATGGTGAAAATCCTTTTTAAGTTGGGTTTCCTTTGATAGCGACATAATAAAACCGTCTATACTCCCCGTAGCAAGCATTTCCATGTTGATTACCTCCTTATCAAATGACTCATCCGACAGGCACACAATTACATTATATCCGTTTTCGTTTGCCACCTGCTCTATACCGCTAATAACAGTAGCGAAAAAGTGATGTACAATTTCCGGTATTATAATACCAATAGTTTTGGTTTTCTTGTTTTTAAGACTTAATGCAATATTATTAGGCTTGTAATTATATAGTTTCGCAAATGCCTGAACCTTTTGCTTTGTATCTTCACTAATTTCAGGACTGTTTCTCAGCGATTTAGACACTGTAGAGATAGATACATCCAGTTCCCTTGCAATTTGCTTTAGAGTGACTTTTCTTTTCATTTCGTCGATAAAAAATAACTTTTCGTAACTAAAGGTAGTTTTAATTTTTATTAGTCGCAATATTCCCACCTAAATATTGTAAATTAAAGAAAGTTTTCAACACGCAAACGTTTTCGGTGGGGTGTAATTACGAAAACGTTTTTTTATGCGGAGATTTTACATAATTTTAACATACGAAGTGAATTATAAGCAAAAACAAAACACAAAATTAACCCAAACAAATTGTATGAGAACAACGTATAAAAAGTTATTGCTTTTATTACTACTGTTACCATTTAGCGTGCTGGCTCAGAGCACCTTATCGGGAACCGTAAGTGATAGCGCAACCGGGGAACCTCTCCCTGGAGTTAATGTAATTGTTGAGGGTACAACTAACGGTGTCGCAACAAACATAGACGGTAAATATTCGCTGTCTGATGTTAAGAGCGGAGACATTATTGTATTCAGCTTTATCGGTTATGCCGATCAGGTTTTACAATACAACGGAGAAGCGACCTTAAATGTTGTATTACAGGAAGATTCCACTCAACTTGAAGAGGTAGTAGTTATAGGTTATGGTACTACTACTAAAAAAGATGCTACAGGTGCTCTAACCACCGTAACTTCTAAAGACTTTACTAAAGGAGCCGTTATGAGTTCTGACCAGCTTATTGTTGGTAAAGCTCCGGGGGTAAGGATTACAAATGCAGGTGGTGCGCCGGATTCGGCACCAAACATCAGGATTAGGGGCGGAAGTTCGCTTTCGGCAAACAACAACCCTCTTATCATTATAGATGGTATACCTATTGATAATGTTAACCCTGCAGGTGTAAACAACCCTTTATCACTGGTTAACCCTAACGATGTAGAATCGTTTACCATACTTAAAGATGCTTCGGCAACTGCTATTTATGGTTCAAGAGCTTCTAACGGTGTAATTATCATTACTACTAAAAAAGGTACTTCGGGAGCACCTAAATTCAATTATTCATCGTATGTAGCTATAGGTAAAGCTAATGACCTAGTTAATATGATGGACAGTTCTTCTTTCGTTAGATTTATTCAGGAATACCATCCTGATTATACTAACTACCTTGGTGTGGACGACCCAACTACCGATATAGAAGACGACCCAACTACAGCAGCTATTGAAGGACGCAGAATATATGACACTAACTGGCAAAAAGAGATTTTAAGAACTTCTATTTCTACAGACCATAACTTTAGCGCCAGCGCAAATCTTTTCGGGAAAGTTCCGTTTAGAGGATCTGTTGGTTATACCAAAAATGAAGGGGTAGTTAAAACAAATGATTACGAGCGTTATACTACATCTTTAAAATTCAGCCCTACTTTCTTTGACAATCACTTAAAGGTAGATGTTAATGCTAAAGGTTTCTGGATTGACAAAAACACTGTAGATGAAGGCGGTGCTATAGGTGGTGCCCTTAACATGGATCCTACAAAACCAATTTATGCTGATAGTGACGTAAACAACTTTGGCGGATACTACCAAAACACTACTGATCGTGAAGATTCTAACCCTTATGATTTTGACGGACAATACAATCCCGTAAATCTTTTACAGGAAAGAAGAAGACCGGAGGTGGTTAACAAGTTTATTGGTAACGCACAGTTTGATTACAAAATGCACTTTTTACCTGAGTTAAGAGCAATTGTGAACTTAGGCGCAGAGGCTTCAAGAGCAAAAATACTGGAACAGTACAGCGACTATGCTTTTGCTACCTACCAGTATGATAACATAAATGATAACTTTATTTTTAATCCTGGTGCCAACTACAGAGAGACACAACATATTACAAACAAAACTTTAGACTCTTATCTTGCCTATACTAAAAACTTTTCTGGTTTCTTAACCCGAGTTGATGCTCAGGCCGGTTACTCTTACCAAAGCTTTGTAAACGATGGTTATAAAACCATTTACCAGTACAATACTCAAACAGGTGTAAGAGAAGTAAGAGAAAACGAATCTAACCCTCAAAACAGGTATTACAATAAAATGGTTTTACAATCATTCTTTGGTCGTGCTAATGTTGATTTATTAGACAAATACCTGTTCACTTTCACATTAAGAGCAGACGGATCGTCACTTTTCCGTGAAGACAAGCGCTGGGGCTACTTCCCTGCTGTAGGTGCTGCATGGAGAATAACCGATGAGTCTTTTCTTAAAAATAACAAAACCATTAAAAACCTTAAACTTCGTTTAGGATATGGTATTACAGGTCAGCAGGATATTACAGGCATTGGAGGTTTTTACCCTAGCTCAGCTATTTTTAGCCCTGGTGATCCAAACAGCCAGTACCTTCCGGGTACAAGCACTTACAGTGCAAACCCTTTTAATGACCAGTTAACATGGGAAAAAACCACAACTTATAACATTGGTTTAGATTTTGACCTGTTTAACAACAGTCTTCTTTCGGGTAGTTTAGAATTATATCAAAGAAATACCGACGATCTTCTTGTACAATCTTCTGTACCTCCGGGACAGTATCTTACTAATGAGATTACACAAAATGTAGGCTCTATGGAGAACAAAGGTGTGGAATTTGCTTTAACGGTAAGACCAATTGTAACTCAGGATTTCACATGGGAAGTATCGGGTAACTTTGCCTACAATATTGGTAAGGTAACAGACCTTAAGGATTTAGAAAGAATTGATGCTACAGAGTCTGGTTTACCGGTACAAACAGGTGCAAGAATGGCACGTCACGCAGTAGGTGAACAACCATACTCTGCATGGGTATTCGAGCAGCTTTATGATTCATCAGGAAACCCTATTGTTGGTGCCTTTAAAGATCGTAACGGTGACGGTGTAATCACTAATGATGACAGATATTATAAAGCATTAAGACCTAACTGGACTTATGGTTTCAGCACTAACTTTACTTACAAAAACCTAGACTTTTCAGCTAGTTTCCATGGACAGGCAGACGGACAGGTTTATAACTCTGCTAAACTTGTAGGGGGATGGGTAGACAGAGCGCTGCCTAACAACACTAACAGTCTTAACAATGTAATTAATTTTTATGAAGGTGCCGCAGATCCAAGCTTTAGAACCATTAGAGGTAATATTCCGTTATCTGATTACTACCTTGAAAATGCAAGTTTCCTGAGATGTGACAACATCACAGTAGGCTACCGTATTAACAACCTAATAAAAGACGGACAGGGATCGCTAAGGCTTTATGCAGCTGTTAACAACGCATTCCTTATCACTAACTACTCAGGCCAGGATCCGGAGAACTTTAATGCAATTGATAACAATTTCTACCCGAGACCAAGAATTTACAGCGTAGGCTTAAATTTTGACTTCTAATAAAAAAATTATTATGAACATGAGAAAACTAAATAAAAAGATAATTCTTGGAATGAGTGCCATGGTACTGCTATTCTCTTCATGTACTGATGATTTGAATACAGAGCCTAAGGTAGAATTATCTATAGAAAACCTGCTGGCAAAAGACCCTGACGCTATAGAAGGGCTACTATCTAAAATGTATGGCACCTTTGCTCTTTCGGGACCTAACGGACCGGGAAGTTCTGATATTTTAGGGCCAGACCCGGGTGAGACGGCTTTCCTTAGGGGTATTATTAACCTTCAGGACTTTACTGCTGACGATATGAAAAACCGTTGGGGTGATGATGGTCTTGATCAGTTAACCACTACTTCTAATTGGGATCCTAACAACAAATTCTTTAAATACCTTTATGACAGGGTATATTACATAGTACCACAAACTACAAATATCATCAAAATACTTGATGGTGTGGATGTAGAAAACGAAGCACAAATTGTAGGCGAGCTACGTTTTATAAGATCGTTAGCTTATTACTATATGATAGACTGTTTTGGTAAAGGTGTTATTGTAAATGAAACCAACTATGGTGAAACCACTCCGCTAAACGAATCTACAAGAACAGAATTATTTGAATTTGTAGAACAGGAATTATTATCTATTGAGGATATAATCCCCGAAACTAATAGCTATGGTAGAGCAAACAAAGCTACTGTACAAATGCTTTTAGCTAAGCTTTACCTTAATGCCGAAGTTTATACCGGTACACAACGTTATGACGATGCACTTACTTATACTGTAAAAGTTATTGATGCAGGTTATAGTCTTGCTCCTAACTTTGTAAGTCTGTTCTCTGCTGATAACGATAACAATACAGAGATAATTTTCCCTTTAATTGCAGATGCTGTATCTAGCCAAAGTTATGGCAACACCACTTATATAGTAAACGGTTCTCTTAGTACAGAGACAATGAACATACTTGATTTTGGAGCTACCGATGCCTGGACAGGACACAGGGCTACAAAAGCTTGGTATGGTCTTTACGGAGACCTTGAAACATCGCCAGACGACAGAGCAGAACTGTTTTGGACAGAAGGACATAATTATGAAATGGAAGATTATAAAACTTGGGCAGATGGTTATCCGTCAATTAAGTTCAGGAATACAAACTTTAACGGTTCATCAACAGCTACCAGTTTCTCAAGCACTGATTTTCCTTTGTTTAGACTTGCCGATGCTTACCTGATGTATGCCGAATGTACATTAAGAGGTGCTGCAGGAGGTTCTGACAGCCAGGCCTTAACTTACGTTAACCAGGTAAGAGAACGTTCGCACGCTACTGCAATATCTGCAGGAGAACTAGACCTTGATTTCATTCTTGACGAAAGAGCAAGAGAGCTTAACCTTGAAGGACACAGAAGAACAGACCTTATTCGTTTTGGCAAATTTACAGGTGGTACTTACCTATGGCCATGGAAAGGAAATACACTAAACGGTACATCAATACCGTCTACATACAAACTGTTCCCTATCCCTCAAAGTGCCCTACAGGCAAACGTTAACCTAACACAAAACCCAGGCTACTAATTTAAAAATGACCACGATGAAAAAAATATTTAACTTTTCTGTCCTTGCTTTATTATTCATGTCGGTACTGTCATGTTCAAGCGATGATGATATTACGATTGTTGAATCAGACTCTGCTCCGGTACTTATCTCTCCGGAAGATGGCAGCAGCATTGTTTTAACAGAAGACCTTGCAGACAACCCTGCACTTACACTGGTATGGGATCATAGTGTTTACACTGTAGATACTGAAATTGACTATACTATTGAAATGGCTGTTTCGGGTACTGACTTTGCTGCTCCTGCAGTTGCCGGTACTACTAACACAAAAGTGTACTCATTAAACGTAGCAGAACTTAACACTATTGCCATTGGTCTAGGTTTAGAACCTTTTGTACAAGGCAGTGTAGATGTAAGAGTTACTTCATCACTTGGTGATAATGCAGACCTTCCTATGGTTTCTAATGTTATTTCTTTAAACATTACTCCTTATGTTACTATAGAGCCGGTAGACCCACAATTATTCTTTGTAGGTGCTCCTCAGGCATACTATGGTCTTAACGCATGGGACAACACTACAGCTATCCCAATGAGATATATTGGTGACGGTACTACTATGGTATTTGAAGCTTATGTAAAAGTTGGTGCTGCAGATGGATTTAAATTCATTGGCGTTCAGGGAAGCTGGGACGATGGTAACTATGGTACTGTAGGTGGTGCTCAGGATGGTAACCTTGAAAACTCAGGAGGAAGCAGCGACATTAAAGTTGCCGAAACTGATGGTGATGGTTTGTATTACGTATGGGTAGACATTGACAATCTTGAATATAAAGCCATTAAAATGGACTGGGGTATTATAGGTAGTGCTACAGCAAACGGATGGGATGGCGAAACGGCTATGACTTACGACTTTGAGAACAACAAATACACTATTGCTGCTACACTTGCAGAAGGTGAAATGAAATTCAGATCTTCTAACACAGGTGATTTTATAGCGGGTGATGCCTGGAAGTTTAACGTTGGTAACAGTGACCCAATGGTTACTTACGATCCGGGTGCTCCAAACTTCTCTGTTAGTGCAGGAAGTTACAACATAGAATTCTCTCTAGACTTTGTTGGTACAGCAACTGTATCAGGACTATAATAATTACTTAAAAAAAGGGCTGTTTTCACAGCCCTTTTTATCTTTTTATAATATGAAAAAAATTACTCAGCTATTATTTTTATTAACCGCTTCAATAGGCTTTGCACAACAGCAAAATGTTACCTATTCGGTTTCGCCTTCAGAGTTCAATGAAGATGATTCTATAACCATCACCATTGAAGGTTCAAGTGTAAATGAGGCCACATGGAACATTACTGATAACGCATTGTACCTATGGGCATGGTCGTACGACCTGAACGACGAAAACTCTATGGACTGCCCTACAAATGGTTCATGGGATAACTCGGGTGAAGCAAATAAATTCACTTACAACTCGGGCGATGATACTTATACTATAAGCTTTGTACCTACTACTTTTTATAACAGAACAGGTATAGGCTCTATAGGGTTTCTTATAAAAGCTAAAGACGGTAACGGAGATAAAAAATCTCAGGACATTACTGTACAGGTAGGTACTTTTCAGGTAAACCTTACCTCCCCTGCCAATAACAGTAGTACTATACTAACATCGGGCAGTGATTTTGATATTGCCGCTACTAACACAGGTGGTGAAGCAGACTATGAACTGTTTGCTAACGGCGTTAGCATCAACTCGGCTACAGGAGTAAGCACTTATGCTTACACCGATGCTAATATTACCGAGATTAAAAACTACGAACTGGTAGTAACACATAATGCTAATAGTATTAGCAAAACATTTACGGTTATTGTTAACCCGGGCACTGTTGAAGAGGCAATGCCTCAAGATTATGAAGACGGAATTACCTACAACACTGCCGATGCTACAAAAGCAGTACTTGTTTTAGATGCACCACTTAAAGACTTTGTATATGTAGCAGGTAGCTTTAACAACTGGCAGCCTACATCGGCTTATGCCATGAAAAAAGATACCGAGTCGGGTAAATTTTGGTTAGAACTTAACGGTCTTACCGAAGGCGAAGTATATACTTACCAATACTGGGTAGTAGCCGAAGATCCAGTTGCAGGCTCTCCTGAACTGGTTAAAACTGCCGACCCATATTCTACACTGGTACTTTCACCATATGATGATCCTTACATTCCGGCAGCCTCTTACCCTAACCTTCCTGCTTACCCTGCAGGACAGGAAAGAGAAGTAACCGTACTGCAAACAGGTCAGGAAGAATACAACTGGCAGGTTACCGATTTTGTGAAACCTAAAAAAGAAGACCTTATTATATATGAGGTACTTGTTAGGGATTTTGATTCAGACAGAAACTATCAGGACCTGATAGACAAAATAGATTATTTTAAAAACCTGCATATTAATGCCATTGAGCTAATGCCGGTTATGGAGTTTGAAGGCAACGAAAGCTGGGGGTATAACACCTCTTTCCATATGGCTACCGATAAGTTTTACGGTCCTGCCAGTAAGCTTAAGGAGTTTATAGACCTTTGTCATCAAAATGGTATCGCCGTTATATTAGACGTTGCTCTAAACCATGCTTTTGGTCGCAACCCTATGGTTAGAATGTGGATGGATGACCCTGACGGTGACGGCTGGGGCGGACCAAGTACCGAAAATCCATACTTTAACATGGAAGCTAAACACTCTTATAACGTAGGTAACGATTTTAACCACCAGCAATCAAGAACTCAAAACTATGTTAGAAGAGTTGTAAAACACTGGATTGAAGAATTCCATATAGACGGTTTCCGTTGGGATCTTACAAAAGGATTTACACAAAACTGTAGTGCTAACGATGAAGCCTGCACTAACGCTTACCAGCAGGACAGAGTGGATATTCTTAAAGAATATGCTGATTATTCATGGAGCCTTGACCCTACACACTATACTATTTTTGAGCACTTAGGTACTGATGCCGAAGAGCAGCAATGGGCCAACTACAAAGTTGACGAAGGCAAGGGTATTATGATGTGGGGTATAATGAATTCTACATACAACCAACTTACCATGGGCTATGCAGATAATTCTAACATCAACCGCGTGGGTAGTAACAGTCGTGGCTTTACAGGTAAAAGACTTGTAGGTTATGCCGAAAGCCATGATGAAGAAAGAATAATGTTTAAGAATCTGGAATACGGTAACAGCAACAACCCGGCTCATAATGTGAAAGACCTCAATATAGCCCTTAAACGTATGAGAACTATGGGTGCTGTACTTATTCCGGTACCGGGACCTAAAATGCTATGGCATTTTGGAGACCTGGGTTGGGAATACTCTATATTTACGTGTAACGACGGCAGCGTAAACATGCCTGGCGGAGATGACGGCGACTGTAAGCTAGACACCAAACCACAACCGCAATGGAATGAAGACTGGTTAAACGATGTAGAACGCCAAAAGGTATACTACACCTGGGGCAAACTTAATTACCTAAAAACACAGGAAGACGTGTTTGAAGGCGATTACACTATTACTCCGTCATCAGGAACATCACTTACTCCTAAAATACATATATGGAATGATGCGCTTGCCGATACCGATCTTAAAGATGTGGTTATCGTATCTAACTTTAACGTAACCGATCAGTCAATAGACCCTGCATTCCCTTATACAGGCACATGGTACAACCTACTGGACAATTCTGAAATAGAAGTTACCAATGTTAATGCTACCATAAACATACCTGCAGGCGATTTCAGGATATACGGTAACAAACAGGTAGAACTGGGCACAGAGGATTTCACTACTCAAAAAGTAGTATTATACCCTAACCCTGCTACTACACAATTTACTATTAATACAGATGTAAGCCGTGTAGAAATATACAGCATGACAGGGCAACTTGTAAAAACATTTGCCGCCACTCAGGCATTTAACCTATATGATATAAGTATGCTGTCTAAAGGACTGTACATTGTTAATGTAACAGATATAAACAACAATCATAAAACATTAAAATTGGTTAAAAATTAATTTGAGTGAGTTTTAGTTAAGTTTCTCAAAGCCTCCTGCTCTCACAGGAGGCTTTTTGTTATAGTAATCATAAAGAAATGTGAAAAACAAAATGTGTGCGGTAATTTTGCGTTCCTATTTGAAATGAAAATGACAATGAGAATTAACAAAATCGTTCTTTTACTGCTAACAGCAGTATTATTTATTCAGTGTGATACCGTAAACAGTGTATTTGGAGGCAGCTCCAAATCATCATCAAGGTCAAAAACTTCCACATCAAGGACTAAAACAAGTACATCAGGCTCCCGCGCCCATTATAACATACAGCACAGGGACGACTTCCTTTCGGTATCCGACAGGGAGAAGGAAAGCATCCTTAAAGAATCTAAAGCTACCGAAGACCAGTACTCACTATTAGTATTCACCAAAAACTTTAAAGGTGAAAAAATCGTGGTTACCTCTCAGGAAAAAAGACTTTTTAGCGGTTATCTTATCTCAAACATAAAAACAGGCTATGCCGATAAGCTAACGATAGATAATACTAAAGATGTAAGGGTGTATGACAACCTTACCAAAAAAGAGATTGTGATAGACAGCAAAGAAGCTAAAAAGCACAAGTTCATCTACCTTCAAAAAGACAACTCGAATAAGGAAAGTCCGTTTATTCTGATTTACAGTAATACCCTAAGACCGCTGGATTAGTTATTTTTCTATTTTTACAGAAATTTAAAACCATGCCGCTTTCAGACTCGAACCTAAACGCATTAATGCTTCAAATACACGATAATATTGACAGCTATAGTAATACATTAAACGAAGAACTGTCTTACCCTCCCGGAAGTGAACTTACAGAGGAAGAAAAAGAAGAGCTGAAAAAACTAACCCAAAATGCGATTGCAAAAAGTGCATTGCAAAAAATAACTGCTAACAATGCAGCAGAAGTCGTATTCAGTATATTTAGCCTTCTGGACGGCGTAAGCGACCCCGAAGGAGAATGGACAGGGCTTAAACTGCAAGACATAAATGAAAACGAGGAAGAAGATGCTGGTAAAATGCTTCATGATACGTTTTATAATACATATTGGGACTGGAAAGAAAACAACAAATAAAACAGGGTGTAAAATACAATTTGACTAAAAACATTATATCCAGTTTTATTTGTTCATTATTTAAATAATTGGTTTACTTTTACTCCTCTCATCTTCAAAAAATTATTCCAAAAAGAATAATTTTTACATCTATTTGAATTTCTCATAAATAGTTGTACTTTTGCATCCCCTTTATTGGGGATGGAATGTTTAATTAAAATAATTTATTGTGAACACATTAAGCTACAAAACAGTTTCAGCTAACAAGGCTACTGCTCAGAAAGAGTGGATCATAGTTGATGCTGAAGGTCATAATTTGGGCCGTTTTGCTTCAAAAGTTGCAATGCTTTTAAGAGGTAAATACAAAACAAATTATACACCGCACGTGGACTGTGGAGATAACGTAATTGTTATCAACGCAGAGAAAATCAATCTAACAGGTAACAAACTGGAGGACAAAACTTACATCCGCCACACTGGTTACCCTGGAGGTCAAAGAAGTTTGACTGCTAAAAATCTACAGGCTAAAAATCCTGCCATTTTAGTAGAAAAAGCTGTAAAAGGAATGCTACCTAAAAACAAATTAGGTGCTGAGCTATTCCGTAATTTAAATGTATATGTAGGTTCAGAGCACAAGCATGATGCTCAACAACCTAAAACCGTTAACTTAAACGATCTAAAGTAAATGGCTACTATTCACAAAATCGGTAGAAGAAAAACCGCTGTTGCGCGTGTATACGTTACCGAAGGTACAGGTAAAATTACCGTTAACAAAAAAGAATTCGAAACTTACTTCCCTACTGCAACTTTACAGTACAAAGTAATGCAACCTCTTGCAATGACAGAGAACGCTGCTAACTTTGACGTAAAAGTAAACGTATACGGAGGTGGTATAACAGGACAGGCAGAAGCTGTAAGAATGGCTATCGCAAGAGCAATGTGCGAAGTTGACGCTGAAAACAGAACGATCCTTAAACCGGAAGGTTTACTAACAAGGGATCCAAGAATGGTTGAGCGTAAGAAATTCGGTCAGAAGAAAGCACGTAAGAGATTCCAGTTCTCTAAACGTTAATCTGCTGTTATTACAACAATCAGTTTATTCTTTTTTAAAAAAATTAAAACAAGTTGCTGTTGTCTCTTCTAACAGAGAGTTAGTTTAGCATCTAAATGGATAAGGCCGGAAACGCCACTTAACCATTGCTACTCAACAGAACGTAAACTATTACAAAAATGGCAAATAAAGTAGAAGTTAAAGACTTACTAGAGGCAGGTGTTCACTTTGGACACATGACCAGAAAGTGGAATCCAAACATGGCTCCTTACATCTACATGGAGCGTAACGGTATCCACATTATAAACTTATATAAAACTGCTGCTAAGATTGAAGAAGCTAATGAGGCTCTTAAAAAAATCGCGGCATCAGGAAGAAAAGTATTATTTGTTGCTACTAAAAAGCAAGCAAAAGACATCGTTGCTGAAAAAGCAGCTGCAGCAAACATGCCTTACATCACAGAAAGATGGCCAGGTGGTATGCTAACTAACTTCGTTACTATCAGAAAAGCTGTTAAAAAAATGGCTGCTATTGATAAAATGAAGAAAGATGGTACATTTAATACGCTATCTAAAAAAGAGCGTTTACAGGTAGATCGTCTTCGTGCAAAACTTGAGAAAAACTTAGGTTCAATTGCCGACATGACCAGATTACCAGCTGCACTGTTTGTAGTTGATATTAAAGCTGAACACATCGCAGTAAAAGAAGCACACAAATTAAACATTCCGGTTTTTGCAATGGTAGATACTAACTCTGACCCAAGAGAGGTAGATTACGTAATACCAGCTAATGATGATGCTTCAAAATCAATTGACAAAATTTTATCTTTAGTTTCAGGCGCTATCGTTGAAGGACTTTCTGACAGAAAATCTGAAAAAGAAGAGCAGGATGCTGCTGCTAAAGCAGAAGCTCCACAAGCTGCTACTGAAGAATAAATAATAACATTACAATAAAGTCGTTGTGCTGGTAGATGTTTACTTTTGTAGTCATTATATCAACATAACGACTTTAATTTTAACCTATTAAAATAATTTCAAAATGGCAAATATTACTGCTGCTGACGTAAATAAATTAAGGCAAACTACAGGTGCCGGTATGATGGACTGTAAAAAAGCCCTTGTTGAGGCTGAAGGAGATTTTGACAAAGCGATCGAAATTCTTCGTAAAAAAGGCCAAAAAGTTGCTGCTAACAGAGCTGACAGAGAATCTACTGAAGGTGCTGTTATCGCAGTTGTTAATGCTGATAAAACTGCTGGTGTAGTTATCTCTCTTAACTGTGAGACTGACTTCGTTGCTAAAAACGAATCTTTCGTGAAATTAGCTACAGATCTTGCTGAGCTTGCATTAAACTTCAATACTAAAGAAGAATTCCTTGCTGCTGCTTTCGGAAACATCACTGTTGAAGAAAAACTTACTGAGCAAACAGGTGTTATCGGTGAAAAAATCGAGATCGGTTCTTTCGAAAGACTTGAAGGTGCGTTTGTAGGTTCTTACATCCACGCTGGTAACAGAATCGCTACTCTTGTAAGCCTTTCTGCTAACGTAGAAGGTGCTGAAGAAGCTGCAAGAAACGTTGCTATGCAGGCTGCTGCTATGGCTCCACTTGCTCTTAACGAAGATGGTATCGATGCTGCAGTAGTTGAGAAAGAAATCGAGATCGCTAAAGATCAGTTACGTCAGGAAGGTAAGCCGGAAGCTATGTTAGATAACATCGCTAAAGGTAAACTTGGCCGTTTCTTTAAAGACAACACTCTTGTTAACCAAGATTACATTAAAGACAGCAAACTAAGCGTAAGCGGTTATGTTAAGTCTGTTGATGCTTCTCTAGTTGTTACAGGTTTCAAAAGAGTTGCTCTTGCTTAATTAAAAACAAGCTAACACATACATATAAAAAAATCCCGATGGCAACATCGGGATTTTTTTATATAATAATACCTCTCTAACCTTTATCACTGTTTCGTAACACGAAAAAAGTACGTTGCATATATGCCAATTCACCCAATTTATCTTTTTTCTCCTCGTCAGTTTTCCACAAAATACCATTAATTGCTTTCCGGTTTCTGTCAAAAAAATCTAAGGCAAACGTCTCAACCTCATCATCAGTTAACGAACAGGCATCAAGCAATCTAAAAAATCAGTCATAATTAAGAAAGTTTTGCTTTAGCCCCATTTGTTCATCAAGAAAATAGAGCTTCATTGCATCACTACCTTCATTAATCACCCTATCTCCTATTATGCTAAACCAAAAATTTTTGAGGTTATCATGATAATCAGGCGCAGTAACTTCTACATCCTTTTTATAGCGATCCCACAATTCCTCTACTGTAAAACTATTTTGAGCATATGTTTTATAAACTAGTTTATTTCTTGGTATATCACCCTGTCCTGCCGGCGGATCATCATCATGAATAACATATGCATTTTTAGGATTTGCAGCCTGTACAGGCTCTTGCTCTTTATCTTCACTACAGGAGATAAAAACAAGACATACAACCGAGAACAGTAAGGATATTTTTTTCATAAGGCAGGTGGCTTTTTAGTTAAGTTAAAATATAAAACATTAAATATAAACAACTTACACCTTAAAGCCAAATTACACTAAAGGTAAGTCAAACACCTCAAGTAGTTCCTTAGCCATAACCTCACCTTTCACAATACTTAATCCAGAACGTAAGTCGGCATTCTGTTCACAAGCCTTCTCCCAGCCCATATTAGCCAGTTTAAGTACATAAGGCAACGTCACATTAGTAAGCGCTAATGTAGAAGTATAAGGCACAGCACCGGGCATATTAGCAACACAGTAATGCACTATATCATTAATTATAAAAGTAGGGTCATCATGTGTAGTAGGCCTTGTAGTTTCAAAACACCCTCCCTGATCTACAGCTACATCAACCAGCACTGTACCCGGACGCATTTCTTTAAGCATATCTCTTGTAATCAGGTTAGGCGCTTTAGCCCCCGGTATCAATACCGCCCCAATAATAAGGTCGTGATTTTTAATATGCTTCTTTATATTGTACACACTCGAAAATTCTGTTACCACATGACTAGGCATTACATCATTCACGTAACGCAGGCGCTTCATGTTAATATCAAGTATGGTAACATGAGCCCCAAGTCCGGCTGCCATTTTAGCCGCCTGCACCCCTACTACACCCGCACCAAGAACAAGCACTTTACCAGGAGGTACACCCGGCACTCCGCCTAAAAGCACACCTCGACCTTTAATAGGTTTTTCAAGATATTTTGCCCCTTGCTGTATTGCCATGCGCCCAGCCACTTCACTCATAGGTGTTAGTAAGGGTAAAGTTCCTTCACTATCGGTTACGGTTTCATAAGCAATACACACAGCCTTACTGTTAATCATAGCTTCAGTAAGCTCCCTGCTGGATGCAAAATGAAAATAGGTAAATACGATTTGGTTTTTCTTTACCAGGTTATATTCACACGATATAGGCTCCTTTACTTTCACAATCATATCGGTCATAGCATATACCGCTTCGATGGTAGGCAACATATAAGCTCCTGTCTCCTTATAGTCATTATCAGAGAAGCCACTACCCTCTCCCGCACCTTCCTGCACAAACACCTGATGTCCGCAGTTTACCAATTCAAAAACACCCGCCGGAGTAACAGCTACCCGACTCTCATAATTTTTAATTTCTTTAGGAACCCCTATTTTCATATGGATAAAATTTAAATTTTATCAAATATAATAAATACACCCCCTAAATATTACATTAAAAATCACAAAATAATATAGATTTAAAACACAAACCCCTAAAAACCAAAACATCAACAACCAAAAAACACTAAAACCTCCAGATTAACCATAAAAGAAGTATTTTTGAAAATCCCCTTACAAACATAAACTATGTTACAAACCCGAAAAGACACTATTTTTATAATCCTTGCCGGAATTTTTATTACTAATGCCGTAGTTGCCGAGCTTATTGGCGGAAAATTAATCAATATAGGCCACTATGTAATGAGTATCGGTATTTTGCCATGGCCAGTGGTATTTTTAACTACAGATCTTATTAACGAATACTTCGGTCGTCAGGGTGTTAGGCGATTATCTTTCATTACCGCTGGCCTTATCGCCTATTGTTTTATTGTTCTATACCTGGCTTTACAAATACCTGCTGCAAAAGGCTTCAATACTGTTAGCGATAAGCAGTTTACCGCTGTTTTTGGGCAAAGTATGTGGATTATAGTAGGTAGTATCACAGCATTTTTAGTATCTCAGCTTATTGATATTGCCATCTTCCATTTCTTTAAAAAGAAAACAGGCAACAAAATGATTTGGCTTCGTACCACAGGATCTACAGTAATATCACAACTTTTTGATAGCTTTATCGTACTGGGAATTGCCTTTTGGCTTACCGGAAAAATTGATACCGCTACTTACATTACTTCGGCCTTTACAGGATATTTCGTAAAACTGATAATAGCGATAGTACTTACACCGTTAATATATTTGGGTCACGCCTGGATTAGAAAATACATCGAGCCCGAAAAAGAGTAGCACTCAGGCTCTAAGAAAACAGGTGGTTGGACGCAGTATTTTAAAAACTATGCCCTATATTTGATATAGTACTACTTACACCTTAATTTTTTTACAGCCTTGAGAAAACTTGCTTTACTATTACTACTTGCATTTTCCTGCACTCTTTTTGCACAGGAAAAAAAATACCAGAGCCTTTTATGGGAGGTATCGGGTAATGGTCTTACCAAAAAATCATACCTGTATGGCTCCATGCATGTAAGCGATAAGGTATCTTATCATCTTTCTGATGCTTTTTTCAAACATCTGCTCGATGCCGACATGGTTGCAAACGAAAGCGAACCCTCTACATGGATAGACCTGTATGGTGTTTTATCAAGGGATGGCTACGACTATTACGGACAAGGCAAGTTTTACGCAGAATTTTATCTTTCTCCCCTAGAAAAAGATAAAATGTATCCGTTATTCTACATGAATAACTTTACCATGAACAACCTTTTGTTCAGGACAAACGAACACCAAAAGGAATACCAGGAAGAAACTTACCTGGATATGTTTATATATCGTACAGGCAGGAAATACAACAAAAAAACTGTAGGACTGGAAGACACTAAAACTTCCATTATCAATATTATGAATGCCGACATGACTAACACCAAGCCAAAGGAGGAAAACATAATAGCCCTGCAAAAAATACTGAAGAATAACGGCTACGATGAAGCCATGATTAATTTTTACAGAGACAAGGATCTTGACATGATTGATTCATTAACTGTATTATCGGCTCCCGAAGGTTACCTAAAAGCCCTTTTGTACGACCGTAATGTGGTTATGGTAAAATCAATAGACAGTCTTGCTCAAAAAGGAAGCCTGTTTGCCGCCGTGGGTGCCGCCCACCTACCGGGTAAAAAAGGTATTATCGAAATGCTTCGTAAAAAAGGCTACACTGTTAACCCTGTTTTTGATAATTATACCGAAGAAGGTAAAGCAAAAAAACAGGAAATAGAAGCCTACTTTGTACAGCCAACATACAAACAATATACATCGCCGGACGGCACCATTAGCCTGCCACTGTACAAAGCTGTTATAGAAAACGAAGACAATATCGAATCGCCCGATCTGGCCAATGGCGGATATATTAACGTAAAGAGACTCCCTTTACTCGATTTCCTTAAAAAGGACAACAAACCGTTTAACCATAAGTCACTGGATAGCCTTTTCTATGAAAACATTCCGGGTAAAATTGTAGACAAAAAATTCTACACTCAGGACGGTTATGATGTTTACGATATAAAGAATATCACTAAAACAGGAAACACACAACGATACAGGTACTACATAACACCACTTGAAATTATAGTGGTTAGTATGGCTGGCGAGGAAAATTACACCCGTAAGTTTGAAAACGATGTTTTTAGCAAAATAACGCTAAAACCTATCACATCACAATGGAAAGACATCACTCCTAATCGTGGCAGTTTTAGCCTTAAAGCACCGTCATATACTATTGTGTATGGCGACAGGGTAAATTCCAAAACCGTTTCAAACATTGAAATGTACTCTTATAACCCCCAGGACAAATCGAATTACTTCCTGTTGGAAAGAGCTCTTTCAGACAATAACAATCTGGAAAACTCAACTTTCGAACTGAAACGTATTCAATACGAGTTTTATAACCAGCTGGATATTGACTCCACTCAAACAAAAATAACAGAAACCCCGTTAAGCTTTACATCTGTTTCTGCTATAGGTAATAAAACCATAAGGCTAAAATCTTTCCTTAAAGGAAGTAAGTACTACCTAATGGGAGCTGTAGGCGCTAATGAAGCCGACAGTGATATGTTTTTTGATTCCTTTGAATACAAGCCGGAAGTATCAGAAACTGAATACAGAGTATTTAAGGACACAACTGCAGGATTTGAGGTTAACGTACCTAAGCTACAAAATGAGTATTTAGATTTCGTTTCAAAACAGGATTACAGATACGGCAACGAAAAGAAAAATTACTTTACAACAAAAGACGATCATTACAGCTTTAAACTACCATCAGGGCAGGCTGTAAACGTATGGTACCACAAGGATCATAAGTACAAAAAACCACAAAGCATAGACTCGTTAACGGTTAAAATCAGGAAAATGATTACCGGAAGTGATGATGATGAAGATGAGTATGATTCTGAAATCTCATCAATATCAGAACTATATGTAATTGGAGAAAACCCGTCCTATTCAAGAAACAGGAACTTTAAAAGCGTATGGAACAGCATTATTACCAAAGATCCATTAGTAAAGCATAAAACAGAGATAAAAAACGAAAAAACATCGTTTGACAAAAATACAGGTATCTATAAAATGGAAGCCCTTGTTGTAGACAACAAATCTGAACAAGCTATAAAATACACCCTGATTTACCGTAACGGAAAAGGCTACCTTATAAGAACATTGGTAGACAAAGATTACAACAACAACGACCAGCAGGTAGAAAAAATATTCAATTCATTCAGGTTACTACCGGATAACAATGAAGATATAAGCAGCAAAAACAGGCTTACCCTGTTTATAGAGGATGCTAAAAGCGAGCACGATAGTATTCGTTATTCTGCATTGAATTCGGTTTACAATCTTACAATCGAAAAAGAAGACCTACCTACTCTGGAAAACTTTATAGATACTTTTGAATTTAAAAAAGATGAAACAGAGGCATTAACCGGTTTATACGAAAAAATAGGAGAACTGAAAGATAAAAGGGCAATTGCATTCCTGGAAAAACAATACAAAAAAGAAAATGCCAATACCATAACCCAGTTTGCCGTTCTAAAAGCTCTTAACCATCAAAAAACAGAGGAAGCTTATAGAAAGATACTGGAACTTATGGAATACGACCTCCCTATTTCAGACAACAATTATGAACTAAGAAGACTTTTCTCCGGATTTAGCAGTAATACAGAAAAAAGCAAAGTACTCTTCCCTGATATATTTCAGTTTTACAGCATAACCGAATATCACGAACCTATACTAGGCTTCACTTCAAAGCTTTTACAAAGCGATGCCGTTAAGGCAAAAAAACTGAAAAGCTTTAAAAAAATGATACTTACCAATGCTAAACTGGAACTGAAAAGGGTAAAAAGCAGGAAAGACAAACACGAAATAAATGAGCTATACCAAGGAGTTCCTGAAACCACAGAACTAATAGACTATATAACATTACTATATCCGTTTAGAAATGACAGCGACGTAAAAAGCTTTTTTGACAATGTAAAGAAAACAGATGTTAAACAAGCTAACCTTGCTATTTCCAAGCTTAATATCGATAATGACATTATTGACAGAAACGAAATTACCCCTCTGCTAAAAGATCAGGAAACGCTTTTTATTACCTACAACAGGCTTCATAAAAAAGCCCCTGAACTAACAGAAGGTGTATCTCATGCTGATGTAGCAGCTTCAGCTATATTTACCATTAGAGGACTGGACACTAAAGAAGACTCGCTGTCCTTTATCGAAAAGAGAATATTACCCGTATATAGCCACAAGGCTGAGTTTTACTTTTTTAAACTTAAAAACATAAGCGAAGACAAAGATCCTTATGACTATGACCCTGATAAGCTGATAGGAATTGCTTTTTTACAGGATGAGAAAGGTATTAACCCTACCGCGTTTAAAATAATTAACCCTAAAACAATTATCGATGAGGATGAAATGGAAAACTATTACAAAGAAATGATAGATTCTATACTTAACGGAGATAAGATAAGGGCAAGTTTCACTAAAGCATCAGATTACAACAGTATGTATGGAGAATACGGCTTCGGGTACTAACATCAATCAATAATCAACCACAATAATGACAGAAAAGAACAGGTGTGCCTGGTGTAAGGGCGACGAACTATATGAGAGGTATCACGACGAAGAGTGGGGACAACCCGTTTATGACGACCACAAACTGTTTGAATTCCTGCTACTGGAAACGTTCCAGGCAGGACTTAGCTGGATTACCATTTTAAGGAAAAGGGAAAACTTCAGGAAAGCCTTTGATGATTTCGACTATAAGAAAATAGCTTCTTACAGTGATAAAAAAGTAGAAGAACTGCTACAGGATGCCGGGATTATAAGAAACAGACTTAAAGTACTTGCCGCAGTTTCAAACGCGCAGGCATTTATGAAAATACAGGATGAGTTTGGCAGTTTTTCCAAATACTACTGGGACTTTACTGACGGAAAAATTATAGATAACAAATTCACAACGCTTTCACAGGTTCCTGCTACCACTCCATTATCGGATAAAATTAGTAAGGACATGAAAAAACGCGGATTCAAATTTGTGGGATCTACCGTTATTTATGCCAATATGCAGGCCACCGGTATGGTTAACGACCATATAGCCGAGTGCTGGACTAAAAAGAATTAAGACAATAGATATTAGAAGCTAGAAAGACCTCTCATATTAAAATAAAAAGACCCGCTATAGCGGGTCTTTTTATTTTATGTCATCGTAAGCAACTCAATACTCACTTCTAATATCTCAATACTAAAATTAGTATCTGTAGTACTCTGGCTTAAACGGACCTTCAACCTCAACACCAATATATTGTGCCTGGTCTTGTGAAAGTGTTTCAAGCTCAACACCAAGTTTAGCAAGGTGAAGCGATGCTACTTTCTCATCAAGGTGTTTAGGCAGCATGTATACTTTGTTCTCGTAGTTATCACTGTTTTTCCAAAGCTCAATTTGAGCAAGCGTTTGGTTAGTGAATGAATTACTCATTACAAAACTTGGGTGACCTGTAGCACAACCAAGGTTTACTAAACGTCCTTCTGCAAGGATAATAATATCTTTACCATTAATAGTATATTTATCTACCTGAGGTTTAATCTCAACTTTGCTAGCTCCGTGGTTTTTGTTTAACCATGCCATATCAATCTCATTATCAAAGTGACCGATATTACAAACAATAGCCTTATCTTTTAACCCCTCAAAGTGACGACCTACAACAATATCTTTATTACCGGTAGTAGTGATAACGATATCAGCATTACCAATAACAGTATCAAGTTTTTTCACTTCATAACCGTCCATTGCAGCCTGTAGTGCACAAATTGGGTCGATTTCAGTAACCGTAACAATTGATCCGGCACCTCTAAATGAAGCAGCAGTACCTTTACCTACGTCACCATAACCACAAACAACTACTCTTTTACCTGCAAGCATAATATCTGTTGCACGGCGCACTGCATCTACAGCACTTTCCTTACAACCATATTTGTTATCAAATTTAGATTTGGTAACAGAATCGTTTACGTTAATAGCCGGCATTACAAGCGTACCGTTTTTCATTCTTTCATATAAACGGTGTACACCTGTAGTAGTCTCTTCAGAAAGACCTTTGATATCTTTAGTTAGTTCAGGGTAACGGTCAAACACCATATTGGTAAGGTCTCCACCATCATCAAGAATCATGTTAAGCGGTTTGCGGTCTTCACCAAAAAACAACGTTTGCTCAATACACCAGTCAAACTCCTCTTCATTTAAACCTTTCCAAGCATACACAGGAATACCGGCAGCAGCGATAGCAGCAGCAGCGTGATCCTGAGTAGAGAAAATGTTACATGAACTCCAGGTAACCTCTGCACCAAGGGCAACAAGAGTTTCAATTAAAACCGCTGTTTGGATTGTCATATGAAGACACCCTGCAATACGAGCTCCTTTTAATGGCTGTTCATTTTTATACTCCTCGCGTAACGCCATTAAACCCGGCATTTCAGCCTCTGCAAGTTCAATCTCTTTCCTACCCCATTCTGCAAGGGAAATATCTTTTACTTTGTAAGCCACATATGGCACAGTGTTCGTACTCATGAATATTGTATATTTGTATTTAGCTAAAATTTTTTGCAAATTTAGTGAATTCCTTTGTAAACAAACAGTTTTAGGACTATTTTAAAATTTGTTGAACTTTTTTAATTGTTTGATTTGCAACAAAATGAACGTATAATTTTTTAAAACCTTACATGCCTCTACACAAATCGTATACAATAGCGCCAAACACTAAGCTGCTGGTATGGAAAATAACCGAAAGCCTGGAAGAACTATCTAACGGCACAGAGCTTAAGGATGTTTGTCAAAGCAGGATTGACTCCATGAAGTCAGAACAGCACCGCAAAGGCTTCCTTAGTGTACGCAAGCTTTTAAATGAGGCCGGTTATACTGATTTTGACCTGTTTTATACCGAAGACGGTAAACCCCACCTTAAAGACGGCAAGAATATTTCCATTACCCATTCCTTTAGTTTTTCAGCTATTATAATAAGCGATAAAAGTATAGGTATCGATATGGAAATACGTAGGGAAAAAGCCATAAAAATTGCCGATAAGTTTTTAGACAAAGAATTTAACTTCCTGAATACCGCTGATGTAACTGATTATGTAAGGAGACTTATTGTTATTTGGGGTGTTAAGGAAGCCCTTTATAAAATGTTTTCCCGCAAGGGGCTTAGCTTTAAGCAAAATATTGATGTAGCTCCGTTTGAGATGGACGACACTAAAGGCACAGCCACCGTTAGCTACATGGAAATAGAAGGAAACTATCCTTTTTATTTTGAGGAAATAGAAGATTTCACCTTAGTTTACAGCATTGATAACAATTAACCATGAATGAGGTTTTTGATTTTTTATTTGCTTCCTATAAAGAGTACAGCACATTCCAGATAGGCCTTGAAGTAGTAGGATTAATCTTTGGAACCCTCAGCGTTATCTTTTCAGCAAGAAACAGTATTTGGGTTTATCCCACCGGTATTATAAGTACCATAGCCTATGTTTACCTGTTATATCAATGGGAACTTTTTGGGGATCTTATTATCAATGCCTACTATTTTATAATGAGTATTTATGGCTGGATATTATGGAGCAAAAAAGATAAAGAGCACCATAACCTGCTTAAAATATCCTCAATGAATGCTAAAGATAACTTAATATGCTTAGGCATTTTCACAATTTCGGCTATATTTGTGGCATCTGTGTACATTTATTTTGATAAATTTACAGCATGGTGGTCTTACATAGACAACCTCACTACCGCCCTTTGTTTTATCGGTATGTGGCTATTAGCCAAAAGAAAAATAGAGAACTGGATTTTCCTCATTATTGCTGATATTATTTCTATTCCGCTTTATTTCATAAAAGGATATACACTATCCAGTATTCTCTACCTAATTTTAACCATAATTGCTATTTTCGGTTATTTATCATGGAAGAAAACATTACAAAACAACATAAAACCAGTATAACTATTGCTATATACAGCAATAGTACAGTAAAGCATGAATGGAAAAACAGGCTTAACGAAGCATTTGAGAACAGCACTATAGCTTTCACTTTTCATATTTCCGACTTTTCAAACCAAACTGACGGAGATATTGCTGTAATTGTAAACAACAAGCCAAATAAAGAAGTAAGCCATTTTACAAACAACCTTGAAAAGCACAATAAAGCCTTTGTAATTGTTGATAGTTTTGAAGAAATTGAAAACCTGTTAACCGAACTGCAAAACACACTTGAATTAGGCTTTACCTACAACGACTTTAGTCAGATATATAGCTTGGGCATTACCACAGCTAAAATAAAATCACAACTAAACACCTTTAAAAAAGGAATAAGTAAAGTTGTTTTAGACAGGCCTGCTACCGTTAAAGACGGTATTAAACCCCTAGATAAAAAAAAGGCACAGGAATATGCTTCTCTTTTTGATGAAAAACGTAACGACCTTACTCTTAAAAAATTCATTCCGGCATCGGGGGCAGCAACCAGGATGTTTAAATTCCTTAATGAGTTCCTGCTTAATTTTGACCCTTTAAACGATACTGTTAATGCATACATCAATAAAAGAAGAGATGAGGCATTAAAGGTTTTCCTTATTGGTGCCGATAAGTTTCCTTTTTTCAAAGAAGTACTGGAAGAATCAAAAAAACACCCTGAATATAGCGAATGGACTAAAGATGAGCGTTATTACAACTTTATAAAAACGCTTCTTACCAACGAAAAGTTTGACTTTGCCAATAAACCGAAAGGCATACTTCCTTTTCATCAATATGACGGATTTACCGCTACACCTGTATTCGAGCATTTAAAGGAAAGTGTTTCTTACGCATACTCAAACGGTAAAGCACATGTACATTTCACCATATCACAGGAACACCTTGACGGTTTTATAGACTGCATTAAAGAGGTTAAGGATGATATTGAAAAAGAATCAGGTATTGATATCGATATAGACTTTTCCTATCAGCACAAACAAACCGACACTCTGGCGGTAGATATGAGCAACAAACCGTTTAGAGATAGTGATGGTAAACTGTTTTTCAGGCCCGGTGGTCATGGTGCACTTATAGAAAACCTAAACCAGCTGCAAAGCGATGTGGTTTTCATCAAAAACATTGATAATGTAAGTCATAATAATATAAAAACTATTTCACTATATAAAAAAGCACTGGCCGGCATACTGCTAGAGCTACAGGAAAAAGTATTTGGTTACCTTGAAAAAATTGAAAAAGGAAACATTCCTGCCAATGAAATTGACGAAATATTCGATTTTGCTAAAAACAGACTTTTCCTTAACATCCCGCCCGATGTAAACAAGTACACCTGTGAGCATAAAATAGAGTTCCTAACCGAATTATTAAACAGACCGATAAGAATATGCGGTATGGTTAAAAACGAAGGTGAACCGGGTGGTGGTCCGTTTTGGGTTAAATCTAAAGACGGAAAACTGTCATTACAAATTGTAGAAAGCTCACAAATAGACTTAGAAAACAAAAGCCAGAACGAGATTTTCTCACACTCTACCCATTTTAATCCGGTAGATTTGGTTTGCGGACTTAAAAACTACAAAGGGGAATACTTTGACCTGAGAGAATATACTGATCCCGACACCGGATTTATAGTAACCAAAAACAGGATGGGACACGATGTAAAATCGTACGAACTACCGGGATTATGGAATGGTGCTATGGCAGGCTGGATAACTGTGTTTACCGAAGTACCTCTGGACACTTTTAATCCTGTAAAAAACGTAAACGATTTACTTAAGACTTCCCATCAGCCTAATCATTAATAAGCTTATTCCGATTTTTTTTTCGGAAACACGAATATGAATAAACAACAATTACTAAACGAAACCGAATATAAAGCTGTAAGAAGCAGTGGAGCCGGAGGGCAAAATGTAAACAAGGTGTCCTCTAAGGTAATTCTTAATTTTGATCTTAATAATTCGCAGGCTTTTACCGAGGAAGAAAAAGAACTGCTTAACGAAAAACTAAGCTCAAGGCTCAACACTAAAGGCACGCTTATATTACAGTGCGATGAAGACCGTAGCCAGATACGCAACAAGCAACTGGTAACAAAACGTTTTATTGAGCTTATTGAAACAGCACTACAACAGGACAAACCCCGTATTGCTACTAAAATACCTAAGGCCGTGATTAAAAAACGACTGGAAAACAAACGCCGACAGGCAGAAAAAAAGCAGTCGCGCAGAAAGTTTGATTATTAAACAGCAAACATCACCTTCTTAATCTACTAAATTTCAAAACATTACACCCTATTTTAATATTTTAAGATTGTAATGAGGCTAACCGTATTTTTTTACTACTTTTGCGCCGTCTCAAAGGGGTGCTCTACAAGGGCTGAGATTATACCCAAAGAACCTGGGCAGGTAATGCTGCCAAGGGAAAGGCAAAAAGCACTATAACTGCAATTTGCCACCATAAAATCAATTTAACACTAACAGAATAATTACCCCTTTTATTCGTAAACCTTTTTTACGAATGAAAACTTTATTCATTACAAATCAATTCAAATCGGTCAGGAAACCGTTGGTACTGGCATTGGGGCTTTTTGCCTTTACTGCAAATGCACAGGACAATAACACTGTTCAGGATACTACCAAAACAGATGCCGACAAATACAAACTGGAAGAAGTACTGGTGTCGGCAGTAAGGGTAGACAAAAAAACTCCTGTAACTTTTACCAATGTTAGTAAAGAAGAACTTGCTCCCCGCAACCTGGGTCAGGACATACCTGTACTTTTAAACTTTCTTCCTTCGGTAGTTACCACTACCGATGCCGGAGCCGGTATAGGTTATACCTCTATGCGCGTAAGAGGATCAGACGCTACACGTATTAATGTAACCGTAAACGGGATACCTTACAATGATGCCGAATCTCAGGGATCATTTTGGGTAAACATGGGCGACTTCGCTTCTTCTACCGAGAACATTCAGCTACAGCGTGGTGTAGGTACTTCTACAAATGGTGCAGGTGCTTTTGGTGCCAGCCTTAACCTGCTTACCGATGCTTTCTCTAAAAAATCAAGCGGAGAAATATCAAACTCATTCGGTAGTTTCAATTCAAGGAAACACACCGTTAAATTCAGTACCGGACTGATGAACGATCATTTTGAAATTGCAGGACGTTTATCAAACATCAAATCTGACGGTTATATAGACCGCGCCTCTTCCGATTTAAAATCGTATTTCCTACAGGGTACTTATGTAGGCAAAACAACCCTAATTAAAGCCCTTGTTTTTGGAGGAAAAGAAAAAACATATCAGGCATGGAACGGCATAGATTTGCAAACCCTGGAAGAGAACAGAAGATACAACACATCAGGCTACCATTTAGACGAAAATGGTAATGTTCGTTTTTACGATAATGAGACCGACAACTATCAACAGGATCATTATCAATTTCACTGGAATGAAAAGCTTTCTGACAACTGGAGTACAAATGCCGCATTACACTATACAAAAGGGAAAGGCTATTATGAAAATTTCCTTTTCCAGACATCTCCAGACGGTTTTGGAGGAATTTTACCTACCGATTTTGCTGAAGATGAAAACGGAAACCTTACTATACCTGTTACCGACCTAGTAAAACAGGAATGGCTTGATAACGATTTTTACGGAACTACTTTTTCTGCAAATTATAAAAAAGATCAATGGAATATAATTGCAGGAGGAGCATGGAACAAATATGAAGGAGACCATTACGGAAATGTAATTTGGGCAAGAAACATGGGGCCTGTAGAGCCGGAAGACAAGTATTATGATTTATATGCTAAGAAAACCGACTTTAATTTATTTGCAAAAGCAAACTGGGATATTACACAAAAAGTAAGCCTTTTTGGCGATATACAATACAGGAGGGTAAATTATCAGGCAGACGGAATACAACCTCAATTGGTAGACGATACCTTTAATTTCTTTAATCCAAAAGCAGGAATAACTTACACTTTAAATAATTCAAACAACATATACCTTTCGTACGCCAGAGCAAACAGGGAACCCAGAAGATCAGACTACGTCGCAAGCAGTGTTAACCCTGAAACACTAAATGATTTTGAATTAGGCTGGAGACATGCTTCTAATAAAGTAAAATTAAACTTTAATATTTACTACATGCGTTACAAAGACCAGTTAGTATTAACCGGCGCATTAAACGATGTAGGCTCACCTATTTATGCTAATAGCGTTGATAGCTATAGATTAGGCCTTGAGGCAGATGCTACAGTTTTTATAACTAAAAATATAATTGTAAGGCCTAATATTACATTAAGCGACAATAAAAATGTTGATTTTTACACTGAAACAGAGAGCGGATCTCAAAGTTTAGGTGACACCAAAATTGCTTACTCTCCGGATATTATTGCAGGAAATCAGTTAACAGTTATTCCTGTAAAAAACTTCCAGATTACTTTGCTTTCAAAGTTTGTGGGAGAACAGTTTATGAATAACATTGAACAGCCTGAATCTAAGCTTGAAAGTTATTTTGTAAACGACCTTAACCTTAACTATAACTTTGAAACCGGTTCTTTTATAAAAGAAGTAGTTTTAAGCGGAGTAATAAATAACATTTTTGATGAAGAATATATATCTAACGGATACATGTATGGCAGCACACCATACTTTTACCCACAGGCAGGTATTAACTTCCTGCTTGGCGCAACATTGAAATTTTAATTTTCGAGTATAGTTAACCAATAAAAAATCCTGCCGTTTATAACGACAGGATTTTTTTAT
The DNA here is from genome assembly GCF_036347315.1 of Flavobacterium sp. C4GT6. Taxonomy (NCBI): domain Bacteria; kingdom Pseudomonadati; phylum Bacteroidota; class Flavobacteriia; order Flavobacteriales; family Flavobacteriaceae; genus Flavobacterium; species Flavobacterium sp. C4GT6. Next base: position 58,016 of record NZ_JAZGZU010000003.1, read on the forward strand.
GCTTTGCACTGTCTTCAGCAAACTCTTTTATTGTTTGGTTTCGCTTTTCCAATAGCCTCTTCATGTATTGTTTTAAAAATAATCGGTCTGACATTTTTCCCAGCAAACCTAAAGGACTTTTATAATCAAACACATCGGTCATAACGGTTACTCCGTTCTTCTCCTCAAAATAATGATGATGTACAAAACTTTTAAAAGCTCCGTCTATCATTTCATCGGTAAACTTATTAGGATAGTCAAAAAAAGTAATCTTTGAGGTAAGTATTTGGTAAAAGCCCAAATGCTTTGCTCTCCATGTTACACTCTCCCCCTCCCCCATAAGCCCTGAGGTTTTTCCGGCGATAGCCTCTTCACTTGTTTGTACAGTAGATAGTTTATGTAAATCTATGCTTCGGGACAGGTCAAACACAACCTGCATTGGTGCATTAATAGTTGTTATAATGGTTATAACAGGCATTAATTATACACTCTTATAACATTTTCATTTATAATCTCTACCCTATACGGTTTTAACGGAAATTCTACCTCACTGGTTGCAAGACCAGTAAACAGGTTATATTCTACATCGTCGCATGGACAAACGGCATTAATCCCATTAATTTCGAGCGTTGAGCATGAACTCAACTCCTGGTTTGGGCAACTGGCCTCAAAAGCCGTATAACCTCCACCGGTATTCATTACTATAATACCTCTAATACCTATCCCTGCCTGACCTATATAAACCGGACTACTGGTAAACTGCAACTGCGAATATAACGGCAGGCTCATGTCTATATTTATAGAAAAAGCATAATTAGGCAGATACCTGTTGTTATTATTGTAGTCGTCCTTGCTACAGGATGACAAAAAAGCAACTGCAAGCAGCAGTAACAGATATTTTCTCATTTTGATAAATTTTTACTGTATAATTATGAAACAAATTTAATTTATTTAACTTTGACAAACGCATTAGCGCGAATTTAAAAATTGACGTAATAAAAAAAATAGTATCTTTGTGATATGAAAAATCCCGTCCTGATGGGATTTTTTCTATTTATATAAACGATGAAGTTATGAGTACAGTATCTTACTACACAGCAGAAGGATTAAAAAAATTAAGAGATGAGTTAGATCATCTTAAAGCTATAGAAAGACCAAAAGCTTCTCAGGCTATTGCCGAAGCACGTGATAAAGGAGACCTTTCGGAAAATGCAGAATATGATGCAGCAAAAGAAGCACAGGGACTTCTTGAAATGAAAATAGCTAAAATGGAAGACCTTCTTGCTAATGCACGACTTATAGACGAGTCTCAACTTGACCTGTCTAAAGCACTGGTACTTTCTACAGTAAAAATTAAGAACCAGGCCAATGGCATGGAAATGAAGTATACCCTGGTAGCAGAAAGCGAAGCCGACCTGAAAACAGGAAAAATATCGGTTACCTCACCTATTGGTAAGGGGCTTTTAGGAAAATCAGTGGGAGAAGTTGCTGAAATTAAAGTTCCAAACGGGACGCTTCAGTTTGAAGTACTTGAAATTACAAGAGAATAACCTTTAAACTTATCGCTATGAGTTCCATATTCACTAAAATTGTAAACGGAGAAATCCCGGCATATAAAGTAGCCGAAGACGATAAATTTCTTGCCTTTCTGGATGTAAACCCAAATGCTAAAGGACATACCCTTTGCATACCTAAGCAGGAAATAAACAAAATTTTTGATATGGAAGAAGACCACTATCTTGAACTGATGAAGTTTTCAAGAAAAGTGGCAAAAGCGCTTGAAAAAACAGTAGCATGTAAGCGTGTGGGTGTTGCGGTTGTAGGTCTTGAAGTACCTCATGTACACGTTCACCTTATCCCGTTAAACGAAATGGACGAAATGCGTTTTACCAATAAGGTAAAACTTGAAAAAGAAGAATTTGAAGAACTGGCAAATGCTATAGATGCCAACCTTTAAAAAATAAAAAAGGCACTTTTAAAAGTGCCTTTTTTTATGCTTTGCGGTAACTTGCCTGCATGGTGGTACCTACACCAATTTCAGACTCTTTTACCTTAATCTTTCCTTTATGATATTCTTCAACTATACGTTTGGTTAAGGATAGTCCTAATCCCCAGCCTCTCTTTTTAGTAGTAAAGCCCGGCTCAAAAACCTTTTTAAACCTATTCTTTGCTATTCCCTTACCGGTATCGGTTACCTGAATTTTAATCAACTCTCCGGTATCCTCCAGCACCACTTTTAGTGAACCTTTACCTTTCATAGCATCTACTGCATTTTTAACCAAATTCTCTACAGTCCAGCTGTGCAGTTCTCGGTTAAGCATAACGTAAACAGGACAGGTAGGCGCCTTAAATAAAAACTCTACCTGGCTTGAAGTACGTGACCTTAGGTATTCAAACGAATGTTCGGTCTCGGCCACAATATCAAGTTTTTCAAGCACGGGTTCAGATCCAATTTTGGAAAAACGGTCGGCAATGGTTTGTAATCTACTTACATCTTTTTCCACTTCGGTCACAGTAGTCTCATCCACATTATCAATCTTCATAATCTCTATCCACCCTAACAGTGATGAAAGTGGTGTACCTATTTGGTGAGCGGTCTCTTTTGCCATACCCGCCCATAACTTATTTTGAGTTGCCATTTTTGATGCTCTGTAAAAATTAAAAACAACAGCACCAAACAGCACTATAATAAGTATTAAGGCAATAGGGAAATATTTAAGCTGATTGAGCAGAAAGGAGTTACCATAATAAACAAACTGATGTTCTGTAGGAGAGAGATCCATCACTATAAAGTTATTCTCTCTTTTAATATCCTCTATATATTTTTTGAGCTTCACAGAATCTTTTACAATTTCCTCACTAACATTACTAATATCCTTCAGGTTGCCTTCAGAGTCTGTCCAAACTGTTGGAATAGTGGTATTTTTACTCATTATCCGTCTTAGAAACTCAACATCAGTAGTACTTTCTGCCTTGTTTAATTCCTCAAGAGAATCTGCCCAAATCTCCATTTTATTCCTCTCTTCATATTTAAAAACCTGAAAAAGATAATAGGTATTCCATAGTATTAATACGACTATGAGAAAAGATGCCAGAATAATAAATCCGCGGGTAAAATTCCTGTTGTTAGAAAACTGCATACAATGGTATTTGTGGTCTAAAGATACTAAATATGGTAAAAGTGCGGGCATTTATAACGATACAAAGCAGCGTTTATTATTTTGTTATTAACTCTGCTTTGGTAAAATGGTTTAAGTAGTCAGGAAAATTTATCTTTGCATAAAACACAATTTTTGCAATGCTTAGTATAGATCCAAAAGAAATACCTGCAGCAAAGCTACAGGGCTACCTTCAGGGAGCCGTAGGCCCAAGGCCGATAGCTTTTGCCAGCACGATTGATAAAGACGGAACCCCTAACCTTTCTCCGTTCAGTTTTTTTAATGTATTTAGCTCTAACCCACCAATACTGGTATTTTCGCCGGCACGCAGGGTTAGGAACAATACAGTAAAACACACGCTTATTAATGCCGAACTTAACCGTGAGGTGGTTATCAACATAGTGAATTATGCTATTGTACAGCAGGCTTCGCTAGCGAGCACCGAATATGGTGAGGGAGTTAACGAATTTATCAAATCGGGGCTTACCATGCAGCCGTCAGATATCGTTAAGCCATTCCGTGTAAAGGAATCGCCTGTGCAGTTTGAATGTAAAGTAAACGATATTATAGCATTAGGTAACGATGGTGGTGCCGGTAACCTTATTATATGTGAAGTGGTAAAACTACACGTAGACGAAAGTGTACTGGATGAAAACGGAGCTATAGACCAAAACAAAATTGATTTGGTTTCCCGTATGGGTGGTAACTGGTACAGCCGTGCCAATGCAGGCCTTTTTGAGGTTGAAAAACCACTTACAACACTTGGAATTGGTGTAGATGCCATACCTGATTTTGTAAAGGAAAGCACTGTTTTTAACGGAAACGACCTAGGCAAGCTGGGCAATGTTGAAACTTTGCCTACCGAAGAAGAAATTGATACCTTTGTAGAAGAGTCTTTTGAGGCTAAAGCTGTTTTAAGCGCTGATGACGACACTAAAAAATTCCTAAAAGCAAAGGAGCACCTAGATAACAATGAGGTAGCTACGGCGTGGAAATTACTTTTAGCAACAAGAAAATAATACGATTGACTGCCTTGTAGCAGTAAAACAATAAAATAACAATTTGAACATGGAAGTTACAGGAAGAATTAAAATGATTGATGAAACTAAATCTTTTGGAAGCAACGGATTTAGAAAAAGAGAATTGGTAGTTACAACAGATGAGCAATACCCACAGCACATCCTTGTTGAGTTCACTCAGGACAAGTGTGATTTACTTAACAGCTATACCGTAGGAGAACCTGTTAGAGTTTCCATTAACCTTAGAGGCAGGGAGTGGGTTAACCCACAGGGTGAAACCAAATACTTTAACTCTATACAAGCCTGGAGAATTGAAAAACTTCAACCTGCTGCACCGGCACAACAAACGCCTCCGCAACCGGGTCCAAACTCATATGACTCTTTTGAGCCTGCAACAAATTACAAAGAAGAAGATCACGACGATCTTCCGTTCTAATACAACTAAAAAGCCCTGTTTTAAACAGGGCTTTTTTAATAATCACTCGTAAGTGTTTTTACTTCTAACTGCAAGCCAATAGAAAAATCTTGCTTCTTTTTGTATATATTATTCTCTTCTGCTTTTAAGTAACGACAGTACCCGTCTTTAGCTTTATAATTTACAGGAGCATAATAGTAGCAATCCCTACAGGAAGTATCTGTAAGCTTTTTTACAGATATAAAAAACTTATTGGTTTTATAATTGTATTTTGATAAATCTAACTCAACTTTTTTTAACCTATCATTCGTACACTCCTCAAGCGCTATTAACATAGGTTCACTATTCACCTTCTCACCAACACTATAATCATCATTAACCTCATACAGCGTAACTTCAAACTCTGTTTTATTAACTTTAAATGTACTGTAATCTCGTCCACCAAATTCTATAACATGAGCTATTTCTGTAAAAAAAAGTTTAATCACCTGTATAGTACCTTCCGGCAGACTATCTGTTAAATAAAAAACAGGATCTTCAGTAAAATACAGGTTACTATTTACATAAACCTGTTTAAAGTTACCACATTTTACTTTTTTTACTTTAGGTTTTTTTACATCTTTTTCAACAACAACATCCTGTAAGTGGATAACATCCTTTTCAAGGTTTTGAGAAAACAAAATTGTAGGCATTAAAGCCACAAAGCAAATTAAAAAGCGACTAAACATGTAATAAAATTTGTACCTAACTAACGACATACTATAATTAGTATTGTAGTTTATTAAAAAAATAAAGCCCCGAATTACTTCGGGGCTTTTGTGTTGAAAAAGACAACTCTCTTTTTGCAACAACCCAATAACATATTAAAGTCCCTGTTTAAAGCAGATATGGAAAAGCAAAACAAGGATACTTATCACAAGTACCGGATATAATTCTCATAGCAATTTTTTTTAACACTAAACAGCAGTCTGACCTAACTAAGTGTGTAATTTTAATTTGTTTCTAAGCCTCCGTCCCTAAGGATATTACAAGGTGTGGGGATAGGAGACCTAAAAACTTTATAGCTTAACAATTAAATACAACGAACGTAAAACCCCTTTTAACAAACTAAATAATAACCTTAACCTGTTTCTAATTTAAAAACGCAGAACCTAAAACATTAAATAGCATTCCGTTTGTATTAACCATTAGCCTACTTATAAATAATTTTATTTTTAAGCCTTCGCCTTTAAGTATATTACAAGGTGTGGAGGCAAAGGACTTAAAAACAATATGCGGCTGTGTAAACTGTATATAACTGATTCCCTTTACTAACTTTAAAACCTCAGTCTCCTGCCTTAAGTATATCATTAGGTGTGGAGCAGGAAAACCAAGGAACATTATGAACAAAACCCTATACTCAATACATCAAATAACAGTAAATAATCAATCCTTTCATTAAAGAGCTTTTAGCTCCTGCCCTTAAATATATTATCAGGCGTGGAGGCAGGGCAACCAAAAGCATTGTGATTACTCTTCTATCAAAAACTAAACTATTACTACAATGTAAGTGCTGTTACTACAGCCGCATTTAATACTGCTTGTGCAGGACTGTCAATACCGCCGGAAAGACCCGCTGCCATAATTGAATTACTTCTTGACCAATCATCATCATCCCCTCCGTTTGATGGAGATTGCATTAAACCGCGACATTTAATAGTCAACAAACAAGCATTTAAAACAACCAATTTTTCTTCTTCATCTATCTTCATGTTTGAAGTTATATTATCAATAAGATTATTTAATAACATATCAATATCACTACTTGATTTTATTGTACTATTAAAAAAATCATCAATCAAATAACCTGCCTCAGCACTTAAACTTAAATTATTACTTACTTCTTTAGGGTAGATAACAATTCTATCTAAATCTAATTCATTTAAAACTACTTTATCACTACCTGTCAATCCAAGAAAATTTTTACTTGAGGCAGACAAATCAAAAACCTGATTCATTACAATACCTGTATCATCATCCCCACCCTTATAGTAAACTTTATATGCATCAATGATTTCATTTAAAGCTCTTACTTCTACACTTTCAGTGGCATCTATTTTCAGATTAACCTGTGCTTCTTTTTCAAAATTTTCATTAAAACTATCTTCACTACATCCTACTAAACTCATTATAGCAACCGCCATAAACAAAGAAAATCTTTTCATAACTTTTTTTTTAGATTTATTTCTTTGTCTACTTCCCGGGCAGTAAACTTTTGTCTTGTTATCGATACAGGGCAAAACTATGGGAGATGAAAAAGGCCTGCAAAAGGTTGTTCTGCAGATTTATAAATCTGCAGCTACAAATTCTTTAATAAACTGATTATCAGTTAAAAAATTTAACTTTTTTGATTTTGAAAAAGATGTATTTTTGCAGAGAATACATTGTTTAAACCCCATAACAAACTAATTATGCCTTTTTAAAAAGCTTAAAAAGGCACGACCTATCATGAAATCTTATTATTTATTTATTTTATTGCTTTATAATTTTTGTGCAATTGCACAAAATGGCATTAAAACACCTGACTCACTTGAAGACAAATCATACGACGAATTAATCTCAAGAATAAATGACTCTAAGCAAGACAGCATTCTTAACTTAATATATATTAATACGTATATCCAAAAATCAAAAAAAGAAAATGACCCCGAACATTTAATGATAGGATACAGAAAAGCTCTTATTCATTTTAAAGAAGAAGTTGCTCTAAAATATACAGACAGTATAGCTAAAATTGCATTTTCTCTAGGAGATGATATGTTAATAGGAAGGTTATATATAGATAAAGCCATTATATATTATACTTCTAAAAACTACGAGAAATGCCTTTCCAATTATCTACTAGCTGATAAATATATTAATGAAGAAAATGACATCTACACACAATACAAAATCAAATATGGCATTGCCAATATGAAATTATATCTTGGCTATTTCGACGAAGCCATAAGTTTATTTTCTGAGTGCAGTGAATTTTATAAAAACAGAGAAGGCTATAATAACTCTCAGGGATATCTTTATTCACTAAGATCATTAGGCCGTTGTTACAATCAAATTAAAGAATATGAAAAATGTACTGAAATAAACAATTTAGGCATAGAAAAATGTATCGGAAAAAAATATGATCTAATAAAAACATATTTTGTACAGTCAGAAGGAATAAACCAATACGGAAAAAAGAACTATGCTAAATCTATTGACCTACTTAAAACTTCACTTCCAAGAATAATTGAGAATGATGATTTTCTTAATGTAGCTATTAACTATATGTATTTAGGAAAAAGTTACATAAAATCAGAAAAAGAAGAAATTGGCATAACCCTCCTTCAAAAGGTAGATAGTATTTTACAAAAGCACAATTATGCTAATCTGGATTTAAGACAAACCTATGAGGATTTTATAAATTATTACAAAAAGAAAGGCGACCTAGAAAACCAGTTATTGTATACCAACCGATTACTGGATGCCGATAAAATACTTGAGAAAAACTATAAAGATCTTATATCTACCATACACAAAGAGTATGATACTGCCGAACTGGTTGCCTCTAAAGATAATCTTGAAAAAACACTTAAACGTAACAAAATAATAAGTTATACAATATATGGTTTAAGCAGTATTATCATACTGATAATAACTTATATGCTTATTGCCAACTATAAAAAACAAAAAGTATACAAACAAAAGTACGAAGAGCTTATTGCCAAAACCAGTGAACGTGAAAAGCAACCGGAAGAACCTGTCCAAATAACAAAGGTTGTTACTGATGAACTCGATATTAATAAGGATATAGTTTTCAAAATACTAAAAGGACTGGAAGCTTTTGAAAACAAAGAAGAATATCTGGGTATAGGCCTAACACAGTCGGCACTGGCAGAAGAGCTTGACACCAATACCACCTATCTGTCTAAAGTAATAAACCATTATAAAGGCAAAAACTTTAACTCCTACCTTAATGAGTTGAGGGTAAATCATGCCGTATCATTATTAAAAAACAGCCCTACCCACCGCAGGTACACTATAAAAGCACTTGCCGAAGAACTTGGTTTTAGTAATCCCAGAAGTTTTTCAGATGCTTTCTTTTCCCAAACAGGTATTAAACCGTCTTACTTTATTAAGCAGATTGAAAAAGAACCTGACTTATTAATGAGTGCTTAAAATACAATTCCCATAAATCTAAAATGAGCCTTTTACTAATAGTAAAAGGCTATACTCCCCCATGAAACCGCCTTACTTATTCCTTTTTCTGTTATTCCCTTTTTTTGCTAAAGCACAAACAAATTCTAAAATACCCGATTCTTTATCAAAGAAAAGTTATGATGAATTAACCGATTGTATTGATAATCATGATTTAGACAGTACTACTATAAATCTGTTCATAACAGCTTATATCGAAAAGTCAAAAAGAGAATCAGACACTTTAAATCTAATTTCAGGATACAGAAGTCTTTTAAACAGAAAACCTCAAACACTAGCGCTAAAATATGCCGATACAATTTTCAAACTGGCAAACACATTAAAAGAAGATGAAGAAATAGGCCATGCATATCTTGACAGAGCGGTCATATACTATATTTCTAAAAACTACCAAAAATCTCTGGATAATTATTTAGAGGCAGACAAATACATTAATGAAACAAATGATCCATATACCCAATACAAAATCAAATATGGAATAGCGAACATCAAATATTATTTAGGCAATTATCAGGAAGCTTTAGAACTATTCACCAGTTGTAAGGATTTTTACAAAAAAAGGGAAGGACGCAACAACAAGCTGGGCTATCTTCACACACTCTGCTCTACCGGACAATCATATTTTAAACTCGGTCAATATGAAAAATGCAGCGAAACAAACAGGGCAGGAGTAAAAGATAGTAAAGACCCAGTTTATAAAGTAATCCATAATTATTTTCTTCAGTCTGAAGGTATAAATCAGTTTGCTAAACAAAATTACAATGAAGCCATAAAGTATTTATTAAAATCACTTCCCGAAGTCACCAATAACAATGATTTTGTAAATATTGCAATCAATGATATGTATCTGGGTAAAAGTCACATTAAGCTTAACCAAGAAGAAACAGGTATAAACTACCTACAGAGGGTAGACTCCATTTTACAAAAACATCATTATGCCAATCTTGACTTAAGAGAAACCTACGAGCTATTTATAAATTATTACAAAAAAAAGAATGATCTTGAAAACCAGTTAAAATACACCAATCGATTACTGGAAGCCGACAGGATACTTGAAAAAAACTATAAGGATCTTATCCACACAATACATAAGGAGTATGATACTGCCGAGCTGGTCGCCTCTAAAAACAATCTTGAAAAAATACTTAAACAAAATAAGGTAATAAGTTATAGTATATATGGAGTAGGGAGTATTATCATACTGGTAATTACCTTTATGCTTGTAGCCAATTATAAAAAACAAAAAACATACAGGTTAAAATACAACGAACTTATAGCCAAAACAAAAGAATATGAAAACCAGCCTGAATTACCAACAACAGTCCCTAAAGTTACACTGGAAGACCTAGATATAAATAAAGAGATTATCTCAAAAATACTCAAAGGCTTAGGGGAATTTGAAAAGAAAAAAAACTATCTAAACTCAGGCATAACCCAGTCGGCTTTGGCAGAGGAATTGGAAACTAACACTACCTACCTGTCTAAAGTAATTAACCATTATAAAGAGAAAAACTTTAACTCCTACCTTAATGAGTTAAGAGTAAATCATGCTGTATTATTACTAAAAAACAGCCCTACTCATCGAAGGTACACCATAAAGGCTCTGGCTGAAGAACTTGGCTTTAGTAACCCGCGAAGTTTTTCGGATGCTTTCTTTTCCCAAACCGGTATTAAACCTTCCTACTTTATTAAACAGGTTGAAAAAGAACAGGGACTACAGCCTGAAGAATAAATGATATACACCTATCACTTTTATCAAAATAGGTAAATGCTTACCTTTGAGCATTAAATAAAAGTACATTAATCCATGTATTATCTTTCCAGAGACCTTTACTTCCCTCCTGCCTGCCAAGCCTCACCCGAAGGTATTGTGGCTATAGGCGGCGACCTGTCTCCTGAAAGACTGCTTCTTGCCTACCACAACGGTATATTCCCGTGGTTTGAAGATGACGAACCCATACTATGGTGGTCACCGCCGGAAAGAATGGTGCTTTTCCCTAATGAACTCAAGGTATCTAAAAGCATGCGCAATATTATAAACAGGGGAATTTTTAAAGTTACCTTCAATACTGCTTTTAGAGATGTTATTACTAACTGCCGCAATATAAAACGTGATGGACAACCCGGCACATGGATAACTCCCGAAATGGTAGACGCCTACTGTGAACTTAACAGTCTGGGTAAAGCAAAATCAGTAGAAGTTTGGCAAGATGATGTACTTGTTGGAGGGCTATATGGTATTGATCTTGGTCATATATTTTGTGGCGAAAGTATGTTCTCTAAAGTATCTAATGCCAGCAAGATAGCCTTTATCGCTTTGGTCAAACAACTGGAAATGGCAGGGTATTTGCTTTTAGACTGCCAGGTATACAACGATCATCTTGCAAGCCTGGGTGCACGCGAAATATACCGTGAAGATTTTTTAGACATCCTAAAACGTTAAAATAAAACCACTTATACTTAAATAAAGTATATTTGCGCCCGTGAAAGAAAATTTCAAAAAAATATCATTATCCTTAATTGCTCTTATATATCTGTTAGCAACAGGTATATCAGGTAATCATACACCCGACTTTAATACTAACATAGTAAAGTCAAAAGAGCAGGTATTTTTCACTAAAACCGACTTTAAGTCTTCTTTCCATTCTGCCACAAACGAAACCAAGCTTTTAGAGACTGATGCAAAGAAGGCAGATGTGCCATTTTATAGCATAATAAGCAGTCTTAAAGCAATAACCTGGTTTATTCAGGACAACTATTCTCAATATCTGTTCAATAATGGAGATTCACTGCTCCGCTTTACTTCTACAGATATTATTTACCCTTTCCATTTTTTTTGGTAAACACCTAAGTCATTTTACAGCAGCCATATCCATGGCTAAAACTTTTACACGCCGGCAGTAAAAACTGTATGGCAAACTCATTATAAACATATAACAATTCAAAAAATGGACTTAGGTACAGCAATAATAGGTGGTGTATTACTTTTAGTATGCATTATACCTATAGTAATAGCACATAACAGCAGTAATAAAAAATATAAAAAAACACTGGGAGCATTAAGCGATTATGCAGCAGAGAAATCATGTAAAATAAACCAACAGGATATTTGGATACACGCCGCTATTGGTATAGACTCCCAAAATCGTATGCTCTTCTTTTTAAAAGGCGACAGTAATGCACACACTATAGAACATATTGATTTAAACAAAATAGAAGAAAGCAGGGTTGTCACTCCCGATAGCAGGGAAAAGTCAGACCGTATTAACAGGCTGGTACTGGAACTCCAACCGGCAAACAACAGTGAACAACCAGCAGTGCTGGAGTTTTATAATGCTAATGTTTCCATGCAGCTTGCAGACGAACTGATACTGGCTAAAAAGTGGAAACAAATAATTAATGATATGGTAGGTGCCTAAAAACAAAAAGCCCACTCAATGAGTGGGCTTTTGTATTGTTGCAAATTCTTAAGCTTCAAATGGAACTATAGAAACAAAAGATTTGTTGTTAGCTTTTTTCTGGAACTTAACAACACCGTCAACTTTAGCATGTAAAGTATGATCTTTACCCATGTAAACGTTTTCACCCGGGTTGTGTTTAGAACCTCTTTGTCTAACGATAATGTTACCGGCAATAGCAGCCTGTCCACCATAAATCTTAACGCCTAGACGTTTCGACTCTGATTCTCTACCGTTCTTGGAACTACCGACACCTTTCTTGTGAGCCATGATGTTTTAGTTTTTAATTGTTAATTATTCTTCTGTAGCTTCCGCTTTTTTAGTCGCCTTTTTCTTAGTACCACCAGCTGTAATTCCTGAAATTACAATTTGTGTTAATGATTGACGGTGACCATTTTTAACTTTGTAACCTTTTCTTCTTTTCTTTTTGAAAACGATTACTTTGTCTCCTTTTAAGTGTTGTAACACTTTGGCTTCAACTGAAGCACCTTCTATAGCCGGGGCGCCAAGGGTAACTGTTCCGTTGTCATCTAGTAAAAGAACTTTTGCAAATGAAATTGCATCTCCTTCTTTACCTTCAAGACGGTGAACATAAACCTTTTGGTCTTTGCTAACTTTAAATTGCTGCCCTGCTATCTCTACGATTGCGTACATAACAATATGGTTTAATTAATTTTTTGAGTTTGCAAATATACAACTTAATATTTATCACACAACAGGTTAGCACAAAAAAACAAAGTCAAAAATCATATTTGTAACCCCCTAATTATCAATATTTAAAAAAAATGAAAATTTATTGTAACAAATTGCCGAAATTGCGTACCAATTAGCAAAATCAAAAATATTATTAATTTTTATGAAAAAATCTTTAATGGCTTTGGGTTCACTTCTTATGCTTAGCGGAGTAGCTTCGGCCCAAAAAGTAGCATTTGAGGAATACGATCTGGATAATGGTCTTCACGTTATCCTACATCAGGACAAATCGGCTCCTGTTATCGTTACATCAGTTATGTATCACGTAGGTTCTAAGGATGAAAACCCTGAGAGAACAGGATTTGCTCACTTTTTCGAACACCTTTTATTTGAAGGTACAGAAAACATCGCCCGTGGCGAATGGTTTAAAATAGTTACTGCTAATGGTGGGAACAACAATGCCAATACTTCTGACGACAGAACGTACTATTACGAAGTTTTCCCTTCTAACAACCTTGAGCTTGCCATTTGGATGGAATCTGAAAGGTTAATGCACCCGGTAATCAACCAAATTGGTGTTGATACTCAAAACGAGGTAGTAAAAGAAGAAAAAAGACTACGTGTAGACAACCAGCCTTACGGCAACCTTATTGCACAGGTTAAAAAGAACCTGTTTAAAGTTCACCCGTACCAGTGGGCTACTATTGGTTCTATGGACCACCTTGATGCCGCAACTCTTGAGGAGTTCCAGGCTTTCAACAAAAAATTCTATATTCCTAACAATGCCGTTTTAGTTGTAGCTGGTGACCTTGACATCAACCAAACTAAAAAATGGATAGATCAGTACTTTAGCGCTATACCTAAAGGAACACCTATTTCACGTAAGCATTTTGAAGAAGCTCCTATTAAAGAAACTATTCACGCTACATATGAAGATCCTAATATTCAGCTTCCAATGGTTGTTGCTGCTTACAGAACTCCTTCTATGAAAACAAGAGATGCAAGAGTACTTGACATGATCTCTACGCTATTAAGTGGCGGTAAGAGCTCAAGAATGTACAAAAGAATTGTAGACGAAGAGAAAATGGCACTTCAAATGGGCGCTTTCAGTTACAATCAGGAAGACTACGGCTCTTACATCATTTACGGTATCCCAATGCAGGGACACACTGCTGAAGAGCTTGTTGCGGAAGCGGATAAAGAAATCGTAAAGCTTCAAACTGAGCTTATCTCTGAGAACGAAATGCAAAAGCTTAAAAACCAGTACGAAAGTCAGTATGTTAACAGTAACTCAAGCATAGAGGGTGTTGCAGAAAATCTTGCAACTTACTACCTTCTTTACGGTGATGTTAACCTTATCAATACTGAAAACAGTATTTACCAAAGCATTACAAGAGAAGAAATCAGAGAAGTGGCTAAGAAATATCTTAACCCTAACCAAAGATTAATTCTTGATTACGTTCCAGCTACAGATAAAGCACAAAACTAAGCATACAGAAATATCATGAAAAAAGTTATATATATATTAGCCGGCTTGTTTTTATCAGTGACTTCAATGCAGGCTCAAGACAGACCAATGCCACAACCAGGTCCTGCCCCAACAGTAAACGTGGGTAAACCTGAAACTTTTAAACTTAAAAACGGTTTAAGAGTACTTGTTGTGGAAAACCACAAACTACCTAGAGTATCTTACACCCTTACAATGGACAACGCTCCTTATGCTGAAGGAAGCAAAAAAGGTGTTTCAGACCTTTTAAGTGCTGTAATAGGTAGCGGTACTAAAAAAATATCTAAAGAGAAATTCAATGAAGAAATTGACTTTTTAGGTGCTAACATCAACTTCTGGGCAAGTGGTGCTTCAGGAGGCGGACTTTCAAAATATTCTAACAGAATACTTGAGTTAATGGCAGACGGTGCCCTTAACCCGGTGTTTACTCAGGAAGAGTTTGACAAGCAAAGAGACAAAATGATTGAAGGTCTTAAATCTGACGAGAAAAGCGTTCCTGCTGTATCGTCAAGAGTTACAGATCTTTTAATTTACGGTAAAAACCACCCTAACGGTGAGTATGTAACCGAAGAAACACTTAACAACGTTACTCTTAATGATGTTGTCAGCAACTACAACACTTACTTCGTTCCTGGTAATGCTTACCTTGTAGTAGTAGGTGACGTTAAAGTAAAAGACGTTAAAAAACAGGTAGAGAAATTATTCGGTTCTTGGAAACCTGCTGTTGCTCCAAATGTAAGCTACACTGATCCTAAAGATGTTCAGTACACTCAAATCGACTTTGTCGATATGCCAAACGCTGTACAGTCTGAAATCTCTGTAGTAAACGTTTCTACACTTAAAATGACTGACAAAGATTACTTTGCTGCTATACTTGCTAACCAAATTCTTGGTGGTGGTGGTGAAGGCCGTTTATTCCTTAACCTTCGTGAGGCTCACGGATGGACTTATGGTTCTTACTCTTCTCTTGGAGCTAACAAACGTGTTACTTCTTTCCGTGCTACTGCATCTGTAAGAAACAACGTTACTGACAGTGCTGTTGTCGAGATACTAAACGAGCTTAAGAAAATAAGAACTGACCTTGTAAGCGAGGAAGATCTTAAAAATGCTAAAGCTAAATACATAGGTAACTTTGTAATGCAGATTGAAAAACCATCTACAGTTGCAGGTTACGCTCTAAGAACAGAAACTCAAAACCTTCCTGAAGATTTCTACGAGAACTACATTAAAAACATTAATGCGGTAACTCCGGAAGACATCAGAAATGCTGCTCAGAAATACTTCAAGGTTAACAACTCAAGAATCGTTATTGTTGGTAAAGCTGCCGATGTATTACCGGGACTTGAAAGTCGTAAAATTCCTATTAACTACTACGACAAGTTTGGTGCTCCTGCTTCAAAACCTGTACTTAACAAACCGGTTCCTGCAGGTGTAACTGCTAAAACTGTTGTAGAAGGATACATTAACGCTATTGGTGGTGAAAAAGCTCTTAAAGAAGTAAAAACACTTTACACTAAAGCAAGTGGTACTATACAGGGAACTACTCTTGATATGGTTGTAAAAACATCTGCAGATCACAAAATGGCTTTTGAAATAACAGCTATGGGCATGAGCATCATGAAACAGGTTGTTAACGACAAAGAAGGCTACATGATTCAGCAGGGGCAAAAAATGCCTATTGAAGGAGAACAACTTGAAGACATGAGAAAAGGTGCAGTTCCTTTTGATGAGCTTTCTCTGTTAAGCAATAATGATATCACTTTAACAGGAATAGAATCTTTCAACGGTACTGATGCTTATGCTGTTAAAAACGACAAAACTACACTTTACTTTGACGTTAAAACAGGTTTAAAAATTGCTGAAGTAATTGAAGTTGAACAAATGGGGCAAAAAGCTTCACAAACTTCTACCTACAGCGACTATAAAGAAGTTAAAGGAATTAAAATTCCATTTAAAAGAGGCCTAACAATGGGCCCTGGTATGGAAATAGAAATGACTGTATCTGAAGCTAAAATCAATGAAGGTGTTAGCGATGCTGACTTCCAATAATCATTAAAGATTTTTGATATACAAAAAAGGCTGCCTATTGGCAGCCTTTTTTATTATGTAATTATAAACTTTATTTCCTCGCTGAGAAATATACTCCTACTAAAATTATAAGTGCCCCAAAGCCCTGTGCAAGGCTTAACGACTCATTATCCAATAGACCCCATATACATGCCACAACCGGAATTAAATAAGTTACCGATGATGCAAATACAGGCGAAGACATTTGTATAAGCCTAAAGAAAACAATATTAGCAATACCTGTACCTACTATCCCTAGTATAGCAATATACATCATGGCTTTTTGCGCTTCTGGATTTACCACAACATCTGAAAAGCCCGAGCAAAACAATATAATTATAGCCGGAATAAGCATTACCGAAAAGTTACCTACGCTAATACTAAGCGGACTCAAATCTGACAGGTATTTCTTAATCAGGTTTACATTTAGAGCATAACATATAGTAGCCACAACAACAAACAAAGCATAAAAGTAATTTTGATTTGGGTTATCCATTGCGCCGTTATACACAAGCAGTATACTCCCTATTAAACCTATAACAACTCCAAAATACTGCCTCCTTTGGAACTGTAAACCAAATAGCAGCGCCCCCATAACAAGCGTATTAAGCGGCACTAACGAGTTTAGTATAGCACTTACCGAACTGTTTATCTCGGTTTGCGCCACAGCAAACAAAAAAACAGGCATAAACGTACCTACAAGCGCTGTAAGAGCAATATATTTCCACAGACCCAACGGAATTGTTTTAAGACTCTTAAAACCTATTATTAAAAGGAACAGTCCGCAAAAAATAATACGCAAAGCCCCCATTTGAGAAGCGGTTAATCCCTCAAGGCCACGCTTCATGAGTATAAACGAACTACCCCATACACATGCTAATATTATTAGCAAATACCATTTTAAATTTTTAGACTGCATACTTTTTAACTTATTTGAGTCCAAAAATCCGTTATTTAAAACTACCCGACAATAGTTTTTTCATATTTTTGTAAACTCTTTTACACGAGTTTATTAACTATAACAGTATACATTATGAACAGTATTAAAAAAATTGCATTTTTTGCTCTAACAGCCGCCCTTTTTGCAAGCTGTAAAGACAATGCTAAAAACAACATGGAAGCTCCGGAAGGAACTACTAATGATACTACGGCAACAGCTCATGAAACAGCTGCTAACCTTGAAACTACAACCTTTAAAATTGACGGCATGACCTGCCCACAGGGATGTGCTGCCACAATTGAAAGCAAACTTGCAGGTATGGAAGGCGTAGAGGATGCTAAGGTTGATTTTGAAAGCAAAACAGCTACGGTATCGTTTGACGCTTCAAAGCAAACTCCTGAAACATTAGTTACTAAAGTTGAAGGTATTGCTGATGGTGCTTACAAAGTATCTGATGTAAAATCTTCGGGAGATAAAGCTTACTACAGCGTAGACCAGGAAAAAGAAAAAGCGAAAACAACAACTAAGAAAGCAGGCGGTAAATCATGTACTTCTGGTGAGAAAAAAGAAGGTAAAAGCTGTTGTGGCGGAGCTAAAAAATGCTCATCTGAAACTAAGAAAGAAAGCAAAATGTAATTTCTTTTAAACGATATAAACAAAAAAGCGGCTATTAAGCCGCTTTTTTTATTTCCATTGAATGCTCTCCATTAAAGTTCGCATATCGTTCTTTATATAGTTTGCCGCAGGCATTAACGAGTCGTAATTAGGTTTTACATAAAAGTATAGCGATCCGCTCACAAAATGGCTCACACTATCTGTTACATAAAACTGGGCATTTGTAGCCGCATCTCCCCCTACCTGATAAAACATCCCGTAAAGTTTTTTCTCCGGAATCATAAAAGGCTGCTCCTGTATACCATCGGCTTTTATAACGTGCTCGTAAGTATGTTTTTGAGCATCTCTTAAAAGTCTATTCAAATCGTTATTAACAGGGTTGTAAGTAAGATAAACTGTAGCTTTCATATCAGGATAACGAATATCCAGATTGCAATTACCCTTATCCACTATAGTAGCCTTAGAGTTAGCTGCAAAACTAAAAGCACAGTCTTCATTATACATCATGTAATCAGCTTCCTGATAATCAAGCCTTAAATAAGCTTCAGGCTTAGGCACTACATCTTCTCCACACGATGTAAAAACTGCGATTGCCGGAAGAAGCACTCCTAAAGCAAAAAATCTTTTAATGGTATTCATTATATAAGTGTAACCTTAATTTGTTTAATCCTTCTCTTATCAACAGATTCGACGGTAAATATATTGCCATTAAAACTAATTTTTTGTCCTTTTTTAGGAAAATTTCCCGATATCTCTAAAATAAACCCACCCAGGGTTTCGGCTTCACCTTTTGCATCGTCAAATTCCTCTTCATTAGCATCGGTAATCCTGTAAAAATCTTTCAGACTTATCTTTCCGTCAAAAAGGTAATTGTTATCATCTATTTTAGAGTATATAATATCTTCGTCGTCAAATTCATCGCTAATATCTCCTACTATTTCCTCAAGAATATCTTCCAGACTAATAAGCCCCGATGTTCCTCCGTACTCATCTACCACAATAGCAAGGTGATTTTTCATTACCTGAAACTCTTTAAGTAAATCGTCGAGCATTTTGTTTTCGGGCACAAAAAATGCCGGCCTTATTATTTCCTGCCAATTGAACTCATCTTTATCAATATGTGGAATAAGATCCTTCACAAAAAGCACCCCTTCAATCTGGTCAATATTATCACTATATACAGGAATCCTTGAAAAGCCTTTATCTATAATTTTAGGAAATATCTCCTGAAAGGTTTCCTCAATCTCCAGTGCAAATATGTCTATACGCGGACACATTACCTGTTTCACATCGGTATTACCAAAAGACACAATCCCCTGTAATATCTTCTGTTCCTCCTGCGTAGCATCACCATAATCAGTAAGCTCTAACGCCTGCGAAAGCTGATCTACAGAGAAGTTGGTTTTTTTATTCCCAAACCTCTTGTTAAGTGCCAGTGTTACCTCACGCATAGGCACACTTATAGGGGACAGTAGTATATTAAGTAAATATAAAGGATAGGCAATACGCTGTGAGAAACGAATACTGTTTCTGGAAGCATACAGCTTAGGCATTACCTCACCAAACAACAACATACAAAAAGTTACCAAAAGTATTTCCAGCCCAAACCTAAGAAAAGGCGAAATTACATTAGCAAACAAATTAGACGACAACCTGAAGAACAGGATAATTACCGCCAGATTAAAAATATTGTTTGTAATAACTATGGTAGCCAGTAGCTTTTTAGGCTTATCAAGCAAAGTAGAGAGAAGCTTCCCTTTTTTAGGATTCTCTTCATTGATCTTATCAAGATCGTTTGGTGTTAGTGAAAAAATGGCTACTTCTGTTCCCGACATGTAAGCGGAACATATTAGCAGGATAAGTATCCCTGCTGCACCTATAAAAAGGTTATAATCTTGAAAGTAACTCGAGGGGTCAGGATCCAAAATAATGCAAATTAGTTAAACAATCAGAACGGAAGGTCGTCATCAGGAGCCGGTACATTTTGCGGTGCCGGATTTGCGTTCCTTGCAGGTTCGCTTCCCTGTGTGTTACCATAATTAGGCTTAGCCTGGGCATTACCACCACCATTGCCTTCAATATCCTTTTTAGTGGTTAAAAAGGTAAACTCGGTAACCTGAATTTCCGTTGTATACTTAGTACTGCCGTCTTCAGCCTGCCATTGGCGCGACTTAATACGGCCTTCAATATAAATTTTATCTCCTTTGGTAAGGTATTTTTCACAAATCTCTGCCGCTTTATTCCTCACCACAAGGTTATGCCATTCGGTAGAAGTAATTTTCTCGTTAGTCTGTTTGTTTATATACACCTCGTTTGTAGCAAGAGGAAATCTGCCTATACAGTTACCTCCCTCAAAGTAATGTAATTTTACATCATCTCCCAAGTGCCCTATAAGCATAACTTTATTTAACGTTCCGTTCATGGCTTTTACTGTGTTTACTCAAAAATACTAAAAATTAGTTACTATACCCAATGCTTATCTATAAAATTATGGATAACCACAGGGACAGGCAGCTCCCTCAATTCACTATGGGAAAGTGCATTTTTTACTACATTATTGGTACTCACCTCCCAAAACCTGATATGTAGGTGTTGGTGTGAAAGTTTATGAATCACATTTACAGGGGTAAGTAATTTTATATCGGTTACCGGAAAATCAAATCCGGGAAAAGTATTTATTAACTGAAACGTTTCTTTTTCGGGCACTTCGGTTACAGTTTCCAGTAGCGGAAATTCATATAGGTTATACCATATCCCTTTTGCAGTACGTTTTTGCATAAGCGAATTACCATTGGCATCTTTAACTATTAAATAATTGAAGTAGCGATTGGTGACTTTTATCTTTTTAAGTTTAACAGGTAACTCACTTACCCTGCCCGTAGCATAAGCCACACAGTTAGCATTGAAAATACAGTTGGCACAATCAGGGCTTTTAGGCACGCATTGCAGGGCACCAAACTCCATAATTGCCTGATTGAAGTCGGCAGCATTATCTTTAGGTAACTGGGAACCGGCAAGCTCCCTGAACTCGGCTTTCGCCTGAGTTGAAGAAATATCGGTATCCACACCAAAATAACGCGACAGTACTCTATACACGTTACCATCTACCACAGGTACAGGCTCACCATAGGATATAGAAGCAATGGCTGCTGCAGTATAATCACCCACACCCTTTAGTTTTAAAAGCTCTTTATAAGTAGCAGGAAATTTTCCGTCAAGGTTATAAGCTACTTGTTTAGCGGTAGCATGCAGGTTACGTGCACGGGAATAGTAGCCAAGTCCCTGCCATAGTTTAAGCACTTTTTCTTCTGGTGCATTTGCCAGATCAAACACGGTTGGAAAAGCTTTGGTAAAACTTAAAAAGTAGGGTAAACCCTGAGCCACCCGCGTTTGCTGAAGCATAATTTCTGACAGCCATATAAAATAAGGATTGTCAGTTTTTCGCCACGGCAAATCGCGCTTATTTTGTAAATACCACTGAATTAGAGACTTATAAAAAACCATTATTACTTATTAGCCAACAAAAGTAAAAGTTTATGTTATTAAATTTTAATACATTAACATTGAATAATTGTTTTTTTAATTCATATATTTGCAAACTCAAAAATTTGGACAAGTAAAATATCTAAATACTTATAAATAAGAATAAAAATGACGAAAGCAGACATCGTAGCGAAAATCTCGGAAAAACTGGGTCTTGAAAAAGGTGATGTACAAGCAACAGTTGAGTCTTTTATGGAAGAAGTAAAAAACTCCCTGGAAACCGGAGATAATGTTTATCTAAGAGGTTTCGGTAGCTTTATTATTAAAACCCGTGCCGAGAAAACCGGTAGAAACATTTCTAAAAACACTACCATTAAAATCCCTGCACATAACATTCCGGCATTTAAACCAGCAAAAATATTCATTGACGGAGTAAAAATGAATACTGAAGTCAAAGTAAACTAATTATTAATCACAAAACCTTAACACTATGCCAAGTGGTAAAAAAAGAAAAAGACATAAGGTAGCGACTCACAAACGTAAAAAGAGAGCGAGAGCTAACCGTCACAAAAAGAAAAAGTAGTTTAATACTACTTTTTCTTTTTTAAGAATTAAGTTCATTGATATTGGCTTTACATAAAAATTTAAGGCACAACACAATAGACTCTAAACCCCGTTTAAAATCTATTTCTAGCCTAAATTTTAAAAAGCCGCCGGGTAATTTATACCTGTAAAAAAATTATTGTTTAATCCATCTGTATAGAGTTGGTAGTTTCGGGTTCCGTGTTCGGCGTTTTATATTCCTAATACAAAACGACAACCAGTAACGGGAAACCTCTTAACCATGTGCGGATAAAAATGTACAGTGTGAACAAGGAATTAATTATCAGATCCAGTTCAGAAGCCGTAGATTTTGCCTTATTAAAAGATGGAAAACTAATTGAATTACACAAGGAACAGGAAGATAAAAACAAGTTTTCTGTTGGCGATATATTTATAGCCAAAATAAGAAAACCGGTTGCCGGCCTTAATGCCGCCTTTGTAAATGTAGGCTTTGAAAAAGATGCCTTTTTACATTATCATGACCTGGGGCCTAATTTGCCCTCCCTGTTAAAATTCATAAAACTTGTAAGCGCAGGTAAAATAAAAGATTTCACCCTTAAAAACTTCCCTTTTGAAAAAGAGATCGACAAAGACGGAGCCATTACAGATGTATTGAGCGCTAATCAGTCGGTTTTGGTTCAGGTAGTTAAAGAACCCATATCTACAAAAGGCCCAAGGATAAGCTCAGAGCTTTCACTGGCCGGAAGATATGTTGTACTGGTTCCTTTCTCAGACAGGGTTTCAATTTCACAGAAAATTGACTCCAAAGAAGAAAAAGACCGATTAAAAAGACTGGTTCTGTCTATCAAACCAAAAGGTTTTGGTGTTATTGTGAGAACAGTAGCCGAAGGCAAAAAAGTAGCCGAACTGGATAAAGATTTACAAAACTTGCATGACAAATGGATTGCAATGTGTAAACGTATCCCTACAGCCCACCACCCTTCTAAAGTTTTGGGCGAAGTAAACAAGGTTTCCTCTATGCTAAGGGACATATTCAACGATACCTTTACCGGTATTTATGTTGATGATGAGGACCTATTTTATCAAACAAAGGACTATCTGCAGGAGATAGCTCCTCAAAAAGCGAATATCGTTAAGCTATACCAGAACAGGGATTTGCCTCTATTTGAAAAATACAATATTGAAAGGCAAATTAAAACTTCATTTGGAAAAACCGTTTCCATGAGCAAAGGTGCCTACCTTATTATAGAGCATACCGAAGCACTGCACGTTATAGACGTAAACAGTGGCAACCGCTCTAACAAGGCACAAAGCCAGGAAGACACAGCACTTGAAGTAAACCTGATTGCTGCTGCAGAAATTGCAAGGCAGCTACGGTTAAGGGATATGGGCGGAATTATAGTTGTCGATTTTATAGACATGTCTAATCCGGATAACCGAAAAACCCTTTACGATTTCCTTAAACAGGAAATGAGCGACGATAAAGCCAAACACAAGATCCTGCCTCCTAGTAAATTTGGGCTTATCCAAATTACAAGGCAACGTGTACGGCCTGAGGTTAATATTAAAACCAGAGAAGAAAACCCTAACAAGGTTGCCGGGGAAATTGAAGCCCCTATACTGGTTGTAGACCGTATCACGGCCGAATTAGAAAGAATTGTAAAAAGCCATAAAAAAATAGTGCTTAACGCACACCCTTTTGTGGCAGCATACCTTACCAAAGGTTTTCCATCTATACGTTCAAAATGGTTTTTTGAACATAAAAAATGGGTGAAAATCATACCACGTGACGCTTACACGTATTTAGAATACCACTTTTTTGATAGCAAAGGAAACGCTATCAGCGAATAAAGTTTAAAAAACCGTTTCAAAATTTTTGGAACGGTTTTTTTGTTTAATCTTATTAAGATTTTTTTTAAGTTTATAAAAACTAACACACCTTACATTATGGGATTTTTTGATTTTTTAAAGAAAAAAGAATTAGAGCAAATTAAAACCTTACAAACTACTATTGAGCGCTATAAACCTTTATTAAACATTGAAGAAGAAGTAATAAAGAAAGAAAACGAATTCAAAGATCAAATCGTCGAAAAGGAAAAAGAGTTAAATCTTTTAATTAATCAAAAACAGGAAAGGATTAACTCTTTAGAATCTGAATACTCAGATTTAAAATCTAACTATCAAAGCTCAAAAGAAGTTTATTCAAGACTAAGAAAGGACATAAATCTATATGAAAATAAAATGGATTTTATTGAATATGGAGTCTATGAGCCTGTTTATGATTTTGAAAAATCTGATGACTATCGTGAAGAATTAAACAACATCAAGAATAAACAAAAACAAATGATACAATCTGAAACAGCCGCAACCTGCAGTGTCAATTGGACAATCGACGGTAGTTTTTCAAAAGGAAAATCTTCTACAAAAAGACTTATTAAACTTGTTTTACGAGCTTTTAATGGTGAAAGCGATTCGCTAATAGCAAAAGTAAAATGGAATAACATAAACCAGATAAAAGAAAGAATTAGAAAGTCATTTGAATCAATAAATAAATTAGGTGAAGGAAATGCCATATCTATAAGCCATAAATATTTTGAACTAAAAATTGATGAGCTAACATTAGAATACGAATATCAAGCAAAAAGACAAGAAGAGAAAGAGAAAATGAGAGCTCTTCAAGAAGAATTAAGAGAAGAAGAGAAAGCTAAAAGAGAATTTGAAAAGGCACAAAAAGAAGCTGCAAAAAAAGAAGCTGATTTTCAAAAAGCACTAGAAAAAGTACAAAAGGAATTAGGTCTAGCTGACTTAGAGTCACAAGAAAAATTAAAAAAACAAATTGAAACTTTAGAAGCCCAGCTTGAAGAAGCTCGTTTAAAAAAGGAAAGAGCCTTATCAATGGCACAGCAAACGAAAAGGGGGCATGTGTATATAATATCGAATATTGGCTCTTTTGGAGAGAATATATATAAAATAGGCATGACACGACGATTAGAACCATCGGATCGTGTTAGAGAGTTAGGCGATGCATCAGTTCCTTTTCAGTTTGACATTCATGCTATGATATATTCGGATGAAGCCCGTACTCTGGAATACGAACTTCACCAAGCATTTGCAGAAAAAAAAGTCAATATGCTAAATTATAGACGAGAATTTTTCAATGCTACATTAGAAGAAATTGAATCTAAAATAAAAGAGTTAGGTTTTAAAGCAGAATTCTCTACAATCCCAGAAGCGATGGAATATAGAGAAACTCAAGTAATTTTAAACAAAATAAAAAATCAAGAAACAATTAAAACTGTTGATGAGCTAATAAATGAAGAATATCCTTCCGAGCTATAATCTCCGTCAAAATGTATTATACTTCCCTACTTTTGTATAAGTGCTAAGGTATACCCCCAGCATAAATTTGTATCATTAATTTTAAATGATGCAACCATGTCAAAAACAATTTTTATAACCGGCGCTTCAAGAGGATTTGGTCGCCTGTGGGCCGAAGCCTTTTTAAACCGTGGCGATAAAGTAGTAGCTACTGCCAGAAACACTCAATCCCTTAATGACCTTAAAGAGAAATATGGCGAAACTATACTAACCCTTCAGCTGGATGTAAACAGCCGCGAACAGAG
The DNA here is from genome assembly GCF_036347315.1 of Flavobacterium sp. C4GT6. Lineage (NCBI taxonomy): Bacteria > Pseudomonadati > Bacteroidota > Flavobacteriia > Flavobacteriales > Flavobacteriaceae > Flavobacterium > Flavobacterium sp. C4GT6. The sequence continues at coordinate 83,773 of NZ_JAZGZU010000003.1, forward strand.
TTTTGAAGCCGTTAATAAAGCCAAAGAACATTTTGGGCAAATTGATGTAGTAATAAACAATGCCGGCTACGGACTGTTTGGCACCATTGAGGAGACCAGTGAGGAAGACGCCCGCCAGCAAATTGAAACCAATGTATTCGGGCTGCTTTGGGTTACCCAGGCGGCACTCCCTATTATGAGGGCTCAGGGTCATGGTCACATCATACAGGTATCAAGTGTATTGGGTATTACCACACTGCCTAATTTAGGTATATACAACGCATCTAAATTTGCTGTAGAAGGCCTTAGCGAAACACTGGCAACAGAGGTAAAAGACTTTGGCATTAATATCACTCTTGTAGAACCAAACGGTTTTGCTACCGAATGGGCAGGAGCTTCGGCTAAACAATCTGAAAACATTCCGGCTTACGATAAGGTAAGAGAAGCTTTTACCGAAGGTATGAGCGACTCTGATATTTTTGGTATACCAGAAGCTACTATCCCTGCAATACTTAAACTGATAGACGCACAAACACCGCCTCTTCGCCTGTTTTTAGGTAAAGTAGCTCTGCCATGGGCAAAACAAACCTATGAGCAACGCATTAATGAATGGGAACAATGGAATGATGTGGCAACTGCTGCACATGGTAAATAATAACGTCCATTTTTACTAACTTTACATTAGCACCCTAGCGGGTGCTAATGTTTATACTTTAAAGTTATGCAGCATTTTAAAAGCTTAAGCGAGTTTAACCGTTATAACGGTTTTCCACCACCCGAGAATCCTTTACTGGGCATGGTAGAATGTAGCAAGGTAGATCCTTGTTCTATTATCCAGGAAGAATTTACCAGTGATTTTTATGCCATTATGTTTAAGAAAATGAAATCGGGGGTAGTTTTGTACGGACGTACAAAATACGATCACGATAACGGTTCACTATCGTTTGTAAAACCTAGGCAGATTATTCAGCTGGATAATATCGAACTGGAAGAAAATGGTTTTATAATATACATACATGAGGATTACCTTAACGGACACGGCCTGCATAATGAAATAAAAAAATACGGCTATTTTGACTATGAAGCCAATGAGGCGCTGCATATTTCAGCAAGAGAAGAAGAGATTATCTGGGATTTATTTTACAGGATTAAGTCGGAGTACAACAATAACACCGATGAGTACAGCCGAGACATTATCCTTACCCATATCGATTCCATACTCAAATACTCACAGCGTTTTTACAAAAGGCAGTTTATTAACCGCAAACAGCTTTCTGGCAAAACCATCTCTAAGTTCAATGAACTATTGGGTTCCTATTTTGAAAACGGACAATTAAAAGAAAGCGGACTGCCAACAGTAAAAACAATGGCTGACTCCCTAAATCTTTCTCCGCGTTACCTCAGCGACATGCTAAGGCAGGAAACAGGAAAAACAGCTATAGAGCTTATCCATATCTACCTTATTACCGAAGCCAAACATTTGTTACAGGCATCGGAAAACACGGTTGCCGAGATTGCTTACCTGTTAGGGTTTGAGAATCCTCCCTATTTTACAAGGCTATTTAAAAAAGAGGCAGGAATGACTCCTAACGAGTACCGTAAACAGTTACTCAATTAACAATCAATATATACCTGATCCGCTAAAAGCGGCTTATTTTTTTACCCAAACAACCCTTTTTTATCCTGACTCCCTCTTATGTTTTAATTTGATTTTAAGAACTTTGAATCTCAACAAAAAAAGTTGGGGTTTAAATCATGAGGTAATGAAATTTATAGAGAATCAAGTAATTGGGACAGATGAAAAAACAATAAATAATTAAAATTGTTTATGAATTATAGAACATTAAATTTTATTTAAACTCCCTTATTTTCACACAAGTTCTAGGTTAGCTGATATATATAACTTTGTATCATCAAAATTAAATAATACAACAAAATGCTTTTAAACTTAAACAACTAATAATAAAAAATCTTCAAAACAGTTTCAATTATAAATAGCCAAACCATGAAAAATTATTTTTTCTACCTTTTTTTAATTGTATTGATATCTTGCGCAGATAGAAATAAAAAGTATTGTTTTAATGCCTCAACAACAGATGATCAAATATCTGCATTATATATAGCTGTTTCAAATCAGGATTCTGAAATTAATGGTAATCTATATGAACAATCATTAATAACTAAGACCAGAAAATCAGGAAAAACTCCATCTCTTAAAAATGAAACAGAGATTGAAAATTATCTAACTGAAATAGACTCTTTTTATAGAAATTTTAAACTAACAGCAATTAAAGATATGAATCTGACTGAAGATACTATCATAAAAACATTTGCTCATAATCTAGGTATAAATAAAAGTTTCTATAAATATGATATTGACAAAAACGGTCATGATGATATAATAACAACGGGGTGTTTTTATTGGCCTGAACAAAAGTACTGTTCCTTTAATAGCATAGCTCTCATGAATACCGGAAACGAATACGTCATTAAACCTCTTCTAAAAAGTCATAATTCCTCATTGGTTCCGGTAATCATACCCGGAAATAATACTTTTTTAAAAATCTATAACCCACCGATAGCAATACGTGGATATACTCTACAAAAAGGTTACAGCACAACTCTTACATATAAATTTGATAATTTTATAGAGTACAATCCAAATCCTATCCAAAAAAACATTCAAAGGATTGAGTTTGGAACCACACCATGCTATGGAACATGCCCTGTATTTCAAATCATTATTGATAAAAACAGAAAAGCTTATTACATAGCTAAGTATTATAATTTTACTCAAAAATTACCAGAGGATTTAGCCAAAGAGGAAGGTTTTTTCACAACAAATTTGAAAAATGAAGATTTTAACAGTATAGAAAAAATAATCAACTATTTAGATTTTAATAATTTAAAACCAGGATATAGTGTTTATCACACTGATGCCCCAAGCTGCTTATTGAAAATTACTTATAACGATGGTAAAAGCAAAATTATAAATGATTACGGATTATCGGGCACTTATGGCTTAAAAATACTTTACGCTTTATTAACCGATCTACGAAATAATCAGGAATGGATTAAAACCGATGAAATTGAAGGTATAAGAATTAAAGACCTCTATTAACCCCCTTCTTCTGTCCTGTATACCCCCTGTATTTTATTCAGATTTTAAGAACTTTGGATATACCTAAAATCAAAACAGTATGAGAAAGTTAACAATGTACAACTTTATTACCCTTAACGGGTTTTATAAAGGAATAAATGAAGATATAAGATGGCACAGGCATGGCAGTGAAGAAGAAGGCTTTTCACAAGACAGCCTGCAACACAAAAACACCCTTGTTTTTGGTCGTGTTACCTACCAAATGATGGCTTCCTATTGGCCCACAGCTATGGCTATGGAAAGTATGCCCGAAGTGGCAAAAGGCATGAACAGCGCCGAAAAAATAGTATTTTCAAACACGCTTACTCAGACCGATTGGCAAAACACAAAAATCCTTACTGGTGATATTATAGAAACTATGCGTAACCTGAAACAGCAATCCGGTAATGACATGACCATACTGGGCAGTGGCAGTATAGTATCGCAAATGGCCAATGCCAATCTTATAGATAACTATGAAATTATGATTGACCCTGTGGCAATAGGCAACGGTACTCCATTATTTAAGGGTATTGACAACAACCTAAACCTCAAACTCACCAATTCACGGGTATTTAAAAGCGGGGTAATATTACTTAGCTATGAGCCGTAATAATTATTCGGCAGTTTCAACACTAATTCCTAAGGCTACTACATTAGGCAAATAAGGTAACAATCCTACTTTATTGGTAAGGGTCACTGTGTAATTACCTTTTTCCAGATTAAAATTTTCTTTTACCTCCTGTTCCAAATCACAAACATCACCCATACAGCTGGTAAGATTTTCCCCTTGTTCATCTTTTAATAGTAAGTCGGTCGTAAAAATTTCTTTACTTCCGCCCTCTTTTTTAAAAGTAACCTCAACAGGAACTTTATCATATCCAGGTTCATATACATGAGAAAACAGGATTAGAAGGTTTGCCTTTTTCACATCTTCATTAATTTGAAAAGAAAAACTTTTAGTATCGTTTTTCTCCCATCGGTTATTATCAAAACCTTTTATGGTTTCACTATATAATCCAAATTGTGTACATGAAGCCATAATAAGCAGTGGGAGCAGTAAAAACAGTTTTCTCATAGTAAGTTATGGTTTGTATTGTGTTCCAATATACATAATTTACCATAAATCTCAATACTTATTTAATAACCGATTTAAGCTCTTTTCTGTATTGTGATGCGCTTTTACCTGTAAACTCCTTAAAGGCTTTATTAAAGTGACTGAAATTATTAAATCCGCTTTCATAGCATACCTCCGTTATCCCAATAGGTTTTTCTGCCAGTAATTTTGAAGCGTGTACCACACGATATTCATTAACAAAGCGTGTAAATGTCTTATTGGTTATCTTTTTAAAATATCGGCAAAAAGACGGTACGGTCATACTCACCTTATCGGCAACCTCCTCCAGCGGAATCTGTTCCTTAAAATGATCTTTCACATAATTAAAAACAGTATTCAGGCGGTTATTGTCCTGCACCTGCATTTCCATAGTAAGTCCCTGTGCGTTGAGCACCTTAAAATCAGAAGCCATTTCCAGATCATTCAATATATCCAGCAGGGCAAGTAATCGTTTAAAATAAGGCATATCGTTAAGCTCCTCAATTTTCTCCCCAAGCCTTGCTTTGGTTTCCTCGCCAAAAGCCAGTCCGGTTTTAGCTCTTTCAAAAAGATGCTGAATATTTTTCATTTCGGGTATACCTAAAAAACCCTGCCCTAAAAAATCAGGTTTCATTTGTATTACCGTTTCATTCCTGTTTCCGGTGGTGCTGTCGGTAAACCCACAATGTGGCAGGTTGCTGCCTATAAGTATTAGGTCGCCATCAGTGTAATAAGACAAATGCGTACCTATTTGCCTTTTGCCCGAACCGCCGTTTACAAACACCAGTTCTATTTCCGGATGGTAATGCCAAACATGTGCTTTTACATTTGCACTCTGCACATACTGCGAATAGTAAAACGAACTACCGAAAGCAGGTTCAATTACCTCAAAAGTAGCCTTTAGTGATTTCATGTTTTCGATTTTTCAGACTTTACAAAATTACCTAAAAATTACACATATTTACCAAAATTAACACTATAACGTTTTAGTAAAGTTAATATAGCATATAAATTAGAAAATTGTGTAGTAATCACCACCGCTTAAACATAGTAATTTAGCAACATAGAAACAGGAGTTGAACCTTAAAACTTTTAATTATGAAAAATTTTGCGAAAATTGGTTTAGCCTTAGCGATGTTATTAACAACGTTTGGTGTTAGTGCGGGTGAATATGATTTTTCACTGAAAGTGACAAACGAAACAGGAAAAACAGTTAGTTTTTCTGTGGTGGATGCAGAAACAGTTACATTCTCTATATATAACAGTAAAGAAGAATTAATCTTTAACGAAAAAGTATCAGGATCTAACGCGATTAACAGAACGTATGACCTCACTGCTTTCCCTGAGGGTATTTACTACCTTGAGGCAGAAACTGCAGCAAAAGTGGCACGTTATGAAATAAGCGTTGTAAAAGAGACTGCTTCTATTTCTGAAAAAGCTGTTGAAGAGACTTACAAACCGGTTATCTCTAAAAGCGGAGATACTTTTATTGTAACCGTTCCGGGTAAAGTAAACACTCCTATAAACATCACTCTTTATGATGAGAACAGCGGAGAGCTTTACAACCAGAACCTAAAAGATGGTAAAGTGGCTAAAAAGTTCAATACTTCAAAAATTTTCTCAAAAGAGTTGACTTTTGTAGTAAGCTATAACAACAAAATTTTCACAGAGACCATTTCAAAATAAACCCATAATTAATTCTGAATATGCGGCAGCTTCCTTTTTGATAAGGGAGCTGTTTTGCTTTTATATCAACAGGTAATATTAACCACCAGTAGCTGTAAAATAAGTAATATTACCGGGAGGAAAAACAATAGCAGGCACATCCATATATAACGCCCGCCATCCTTAACCACATGTAAAATAATCAACACCAAATTACAAAACGCTGACAGCATTAAGTATAATAGATAATAATATCCCAACTCATCAGGAATATCTGTAACTAAAAAAACTGTAGGCAGTATAAAAAGAAGCAGTTCTGTTATAATAACCTTTTTACTTATAGGTCTTAAATCAAATGTAATCGTCATTTATTTACTTATTACTTCTATTTTACGTTTCAGTTCATGTCCCCGTTCATCGGTAACGGTTAGGTAATAACTTCCTGTTTGGGTTATTACAGGCATTTCATGGAACGTTTGGGTTTCTCCTAGGTATTGGTCGTCAAGATACCAAAAAAGCCTTGCATTTGCCCTTGTATGGGCTGCCTTAAGCACAATAGGCTGTAATTCCCCGTTAAAATCTTTGGTTAGATACATCTTACTGTCATCTTTAGGATAAATAAAATCCATAACGTTAGCTGTAGTACCTATACAGTCGTCCCTAAACGGAGGCAGGGAAACATAGTTAAGATGGTTGCTCCTGTAATACCATTCCATTACCGGAGGCAATACAAACCATGATTTGGTTACTATATTGTCTACATTTTCGCAATTACTGTTTACCTGATACTGCCCATCGGCATCCAAATGTACCAGCCTGTGATACGGACAGGTTTCGGTTTGCCTGTGGGTCACAGGAATCCACTGTTTGGAAACAGGGCAGTCCGGTCCCGCCAAATGTCCGCTCAACGCACAAATATCGGCTTCTTCCAAATCGTTATAAGGTGTTTCAAACCAGTTTTTAGGTCTTGGCATAATGTTAAACACATCAAACAGTACAGGGGCAGCACTTCCTACCCCGGTAAGGCTTGGCCGTCCCTCACCCGATGCATTACCAACCCACACACCAACCACATACCTTGAACTTGTACCTATAGCCCAGGCATCACGACCTCCAAAACTGGTTCCGGTTTTCCAGGCTATTTCAAGTGATGAATCATAAAACTTCCAGGCTTCGTCACCCTCGGGGCGGTTTACTTCTTTCATGGCATTATAAGTAAGCCATATTGAACCGGCACCTAATAACGGTTTACTGAAGCCTTCATCTCCAAAATCCCTCTTTACACTACTGTCCCAGTTAAGGTCAACAAACTCATTTTCTCTGTATTTGGCATCATGGGCTGTATAGTAATTAAGTGTGGAGCTCAGCCCTGCGTAAGCACGGCACAAATCCCATAGGTTAGATTCGGCACCTCCCAGTATAAGCGATAAGCCATAGTGATTAGGGTGCTGTTTTATATCCGATAATTTCAGTCGTTGCAACTGCTCGTAAAAACGATAAATCCCGTAGTCCTTCAGCATAAGTACGGCAGGTACGTTTAACGACCTTGCCAGTGCCTTTTGTGCGGGTACGGCTCCGTCATAGGTATTATTGAAATTTTTAGGACTATACCCCGATATGTAGGTAGGTACATCTGCAACCAAAGTATTAGGTAATAGTTCGCCATCGTTTAGCATGGAAGCAAACAATAATGGCTTTAGTACGCTTCCTGTACTCCTTGACGCAGGAATAATATCCACATCCTTTTGGTGTGCCTTATTTGTGGGAGAGTTGCCTACATAGGCTATAATATCCCTTGTTTTTACATCTACTACCAATATGGCTAGATTGTAAATCTCGGTTTGTTTGTATTCACCATAATAACGGGCAGCGATTTGGTTTACCCTGTTTTGTATCCTGTTACTTACTGTGGTTTTTATACGTTGCCCTTCATGGGTTTTGGCAATATTCTGTAACAGGTGCTGTGCAGCCTGCGGAAGCTCATACGGTTTTTGCGGAAGTTCTTCCAGTATGGAAAGTTCGTAGGTATCCCTGTCAATCACCTCTTCTTCGTACAGCTTTTTTAAGAGCCTGTTACGTTTGTTTAGTAGTCTTTGCTGATTTTTACCCGGATAGATAAGGCTTGGAGCATTAGGCAATACTGCCAGTGCAGCTGTTTCTGCCCATGATAACTGGTGTGGCTGAACGCCGAAATAACGCCATGATGCCATTTCCAGTCCTACTACGTTACCTCCATAAGGCGCATGTGCCGCATACAGGTTTAGTATCTCATCCTTACTGTACCTAAACTCAAGGCGTGTTGCCAGTATAAGCTCAATGAATTTTTCAAAGTAACTGCGCTTTTTACCGTCTCTTGAAAGGCGTATTACCTGCTGGGTAAGGGTACTGCCACCCCTAACCACTTTGCCTGCCCTGTAATTTTGCCCTATTGCCTTAACAATGGCTACGGGATTAAAACCCGGATGACCGTAAAAATACTGGTCTTCAAAATAAACAATGCACTTTTTGAATTTGTAAGGCACGCTGTCCTGAGCAGGAAAGCGCCATTGCCCGTCGGCAGCGATACGTGCCGAAAGTAAATCACCCTCTGCACTTTCAATCACTGTTGAATACGGCTCCTGAAAAAGTACTTTTGGTAAAGAAAAATAATAGATAAGCAACAGGATAAAACCTATTCCAAGTTTTATCCTGCGCTTTTTAATACGGTTTATTATTGCTGTTTTTCTACTTTCACCCATTGTCCCCTTGTTCTCGCTATATACGAGTCATCATACATTGCCTCACACTGTACACCCGGCAGGTAATAACTTCCCGGATATGACGCATTAAGCAGTATCCTGAATGTTTTGGTTTGATGCGGGGTTATTGTGAAATAGAAATTAGTCCTGTCATCTCTTATATCGGTATAATCCACCTTGTTTTCGGTAGCTTCTCCAAAGTCGGTAAACCTTGTATTTACTATTTCCCAACCTGAAGGTATTATTTGGGTAAGCGCCACATTATCTACCCTGTCTCCTGTAGTATTGGTTACATATACCTCAGCAACAAACTCAGTTCCCTGTGTAAGAGAAACAGGATTAATACTATTACCGGCCCTGTCCTTAAAGTTTATCCTTGTAGTAAATCCTTTTTGTTCGGTTTGTTCCTGCCCTACAGGCAATATACCGCTGTAAACCACTTTTACATACAACGTTGCACCTTTGTTATTTTTAACCGTTACCGAATTATTAGCAGATACTGTAAGTACCCTGTCGGCAAACGTTTTACCCGTTGTAATATTTTGCGACTTACCGGCACTGGTGTAAGCTACATCAATACCTTTACCGCCATTCTCTTTTGCAAATTTAGACATGGCATACAAACAGTAAGCCGTAGTTTGCGTACTCATCCATTCTTTAGACGACAAGGCTTCTGCAAGCTTGTTAGCTACATCAAATGCTTTTTGTTTCTGTCCTAAAACAACCAGTGTTTCCAGCGCCATAGCCCTGTTACGTTCGGCCGACCCATAATAGTAATAATGACCTCTTCCGCTACTGTAATCACTATCTATATTGCTTTGGTTTAGTAGTGACTGTCCGGTATTTTTCTGTCCGGCAAGGGCATAAGCGGCTGCAAGCCTTAATTTCGCCTGGTTGCTTATTCCTCTTGTTTCCCTTAACCTGTTCATTGACGACAGGTCGGCAGCTCCTGCAAGCGCCAGCGTATATAACCTGTAAGCCTGTGCAAAATCGTTATGATAGCCTTCGCTGTAACGCCACTGCCTTGCCATTTTCTTTTGGTACGACAGCCACTGCTTTTTGGCATTTAACGGTAAAGCATATCCTTTTTTCTCTGCTTCTATAAAGAAGTGTCCTACGTAACTTGAACCCCAGTCGTCCGGATTTTCATTACCCGGCCAGTACACAAAACCTCCACTTGCTACCTGGAACTGTGCCAGCCTTTCTATACCGGCAGCCACGTTACGTTGTATTTTCTGTTTTCTTGCCTCGTCTATATCGGCAATATCACTTAGGTACAACTGTGGGAACACACTTGATGTGGTTTGCTCTAAACATCCGTGCGGATACTGTATAAGATAATCCAGTCTTCTGTTAAAGTCTATTGAAGGGAATGAAGACACCTCCAGTTTGGCTTTATTACTTCCCGGAACTCCAAAAGATTCCCAGTCTATAGTTGCCGAACTGTTAGGGTCAAGCACCACCGTTTTAAAGTCGGTCGTTACAGGGTTAGGATTCATTATATCCAGTTCTACCTCATAACTTGCCTTTTCATTACCCGAGAAGGCCTGTATCTCAACCTTACCGATACCTGTTAGGTTACCCACCTCAAGATCGAAGTAAGCTACTTTTTCATCCGGACTGTTAAACGATACGGTTTGTTTTGCCGCACCATTCACGATAAATCCGTTATTGGTTTTTATCTGTACGGTTACGTTCTTAACGTGTTTCTCCATGGCAAATACCGTTACCGGAAGGGTTACCTTCTCGCCCGGTGTTACCTTTCTTGGTAATGATGCCAACAGCATTAACGGACTCCTTACCGGAGTTGCTTTCTCTGCACTTCCGTAAGCACTTTGATCTTTGTTTGATGCCACAACCATGGTACGCACTGAACCTACATATTTTGGCAATGTAATTTCGTGTGATTTTGTTTCTCCCTTACTTATAGTAAACGGACCCAAATACACTACCACAGGTTTAAATCGGTTGGCTTTTTTAGCCTTACCTCCACCAAGATCTTCGTCACCACCTATACTGAATATTTGGTTTACCTTACCTCCGTAAGCTCCAATAACATCGTCATATACATCCCATGTTTTAACACCCAGCGCTTCTTTAGCATAGAAACTATTCCATGCATTTGGTGTTTTAAAACGGGTAAGATCTAAAAGTCCTTCGTCAACAATAGCCAGTGTATAGGTCATTCCCTTACCTGTTTTCTCATTTACCTTAACGGTAAATTTCTGTTCCGGCCTAAGTACATCCGGCATACTAATTTGAGGTTCCAGTATGGTATTTTTATCTACCACCTCAATAGGGATAATACCATACAGCCTTATAGGCGAATCGTTTTTACTTGTAGCGTGTGGCTGAATCATGGTAACGTTCACATACACATTAGGCGCCATTTTTGCCGTTACAGGAATTTCCATCTGGGTTTCGCCTTTTTCGGTTTTTACCCAATAGGTTTCAAGCACTTTTGATCCGTTTTCTAACGAAACCAAAGCCCTTCCTCCTTCACTTGAAGGGAATGAAACTTTTACTTTTTCGCCTACACTGTATTTCTCCTTATCAGTAGTGAATACAAGCATTTTTGCCTCATCACCTCCGTTATTTTTAGTACGACCAGACCAGTATGGATAATCTATAAGTATAGTTCCCCCTGCCGAGTGTCCGCCATCTTCATCGGTAACCCTTATCAGGAACCTGCCCCATTCGTTTTTATCGGTAGAGAAGTTAAAGCTTGCCTTACCGTTAGCATCGGTTGTGATATCGGTCTCATAGTAAGGAGTATTTGATATCGCCGAACTGTATGACGATACATTACCGTGAGAGGCATCCCACCACCAACTCCATTTTACTTTAAATACTTTAGCCGTAAGCTGTCGCTTAGCCTTAGGTTTACCGTTATCACTTACGGTTGCTACCTCAATTTTATTGCTCTTACCGTTTTCAAGTATACCGTATTTATTTCCCTCTGGAAGCCTAACTCCTACATAGGTATCATAAGGCGAATAAGTAGATGTTATAACATCGGTACTAAAGTCACCACCTTTCTCGTAGGCTTTGGTCATGATAACCGTTTTAAGCATACCCGGCGCACGCACCTGTAGTTTAGGTTGTAGTGTTACTGTTGCCGTACCGTAAGCATCGGTCTTACCTGCAAAAATGTTCATCTCCTCGGTACTGAATCGTTGTGCCGGGTCGTCAAACTGGTAATTTACATAACCTTTAAATGTAGTTTTCTGGTTCAGGAACTTGGCCTGCATTTCCAGTTTCAGGTCTTTTGCCACAGCACCGTGTAACCAAGCCACATCTACCTTAGCCACATTTTTTTGTGAGGCATAAATGGTTTTTCCGTCAAAACCGTTTTTTATTTTAAGCCTGTTTGGCTTAATGGTTTCAATTTTTATGCTTTTATAGAATTTAGCCCCTCCTACAGATACCACAGCCTGCCAGTTTCCTGTTGGCGCCGACTGCTGCGTAGGTACAATGAACTTATAATGATTTTTAGCGCTGTGCGACTGTACCGTTTCATACACCATTTTACCGTTAGGATCACTCAGCCTAAGTTTTATTGGGTGTGATGGTGGCAGTTTAGCCGCTTTATCGTTTAGTATAAAGCCAATGAATAAAGTATCTCCCGGGCGCCATACACCACGCTCACCATACACATAACCTTTAAGTCCTTTTTGCAGACGGGTACCGTCTACATCAAAATTACTTACCGATTGCGAGTTACCTTCACCCATTTTTACATAGGTCGTATTGTCTCCTTTTTTAACAATAGCAAAATAAGCATGCTTATCACTGGTTAAGGTAATGGCACCGTCACCGTTTGTTTCTCCCTCTGTCAGTTTTTGTTGCTGGTAGTTATAAATAGCTACTTTTGCTCCGGCTACAGCCTCGGTAGTGATTATACTGCTTACCGTAAAATAGTAGCTGTTATCCTCACCACGCTTAGCAATAACACCAAGATCACTTGCCAGTACATTCGTCGCTATATCCCTGTTATAGAAATAAGAGTTGGTACATGGATTATCCCTGTCCCTCCAGTCGTAATCATAATCGTAGTAGTCGTAGTAATCATAATCACCTCTCATACCAGGGTAGTACTCTTCCAGTTCCTGCTCTTCTTCAACTTCTGCTTCACTACTTTTTTCACCCGAATCACATTTATATAATGAGTAGGACTTCTTAATGCCCATTTCTACCCTGTATATTGCTCCCCTTTCTGGAGTTATAATAGTTGACAGATCCAGCGCATAGGAATTCCATTTGCTGTAATCGGCCATCTTATCAGTATTCAGTGTAATTGTTTTTTTAGCAACCGGTAGAGCTACGTTTCTTATATAGCTTCCGTCAATTTCGTTTTCCTGTAAAAACTGTAGTATGTTGTTTTCATATATCCTGTACACCTTAACATCTACCGCACTAAGATTTACCGCCTGAAAATTAAGTTTAAGATTATTAGAACCCGGCAGTATGGTACCACTCTTTAAAAATTTCACTTCCGGCTTTAACTGTTCAAACAATACTTTGGTCGAATAGGTCTCTTTGGTTTTATAACCATCAGTACTTTCTATACCCTGAAAAACCTCAACCAATAAGTTACCTGTTAATGCATCCGAAAAGAATACCTTTAGCAGGTTACCGTCTACCGAGAATTTTAGGTTACTCACCCCCTGTACCGATACCAGTCCGTCAAAATTCTGTTCTTTTTTAAGCGGGTCTGAAAAGTTAATATACATCACCTGACTATCGGCAAGGGAAACATCTATACCGATAACCTTAAAGTTATTTTTCCCCGGAATGGTAAATTCTTCCGATCCTTCCCTTTCAATATCAAAGGGTTTACCGTTCCATATAATTTTTATATTGGAATCTTCCTCCTGTCGCTGTATACTGTCTATTATAAAAGGAAATTCTGTTTGTGAAGCCAGCTTCTCATCAAAACGGATAGCCAGCTGCCTGCCGTCCTGTTCGGCCCTTACCAGTTTTTTTGCCGTAGCGGCATCAATGTAATCACTGGTTCTAAGCTCGGCATTAAGGAACTGTAAGTCCTTACTGTAAGACTGTAAATCTTTTGTGGTTACCATAAAGTCCTGCTCCAGCGTTTTTACGATGAAGTTAAAATCCTTCAGTTCTTTAGGCAGGTCTATAAATTCAGACAGATGCAGGCTAACCCTATACTCTGTACCTGATTTAAGAGGCTGATCTGGCTTAAAAGCAATCATGTTACCCGGAAGGTAAATTACCTTACCTGCTACCGAAGGCGATATACTGTAATAATCGCTGTCCAGTTCCTGGTTTAACTGCCATTCCTTTTTATCAAATGCTAATCCCACGCCAATATCGGCATGTGTAGATATTACTCCCGAGGTGAAACTCGTGATGTATTCCCTGTATTGGGAGAAATCAGACTCAAAATCTTCAGAAGATTTTTTTGAACACGAATGCAAAATGGTAACAGCTGCAAAAAGCAGTATCAGCTTAAAGATTTTCATAGGCCGGTATGATTTGTTTTACAGATAGTTATAACACAAAATTACAACTAAAACAGGATTGGTTTTATTGTAGTAAATTTATGATTAATTGATTAAAAATCAGCTACCCTAAATCAGTGATTTTTAATAAAAATGAAATTAACGCCTCTTTTTAAAGAATTCTTTCATCAAAACCGAACATTCATCAGCCATAACTCCGGTTACCACCTGTGTTTTGGGATGTAGTTTTGCCCCCATAACCTTATACCCCCTGTGAGTATCATCTGCGCCATATACCACTTTTGAAATCTGGCTCCAGTACAACGCCCCGGCACACATCTGGCAGGGTTCGAGCGTTACATACAATGTACAGCCTGTAAGATATTTACCGCCTAAAAAATTAGCTGCCGCTGTTATGGCCTGCATTTCGGCATGTGCCGTTACATCTGTAAGCAACTCGGTTAGGTTGTGGGTTCTGGCAATAACCCTGTTGTCCACCACTATAACAGCACCTACCGGTATTTCGCCTTTATCAAAAGCTTCATGCGCCTCGTTAAGTGCTTTTTTCATAAAATACTCGTCGGTAAAAATATCTTCTGTCATCAGGGTTGACCAATTGTTTTGTATTGCCATTCAAAAATAGGAAACTATATTGTAAATTTGTCCTTTCAAAACCTATAATGTCAGGCAATTTACTCTCACATATCCAAACCCCCTCAGATTTAAGAAAACTGACCCCCGAACAGCTCCCTGAGCTGGCACAGGAGTTGCGCGATTTTATTATTGATGTGGTTTCGGTTAAGGAAGGGCATCTTGGCGCAAGCCTTGGTGTGACAGAACTTACCATTGCACTGCATTATATTTTTAATACTCCCGAAGATTTACTGGTATGGGACGTGGGTCATCAGGCATACGGACACAAAATACTTACCGGACGCAGGGATAATTTTGATACCAACAGGCAATTTGGCGGTATTAGTGGATTCCCGAAAAGAAGCGAAAGCGAATATGATACCTTTGGGGTAGGTCACTCCTCTACCTCCATATCAGCAGCACTGGGTATGGCTATTGCTTCGCAACTTAAAGGTGATACCAATAAAAATCATATAGCCGTGATTGGTGATGCTTCCATTGCATCGGGTATGGCATTTGAAGGGCTTAACCATGCCGGGGTAACCGATGCCAACCTACTGGTTATATTAAACGACAATGCGATAGGCATAGATCCAAGCGTAGGAGCATTAAAACACTACCTTACTCAGGTTAAGGAAGGAAAGAATCCGCGCCAGAACAATATGATAAAATCCCTGAATTTTGACTATTCAGGACCTATTGACGGGCACGACCTTCCAGCACTTACCAAAGAGCTGCAACGTCTTAAAAACAAAAAAGGACCACGTTTCCTTCATATTATAACCACAAAAGGTAAAGGCCTTAAAAAAGCCGAAGAGGATCAGGTGAAATACCATGCTCCAGGAAAATTTGATAAAATTACCGGAGAGATCTTAAAAATTACCGATGAAAATCTGCCTCCTAAATATCAGGATGTATTCGGGCTTACCCTTACCGAACTGGCAGAGAAAAATGAAAAGATAATAGGCATTACTCCTGCTATGCCATCGGGCAGTTCCATGAAGTTTATGATGGAAGCCTTCCCAAAAAGGGCTATTGATGTAGGTATTGCCGAACAGCACGCCGTAACCCTAGCCGCCGGTATGGCCACACAGGGCATGACGGTATACTGTAATATTTACTCTACCTTCCTGCAAAGAGCATATGACCAGATAATACACGATGTGGCACTGCAAAATCTACCGGTAATTTTTTGCCTGGACAGGGCAGGATTAGTTGGGGAAGACGGGGCTACCCACCACGGGGTTTTCGACATTGCATACCTTAACTGCATACCTAACCTTGATGTTTTTGCTCCGCTTAACGAAAAAGAATTACGCAATATACTCTACACAGCACAACTGGGGATAGAACGACCTATAGCCATTCGTTACCCGCGTGGGCGTGGTGAAAGCACTAAATGGCAATTGCCTTTTGAGAGCATTCCTTTCAGCAAAGCGAAACAACTGCAACAAGGCAGTAAAGTAGCCATAGTATCTACAGGAGCTATAGGCAACAATGTAACTAAAGCGCTAGACGACGTTGACAATTCCGAACTATTTTCCCACTATCACTTCGGCTATATTAAACCGATAGATGAGGAAACATTACACACAATATTTTCTACACATAAAACGGTTATTACCATAGAAGACGGCACAATAATTGGAGGATTTGGAAGCATTGTGTCCGATTTTGCCGCCAAACATAATTATTGTAATAAAATTATTACATTAGGCGTTCCGGATGAATTTATTGAACATGGAAGTATAAACCGTTTACAACAATACTGCGGCATTGACGTTAAAAGCTTAAAAGATATTTTTTCAGCTTATTAAAAATACCGACTTTTGCATCGCATCTATTTAATATACCGATTAGTAAAATGAGAATAAAAGCCTTTCTTGCATTATTATTTATTATTATAAGCACCAAAGCATTTTCACAAGTTATCATAACCACTACATTACCTGACAGTATAAGCCATTGGGACAAGACCAATAAAGTAGGACTGGACATTAACCAGGTAGCTTTTATCAACTGGAGTGTAGGGGGTAACAATGCTATATCGGGAGTTATAAAAGGTGAATTTGACCGAAACTATACCAAGAAAAATGTAAACTGGGCAAATGAGCTTATACTTCGCTACGGACTGAACAGTCAGGAAGGACAGGAAGTACGTAAAACAGAAGATAAAATTCAGCTAACTTCTACTTTTGGTTACAGGAAAGACACTATTTCCAACTGGTATTACAGTGCCAAGTTTAATTTTAACACTCAATTTGCCAACGGTTATGCCTATCCTAATACCGATGATGAAATATCCGGCCCTTTTTCACCTGCCTATATATTTCTTGGTATTGGTTCTGAATACAAGCGTAAAGATTTAGGCCTTACTGTTTACATGTCTCCGCTTACTAACAAGACAACTTTAGTATTAAACCAAACCCTCGCCAACAAAGGAGCTTTTGGTGTGGACAAAGCTATTTATGATGATCTTGGCAATCTTATAAAGTCAGGTAAAAACTCACGTACCGAAGTAGGTACACTTTTAACAGCTCAGCTAAAAAGGCAGATATTTAAAAACATCATGATGGATCAGCGTATATCCCTTTATTCTGATTACATTAATAAATTCGGAAATATCGATGTAGACTGGCAGCTTCAGCTGGACATGACCGTAAATGAATATGTAAAAGCCAATATAGGTACCCAGCTTATTTATGATAACGACATAAAATCTACCAAAGAGGTGGAAGGCGAAGTAGTAACAGCAGGACCAAAAATACAGCTAAAGCAAATGCTTGGCGTAGGCCTTAGCTATACTTTTTAATCTATCTAGGCTTTTGTATTTCCGGTAATGGTATTGTATAATAACAATGCCTTACCATCTGTTAGCGTAGACACAAAGTGGCATATATGCAACAACCTGTCATATAAGTTCATCTTATCTGTAATAAACCTTTCAGGAAGCATTTTTAAAACTAACTTATCATAGTTACTTTCTGTGCCGTCAAACTTGTTATTATAGGCTGTACAAAAGGTGTCCAGCAGTGTATTGATAATACGATACCCTATTATCTCTTTTTCTACTACCTCTCTACTCTGGTAAATATTTTGAATACTAAGATCAATGATATCCTTCATTTGTGCTGTGTACTTACCCTGATCGGTTAAGGCATAAGGATATTCGCCTTTCAGTATTTTCTCCTCATTTTCTATAAACACATCAACAGCATCGTTAATCAGGCTGCTAATCGCCAAAGCACGCAGGTAACTTATCCTGTCCTCTTTAGTCACAAGTGTATTGTATTTTGCCACATCAATACTGCCTTTTACCAGTTTGATTAGATACTCCAATGCAAACTCTTCAGGTATAAGCCCTAGGTTTATACCATCTTCAAAATCGATAATGGTATAGCAAATATCATCGGCAGCCTCTACAAGATAAGCCAGCGGATGGCGCTCAAAACCTATATCATTCCCAGTTTTATTCGGGATAAGCCCAAGCTCTTTTGCTACATCCTGAAAAAAGTCTTTATCGGTTTGAAAGAAGCCATATTTCTTATCGGCTATATTAGCTGTCGGTTTTTTAGGCAGTGACTCCTTAGGGTACTTCATAAACGCACCCAGTGTAGCATAAGAAATACGGAGTCCACCCTCTATACCCGGCCTTGAAGCCGAAAGCAGGTTAAAACCGTTTGCATTACCTTCAAAATCTATCAGGTCCTGCCACTCCTTATCGGTAAGATCACTTTTATACTGTTGCCCCTTACCGGTTTTAAAGTACTCTCCTATTGCTTTTTCACCCGAGTGTCCAAACGGAGGGTTACCTATATCGTGAGCCAGTGCAGCAGCAGCCACAATTGCCCCAAAATCATTCATTTGGTAACCGTGTGTATCCCGAAGATACGGATGTTTCTCGATAATTTTTTTACCTACAAGCCTTCCTAAAGAACGTCCTACAACCGAAACCTCAAGACTATGCGTAAGCCTGGTATGTACAAAATCGGTTTTGGAAAGTGGTATAACCTGTGTTTTATCCTGCAGGCTTCTAAAAGCCGATGAGAATATTATACGATCATAATCTACCTCAAAGCCCAAACGGGTATCGTCCTGCTCCCTGCGGAGGCGCTTACTGGTATCACCCTGCCTTTTAAGCGACAGTAGTTGTTCCCACTGCATCATTGTAGCCATAATTAATGAGGGATTGCCCCTTATTTTTTATTATTAAACAAAAAGAAATCCTTCGACTTTTTAGGATACTTGTCGTAGCTCTTATCGCTTGGATTCTCAATAACCGACCTGATGTTTACTTTATCACCCAGTTTAAATTCGGCCGTTACGCGTTTATAATCTAACAGGTATTCACCGCAAAAAAAGTTTCCTTCTTCGTCTTTCTCAATAATACCAGTATAGATATCCTTCTTGTCTTTTGACATATGTTTTAGTTTAAAATTATTTTTAACCAAATAAGGAGCATTACTGCTCCTTACCTTATTTATTATTTATGTTTTGCCATCAATTACGATCCGCACATTTCACAATCGTCCGGTTCAGCATTACGGGAACGCTCAATCATTGCCTGAAATTCTGTAACCGACATTGCTTCTGATTCGCCCGAAGCATTAGCTACAGCTGCAACAGGTTCTGCTTTTTTCTCGTTATTAAGGGTAAACTTAATAGCGTCAACAGCACTCTTAGTTCTTAAGTAGTACATACCTGTTTTAAGTCCGCTCTTCCATGCATAAAAGTGCATTGATGTAAGCTTTGAAAATGTTGCATTTTCCATGAACAGGTTAAGTGACTGTGACTGGTCAATAAAGTAACCTCTTTGGCGGGACATATCGATAATGTCTTTCATACTCATTTCCCAAACCGTTTTGTAAAGGTCTTTTATATCCTGAGGAATAATGTCTATATGCTGAATAGAACCGTTAGCCCTCATAAGCTCCTGCTTAAGCTCTTCGTTCCATATACCCAGTTTCACAAGGTCTTCAAGAAGGTGTTTGTTTACTACGATAAACTCACCCGAAAGTACCCTTCTGGTATAAATGTTAGAAGTGTAAGGTTCAAACGCTTCGTTGTTTCCTAATATCTGAGAAGTTGAAGCAGTAGGCATTGGTGCCATTAACAGTGAGTTTCTCACACCGTGCTCCATAACTTCTTTTCTTAAAGAAGCCCAGTCCCAACGACCGCTTAGTTCTTCATCTTTTAAGCCCCAAAGGTTGTACTGGAACTCACCCTGAGAAATTGGAGAACCTTCAAAAGTTGAGTATGGTCCTTCTTCTTTCGCCATTTCCATAGAAGCGGTTACAGCTGCAAAGTAAATGGTTTCAAAAATCTCCTGGTTTGCTTTCTTAGCCTCATCACTTGTAAACGGCATACGCATCATGATAAAAGCATCTGCAAGACCCTGTACCCCGAGTCCTACCGGACGGTGGCGCATATTAGAGTTTTCTGCCTCAGGTACCGGGTAGTAGTTTCTGTCAATTACCTTGTTAAGGTTACGCGTTACACGTTTGGTTACATCATACAGGTAATCGTGGTTAAACTTACCTTCTTCCACAAACATTGGTAATGATATAGAAGCAAGGTTACAAACCGCAACCTCATCGGCAGCAGTGTACTCCATAATCTCTGTACAAAGGTTTGAAGAACGGATAGTACCCAGGTTTTTCTGGTTTGACTTTCTGTTAGCCGCATCTTTGTAAAGCATGTATGGCGTACCTGTTTCGATTTGAGACTCAAGTATTTTTTCCCAAAGCTCACGTGCTTTGATTGTTTTTCTTCCTTTGCCGGCAGCTTCGTATGATTCGTACATTTTCTCAAATTCCTCACCATACACATCATAAAGTCCCGGGCATTCGTTAGGACACATTAATGTCCATTTAGCATCTTCCTCCACACGTTTCATGAAAAGGTCAGACGTCCACATAGCATAGAATAAATCTCTTGCTCGCATTTCTTCCTTACCATGATTCTTTTTAAGATCAAGGAAGTCAAAAATATCAGCATGCCATGTTTCAATATATACAGCAAAGCTACCTTTACGCTTACCTCCACCCTGGTCTACATAACGGGCAGTGTCGTTAAATACGCGAAGCATAGGCACAATACCGTTTGAAGTACCGTTTGTACCACGAATGTATGAACCTGTAGCTCTTACATTGTGAATAGAAAGACCAATACCTCCTGCAGACTGCGATATCTTAGCAGTTTGCTTTAATGTATCATAAATACCGTCAATACTGTCGTCACGCATGGTTAACAGGAAGCATGAAGACATTTGCGGTTTTGGTGTACCAGAGTTAAATAATGTAGGAGTTGCATGCGTAAAGAACTTTTTAGACATAAGTTCATACGTTTCAATAGCTGCCTCGATATCATCAATATGGATACCTATAGACACCCTCATAAGCATGTGTTGCGGTCTCTCTACAATCTTACCGTTTATTTTAAGCAGGTAAGAACGCTCTAGGGTTTTAAATCCGAAATAATCGTAGTTAAAGTCCCTGTTATAAATAATGGTTGAATCTAAAACCTCAGCATTTGCCATGATTACCTCATAAACCTCGTCTGACAGAAGTGGGGAAGCCTGACCGGTTCTTGGGTTTACATAGTTATACATATCGTGCATCGTTTCCGAGAACGATTTTTTGGTATTTTTATGCAGGTTAGACACCGCAATACGCGCTGCAAGCTGAGCATAATCAGGATGCGTGGTTGTCATCGAAGCAGCAGTTTCAGCCGCAAGGTTATCCAGTTCAGATGTGTTTACACCATCATATAAACCTTCGATAACACGCATAGCTACCTTTACCGGATCGACTAATTCATTAAGCTCGTAGCATAATATCCTTATTCTGTCCGTGATCTTGTCAAACATTACCGGCTCTCTGCGGCCATCTCTTTTTACTACATTCATAAGGCAACAATTTAGGGGTTAATACACTGGGCGTACCCGACGCCCGTTTTAGTTAGTTGGGGTTATATTTTTATTAAAAGTCAGCGTCAAAACTAATTTTCTGAGAATCGGTATCCTTGTTAATTACACCGGCTTTCTGATACTCAGAAACCCTTTTCTCAAAGAAGTTTGTTTTACCCTGAAGTGAAATCATATCCATAAAATCAAACGGGTTACCCGAGTTGAATTGTTTTTCACAACCAAGCTCAACTAAAAGCCTGTCGGTAACAAACTCAAGGTACTGCGTCATCAAGGTAGCGTTCATACCAATAAGACTTACAGGAAGTGATTCGGTAATAAACTCTCTCTCTATAGTTAACGCATCTATAATGATTTCTTTAATTCTTTCTTTAGGAACCTTGTTTACAAGGTGGTTGTTGTGCAGGTGAACCGCAAAGTCACAGTGCACACCTTCATCTCTCGAGATAAGCTCGTTAGAGAAGGTTAGCCCCGGCATTAAACCACGTTTTTTAAGCCAGAAGATAGAACAGAATGCACCCGAGAAGAAAATACCCTCTACAGCTGCAAATGCAATAAGTCTTTCTGCAAACGAATCAGACTCTATCCATTTAAGTGCCCACTCTGCTTTTTTCTTAATAGCAGGGAATACCTCAATGGCATGGAAAAGCTGATTTTTCTCTACATCATCCTTTACATACGTATCTATAAGGAGTGAGTACGTTTCACTATGAATGTTTTCCATCATAATCTGGAAACCGTAGAAAAACTTCGCTTCAGCATACTGAACCTCGTTTACAAAGTTCTCAGCAAGGTTTTCGTTAACAATACCGTCAGAAGCCGCAAAGAATGCTAATATGTGCTTTATAAAGTATTTCTCATCATCATTAAGCTTAGTATTCCAATCGGTAAGATCCTGATGTAAATCTATCTCTTCTGCCGTCCAGAAACTAGCCTCCATTTTCTTGTACCAATCCCAAATATCGTGGTGTTTTATCGGAAAAATTACAAATCGATTCTTGTTTTCTTGTAAAATTGGTTCTACTGCAGACATATCTTTTTGACTTTTATGGTATTATAAAAATGATTTTTTTGGTAAAGCGGCAATACAAAGATTGGCATTTGTATCAATAAATGAAAGGCAAACTTATTCACAATCGGGCATAGTTTTTAACAACCCTAATTTTAACAGGCAATAAAAATCACATTCGCAATGTATTGATTGCGAACATATTGCATAAAAATAAATTTACGAATTATTTTGCGGTTTTCCCGCAATTGACGGGGGTTTTTAAAGCATTTTAACGTCTTCTTGGAGAAGGGTCGTCCTTTAAATCCTCTGCCACCTTTTCAAGTTCGGCATACCAATCGGGACCAAACCTTCTTACCAGTGCTTCCTTTACAAATTTGTAAACAGGAACTTCAAGCTCCTTACCTAAAGCACAGGCAGGATTACATATATCCCAGCGGTCGTAGTTAACCGCCGCAAACTCTGTAAAATCTTTTACACGCACAGGGTATAAATGGCATGAAACCGGTTTTTTCCAGCTTACAATCCCTTCGTTGTATGCCTGCTCAATACCGCAAAGTGCAGTATCGCCGTCAAAAATAACGTAGGCACAATCTTTATTATCTATAAGCGGAGTTTCCAGGTCACCATCGGTACCGGTTACCCACACTCCCTGAGCCTCTATAGCTTCAACACCTTCTTTTCTTAAAAAAGGCTTAACCTTCGGATAAATTTCCTCCAGTATCTTTGTTTCCTCTTCACTTAATGGAGCTCCTGCATCTCCGTCTACACAACACGCTCCCTTGCATGCCGTTAAATTGCACACAAATTCTTTCTCTAAAATGTCCTCAGACACTATTGTTTTACCCAGTTGAAACATGCCGCAAAGATAGTCAAAGTTTAGCTGTGTTAATCACCCAAAACGTCACTTGAAAAATTTTAACTATATATCTCTATATTATTAATACTTTTGTTAATTCTTAAAAACAAACTAAAATGGGATTTGACTGGAAAGAAATCTTCACCATCAGCATGGTGCTTTTTGCGGTTATAGACATTATAGGTAGTGTGCCTATTATAGTAGACCTTCGTAATAAAGTAGGGCACATACAGTCGGAAAAAGCATCTCTGGTTGCTGCTATAATCATGATTGCCTTTCTATTTGTAGGAGAAGAAATTCTTAAACTTATAGGAATAGATGCCAGCTCGTTTGCCGTTGCAGGTTCGTTTGTACTGTTCTTCCTGGCACTGGAAATGATATTAGGCATACGTCTATATAAGGAAGACAACCCTAATACGGCATCTATCGTACCCATTGCCTTCCCACTTATTGCAGGGGCAGGTACCATGACCACCATATTATCCCTACGTGCCGAATATGAAAAAATAAACATCATCATAGCCATTGTTATAAATATACTGGTAGTATATATAGTACTAAAAGCCTCTGCTAAAATAGAAAGGCTTTTGGGAGAAAACGGCCTTGGTGTTATCCGTAAGATTTTTGGAGTGATACTTTTAGCGATAGCTGTTAAATTATTTGCCGCTAATGTTAAAGGATTATTCGCTTAGTTATATATTTATTACATTCACAGTCTATGTTTTAATTAAATCAGACTGTAACTATTTAAGATTTAATAGAATGAAAATTTTAATTTACACACTACTGGCGATTGCAGTTGCCATAATTATATTTAACATCACCTTACTTGATTTCAGTAATCTTTTAGAAGGCAATAGTCTTATAGCCCTTATAGGGATTGTAGCATCACTTTGTGCCGTTTGCATCCTTCTTATATTTAAGATGGCTAAAAGTATTGAAGAAAAAACAAGATAAGGGAAAAGCATGTTTGACGTTTTAATTATTGGCGGAGGGGTATCTGGCGTATCCTGCGCACTTATATTGGGCTCTGCCCTAAACAAGCCTTATGCACAGGGCAAAAAAATAGGAATATTTACACACCAGAAAGCATCATCATTACAGGATGCGCTATTCAACAATGCTTACGGAATACCACAGGGAAAACTAGGCAGGGAGATCATGGAAGAAAGTCTTGACCACCTGCATAGCGCCTACCCTGATGTGGAGCAGATTGAAAAAGAAAAAGTTATTAAAGTGGAAGGCGAAGCCGGAAACTTTACAGTCACTACAAACAAAAACACCTACAACACAAAAATTATAGTGGTTGCCATAGGGTCGGCTAATACTTTTGCTATTGAAGGTCTTACGGAATATGTTATACCACATAAAAAAGCCATGCCAGAAAAAAACAGGATACAGCTTAAAAATGATGACCATTTAGTAGCCGAAGGCATTTATGCAGCAGGAACACTTGCCGGATGGAGAAGTCAGCTTTCTATCGCTGCCGGAAGTGGCGCATCTGTAGGTGCAGATATCCTTACATTATGGAATAACGGAATCCCGTCGCAACATCACGACAGCACACGGGTAAAATAATAACAGGTAATTTCAACAGATTAAAAGCCGTAGTGGACCGGAAAATAACTATTTTTTCTCATCAGCCAGTACGGCTTTTATCATATTATCTTCTCCCAGCACCATTTTATAATAAGCACTATCACTTACCAACTGCCTTACAAACTCGGCAGCTATATAAAACTTAACTCTTTGTTTGTGCTTAGCCAAATCAAATATCAGTCCGTTGTCAGACAGGTATTTTGCAAAGTGAGCGTAATACTTATCGGTATTTAAAACCTTATCAGCAACTTCTATTTCATTAAGAGAGCTAAACTCTTTTCTATGTTTGTCCAACTCTTCAAAAACAAAATAGCTTACAAAGCCCGACTGCATTATCATGCTTACTCCCTCATCACCGTGTTTACCCTCCATAGGCACAAATAAATCAGGGATTATACCTCCTCCTCCATAAACAGTACGTCCTTTAAGGGTTTTGTATTTTAGAGTATCGGCTATTTTAATACTGTCGGCAGCATAAAGCTCTCCGCTTTCATAGCGTTTAGAAAAATCATTAAAGTATTCATCACCACCATGAGCATAACTACGCTGTATAGACCTGCCCGATGGCGTATAGTAACGCGCAACAGTTAATCGCACAGCCGAACCATCCCCTAAAGGCATTTCGCGCTGCACAAGTCCTTTTCCAAACGAACGGCGACCTACAATAGTCCCTCTGTCATTATCCTGAATAGCTCCGGCTAATATTTCACTTGCCGATGCACTGTTTTCGTTTATCAGTAAATACAGTTTACCGTTTTCAAAGTCCCCCTTATCGGTAGAATAGGTAATATCTTCTCTGTCTTTTTTATTCTTTGTTTTTACTATTACCAAATCATCCTGCAAAAGATCATCGGCAATATCAACCGCCATTTCAAGATAGCCTCCGCCATTATCCCTTAAGTCAATCATAAGCGACTCTGCTCCCTGACTCTTTAAATCAAGCAACGCCTTATGAAATTCCTCATAAGTAGTTTCGGCAAAACGGTTAATTTTTATGTAGCCTGTTTTATTGTCAAGCAACACTGCGGCATCAACACTTTTTATAGGTATTATATCCCTAACCACATTTACTTTAAACTGTTTGCCTTCGGTTTTACGGTAAACGGTAAGCTCTATAGATGATCCTTCTTCACCTTTAAGTTTAGAGAAAAGGCTGTCGTTAGGCAACTTCCTGCCATAAAGCTGATCGTTACCCGCAAACAGTATACGGTCTCCGGCTTTTATACCTGCCTTATCAGACGGTCCCTGAGGTACCGGCTTAATAATCGCAACAGAATCTTTATACATATAAAAGTTAACCCCTATACCCACAAAGTCACCCTTCATGCTTTGGGCTACCTGCTGCATATCTTCTTTAGCAATATAAACCGAATGCGGATCCAGTTTTTCCAGTATGTTGTTTACGGTAAGATCGACAATGGAGTCGGTATTTACATTATCCACATAGTCGCTCTCAATAAAATCCATAAGCCTGTTAAGCTTGTTTTTATGGGAGTTTTTGGAAATAAATATTCG
The DNA here is from genome assembly GCF_036347315.1 of Flavobacterium sp. C4GT6. Taxonomy (NCBI): domain Bacteria; kingdom Pseudomonadati; phylum Bacteroidota; class Flavobacteriia; order Flavobacteriales; family Flavobacteriaceae; genus Flavobacterium; species Flavobacterium sp. C4GT6. Next base: position 110,398 of record NZ_JAZGZU010000003.1, read on the forward strand.
GTTTCCGGAGAATACATTAAAAAAGTTACCCATAATCACTCCGGACGCCAGGGCTACTGCGATTATAATAGGCAGGTAAATTTTATTCACCTGATTGTTTTTTGGCCTGATATCTCCGTTTTCCATATTACTCTGTATCTAAATCCTCTACATGCACCACTTCTACCCCTGCCCTCATTAAAAAGTCGATACCCGAATTATCTTTATAACTGCTTTGGTATACCACTCTTTTAATACCCGACTGATGTATTAGCTTACTACAGTCCTTACAGGGAGACATGGTTATGTAAAGTGTAGCCCCCTCACACGATTGTGTGGAACGCGCTACTTTTAATATTGCATTTGCTTCGGCATGCAGTACATACCATTTTGTAAGGCCTCCGTCATCTTCACAGCAATTCTCAAAGCCCGATGGGGTACCATTATATCCATCAGATATTATCATTCTGTCTTTTACAATAATTGCACCAACTTTTTTCCTGACGCAATAAGACAGCTGTCCCCATTCTCTGGCTATTCTTAAATAAGCCTTATCGTATTTGTTGAGTTTTTTATCCTTCATTATCCAAGCCTACATTCAAATTTAAGCTTTTTCACTTAATTTATTATGCTATTTATTTACCAGATACGATTATGAATTATCATAGGCACCACTACCCCTGCCACAAACGAACAGGTAACCAGTATCCAGTCTCTTTGTGAGAAACGTAAAAAGGTTTGTACCGCCCACGACAGTATTAATACTATAAGTACTATAATTACCTGAGCCACCTCTATACCCAATGCAAATTCCATTAACGGAACCAGTTTATCTCCGCTGTTATTTGCCACAAGCATTTTAAAATAGCTTGAAAAACCAAGACCATGTATTATCCCAAAAAACAGGGTAGTAAAGGCGAGGAAGTTCACATTATCTCTTTTACCTGATTTATTAGCCCGAAAAATATTATACACTGCCGTTATAAAAATAGTGACCGGAATAAGGAACTCCACTAAACTTGATTTCACAGATATAATATCATACACGGCAAGTATAAGCGACATACTGTGCCCTATGGTAAACAGGGTTACCAGCAACAATACATTTTTCCAGTCCTTAAAAACATAAGGTACGGTTAAGGCTACAATAAAAAGTACGTGGTCATAAGCGTTGATATCCAGCACATGGTAAAGCCCCTGCTGAAAGTATAATTGAAATTCCGACATAATATAGATTCAGTATTTGCAAGCTGTAAACTTACATCAATTTTTACAAAATACCTTACTGGAAAAACGCGATTAAGACATAATATTGTCAAAAACTTTTAAAAAAATACTCCCGACATAAAATATAGAATTATATTTGCCGAAAATTTATAACATATAGAAATTATGTCTATTTCAGATTTATTTGACAGCGGCTTTAAAAACAGAAACAAAGGACACTTTTCGGCTATTGTAAGAGTAGCAATGGAAAACGGTCACGTGAGTTCTGAAGAAAAAGCGTTTCTTGACAAGCTTGCCAAACAACTTGAAATTTCGGAAGAGGAATATCTTGAGATAATGGCAAACCCGTTAAAATATCCTATTAACCCTCCATACCTACACGTACACAGGCTGGAGCGTTTATACGACCTGTCAAGAATGGTATATGCTGATCACATACTGGGACCAAAACAAAAAGAGATTCTTACCCGTTTTGCCCTTGCCCTGGGCTTTACACCAGGAAACGTAAAATACATTGTAGACAAAGCACTTTCGCTTTTAGTATTAAACGTAGACCTTGACACTTTCCTTTACGAAATGCAACACATGAATAAATAAAAAAAGCCCCGATATCGGGGCTTTTTTTATTTATTGGTATTTCTGCATAAACTCATTTGCTTTATCAACCATGCTCTCGCTTCCGCAGAAGAACGGAACACGTTGGTGCAGTTCGGTTGGCTGGATTTCCATAATCCTGTTAAACCCGTCTGAAGCCTTACCTCCTGCCTGCTCTGCAATAAAGGCCATAGGGTTACATTCATAAAGCAGTCTTAACTTACCTTTTGGCGACTTAGAACTGGTAGGGTAAATATAAATACCTCCCTTAATCATATTGCGGTGAATGTCTGACACCAGGCTACCTATATATCTTGACGTATAAGGCCTGTCCCCTTCTTCAGTCTGGCAATACTTGATATAGTCTTTAACTCCTTGCGGGAAATGTACATAGTTCCCTTCGTTAATAGAATAGATATTTCCGTCCTTAGGAAACCGCATATTAGGATGCGACAGGTAAAAAGTACCAATAGCAGGGTTAAGCGTAAAACCGTTTACCCCGTGACCGGTAGTATATACCAGCATGGTAGAAGTACCGTAAATTACATACCCGGCAGCAACCTGATTTACCCCCGGCTGAAGGAAATCTTCCTTGGTTACCGGTGTGCCTACTGGCGTTACTCTCCTGAAAACAGAGAAGATTGTACCTACAGATACATTCACATCTATGTTAGATGAACCGTCTAACGGATCCATAAGCACCACATATTTGTTATTATGCAGCCCATCTTTGCCCTTTATTGTGATAAAGTCATCATTCTCCTCAGAGGCGATACCACAAACAATTTCGCGGTTTATTAGTGTTTGCATAAACGTTTCGTTTGCATACACATCCAGTTTTTGCTGGTCTTCACCTTGTACATTTTGTTCACCAAAAGCACCTACTATATCCACAAGCCCGGCCTTATTTACCTTATAATTAACCACTTTAGCGGCTAATCGTATAGAGTTAATAAGCCTAGACAGCTCGCCCGAAGAATACATAAACTCTTCCTGCTTTTCAATAATAAACTCTCCCAGTGTCTTGTTGCGTTCTTCCATTACTATAACGTTGTAGTTGTGTTGAGGGCACAAATATCGATATTTTTGTGATATGATAATAATTTATTCTTATATAGCTAAATAGAATGTATTTTTGCCCAAATTTTGCTTATGGTTATTCGAAAAGGAAAGAAAGAAGACATGCCGGCCGCACTGGAACTTATTAAAGAACTTGCTGTTTTTGAAAATGAACCAGATGCGGTTGTGGTAACTGTTGATGAACTGGAACGAGACGGATTTGGCTCTAACCCTTTATTTAAAACCTTTGTTGCCGAAAAAGACAACGAGATTATAGGTATGGCCCTATTTTATTACCGCTATTCTACCTGGAAAGGAAAAACCATACACTTGGAAGATCTTATAGTTAAGGAAGCCTACAGAGGCACGGGCGCCGGAAGCGCTCTTTATAAAGAAGTTATAAAGTTTGGCAAACAGGAAGGCGTGCGCCGCATTGAATGGGCTGTACTAAACTGGAACCAGCATGCGATTGATTTCTACGAACGATCGGGGGCTACGGTTTTTCAGGACTGGTTAACAGTGCAAATGGACGAAGAAGGAATTACAAAGTTTACACTTAATTTATGAGAGTATTTAAATTTGGAGGAGCATCGGTAAAAGATGCCGACGGTATTAAAAACGTGTATGATGTTTTGCAGAAAGTAGGGCACGAAGATGTGCTTGTTGTTATTTCTGCCATGGGTAAAACAACTAATGCCATGGAGGTTGTTATCAAGAACTATTTTGATAAATCTCCTGAGCTTAAGTCATCCATACAGGACGTTAAGAAATACCATAACCAAATACTACTTGACCTGTTTGACGACGAAAACCATTCGGTTTTTGCTGCTATCAACAGTCTTTTTGGTGATCTTGAGTATTTCCTTGAGCATAACAAATCGCCTAACTATAACTTTGTTTACGACCAGATAGTAAGTATGGGAGAGCTTATCTCCACTACTCTGGTAAGCCACTACTTTAACCACCGCGGACTTAAAAACCAGTGGGTAGACGTAAGGGAGTTTATCAAAACGGATAATACTTACCGTGATGCTGTTGTAGACTGGGAACAAACACAGCAAAACATTAAAAAAGGTATTAAAAAGAAAATCCTTAATATCACCCAAGGCTTCTTAGGATCTGATGAAAACAGCTTTACCACAACCTTAGGAAGGGAAGGATCTGATTATAGTGCCGCTATTTTTGCTTACTGCCTTAATGCCGAAAGCGTAACTATATGGAAAGATGTACCGGGTGTACTTAATGCCGACCCAAGGTATTTTGACAATACGGTACTACTTAACCAAATCTCTTACCGAGAGGCTATTGAACTTGCGTTTTACGGAGCATCGGTTATTCACCCTAAAACATTACAGCCGCTTCAAAGAAAAGAAATCCCGTTATACGTAAAATCGTTTATTAACCCGTTATTACCGGGAACAAGCGTTAGCAAAGGGTCTGATCTTGAGCCGCAAACCTCATGTTTTATTGTTAAAAAAGGACAGTTGCTTATATCACTTTCATCACTTGATTTCTCTTTCATTATGGAAGAAAACATCAGTGAAATATTCAGCCTGTTGCACAAATACAAAATGAAAGTACACCTTATCCAGAACTCTGCCATTAGTTTCTCGGTATGTGTGGACGATAAGTTCAATAACTTTAATGAACTTAAAACAATACTTTCTAAAAAATTCAAGGTAACTTATAATGAGGATGTTTCCCTTTATACCATCCGTCACTTTGATGATAAGTCGGCAGATGCCGTTACCGAAAACAAAGAGGTTTTGGTACGCCAGTTAAGCCGTGAAACTTTACAATTAGTAACTGTAGATCTATAAAAACAAAAGCCCCTTTAAAGGGGCTTTTTTATTGTTCGCTTTTTCCTGCTGGTTCTGTTTCTTTATCCTTTATACCTTCTTTCAGTGTAACCCTTGTAAAAGGTAAACTGTCGGGATAATTTTTCTGGATAAACTCAATCAGTTTTTCCCTTACATACACTCTTAAATCCCATGATATGGAAGAATCACTGGAGCTCATAAGTGCGCGCAGCTCCATCACTTTTTCACGGGCATCGGTTACCTGAAGTACATTTACCTGTCCGTCCCAAAGGTCAGATTCTTCCAATAGTTGTGTAAGTTCTTCCCTCACTTTATCCACTTCCACCTTAAAATCAGTATAAATGAAAACCGTACCCAGTATATCTGCCGAATTGCGGGTCCAGTTTTGAAACGGTTTCTCAATAAAATAAGTGGTAGGAACCACCAGCCTGCGTTTATCCCAAATTTTAACCACCACATAAGTAAGGGTTATCTCTTCAATCTTACCCCATTCACCTTCAACAATAACCACATCATCCAAGCGAATAGGTTGTGTAAGGGCTATTTGTATACCTGCCAGTAGCGTTCCCAAAGCCTTTTGTGCCGAAAAACCAATAATAATACCCGCTATACCTGCCGAGGTTAAAAAACTAATCCCTATTGAGCGTATGCTTTCAAAACTCATAAGTGCCACCCCAATAGCACATATCACAATAAGAAATACAACTACCCTTTCCAATATGGTAAACTGTGTGTAAATTCTTCGGGCAGCCAGATTGTCGGAAGCCGAAATATCATACCTTCTTACCAGTACCGTTTTGAGTACCTTTATAAAAATGATTAGAAACCAGGTAATACTCAGTATAAAAAGCAGTGTCCCAATATGCCCTACTATTTTTGAAGCTTTTACATTAAACACACTGCTTGCCACACCAATGCGTAGCGCAAGTGCCGAAATAAAAATGATAAGCGGAATTTTAATGCGGTTAGCAAAATTTACAGGCAGTATATTACGAGGATCCTTACCCACTTTTTTAAGAATGTAAAAAATTATACTGAAGGTAACTACCAGTCCGGCTATACTTATGGCAATATACTTAAGGAGTGTTGTGTCGATATTCATGGTCAGGTATTTTAAAAAATAATCTTTAAAGTTAAAAAAACACACAGCCTCATAATAGACATTAAAGATTATATTAACATAATTACCTAAAAAACAAAAGTAAGTATTTAAAGCAACCATAGTAACTTAACCGTTGTATTGAAGCCCCTCCTGTAAACACTCCGGTAGTAAAATCAATCTTTTCTAACATAAAAAGGCATCCATTAGCAGAGCCTTTCCTGTTAAAAAAGACATTATTTTTCTATAATAAACCTGTGTATCTTTTGGCCATAATCATTATTAACTTCAAATGAGAAAAAAATTACGCCATCAGGGGTAATAAGGTAAATTTTTAACGCTTTTTTTTAGAACTCCCACTGCAAAAGCTATTCAATAATTTCGTAAATTGCATAGACCGCACCACGTTTGATGCGGGTAATTTTAATGAAATAACTTTAAATTTCAGAATTATGCAAATTAACATAAATACCAACAATCACGTTGAAGGAAGCCAAAGAATGAAAGACTACTTTCAAGGAGTAGTAGCCGATTCATTAAAACGTTTTGAAGACAAAGTAACCCGAGTAGAAGTCCACTTAGGTGACGAAAACAGCCATAAAGAAGGTGATACAGATAAAAAATGCACCATTGAGGCACGTATTGCAGGCATGCAGCCTGTTGCTGTTACAAACCACTCTAACACGATTGAAAAAGCTGTAGACGGAGCCATTGACAAAATCAAGAAAGTACTGGATTCTACTTTCGACAAAATGAGAGCGCACTAATAAGCTAAATAATTTACCATGAAAAAAGCCGCCCGGGATACCGGAGCGGCTTTTTAAATTAAGTATGTAAAGTATAGTAGTTTTTAAATTAAAATGCTGTACTAAGCGATAGTGAGAAACCGGTACTTTCAGGCACAAAACGACACACACCACCTACACATACAAGTCCGCCACGTTGTCTACCATAGTTAACCGCAAGCCTTGAAGCACCTATACGATAAGCACCACCAAAGTTGTAGTAATGATTTCTTCTTGACTCATCATCATTACCATAGTTAATTATATCCCAAACGTAAAACGAATACTTATCGTTAAGATTAAGCTCTACAGTACCACCTGCCCAGTTTTTAAAATCGGCATCGGCCCACATGTGCTCACCCTCCACACGAATAGATTTTGACGGAGAGAAATTATAAGTAGCCTCAGCAGCAACTATATTAGTATTTACCTTTTCACCACCCTGTAACCATTGTTTGTTATAAAACTGGTTTACATAGTAAAAACCGGTATGCCAGTTTTCAGAAAGCTTTTTCTTAACCTCGATATTATAGTCAGAATAGTATTTTTCACCTACACCAAAGAATTTGGTATCATAATCTGCAGGAGCCAACCTATATGACCCCGGAAGGTTATACCAGCTTGAAATGTTAACACCTATATTAGTACCGTATTTACCCCCAAGAGCAGTTTCGGGCGCTATATCATAAAAAATATCAATTTGTCCACCAGTCTCACCTGCTTTCATGATTTCAGCTCCCTGAAAATCTACTTTTGCCTGAGCCTGATATACATAAATATTAGCCAGGTTAGAGTGATGCTGCTTTGTTAATGCAGGTACAAAGTTCAATACCTTATCATTAAAGTTTAAACTGGTTGTCTCTGTAGTAGCAAAGGTAGGCTCCCTTTCAGAAAGGAAACTCATGTTTTCAATTCTCCTGAAAGTAGCATCGACACCCAAACCGTTTGCAGAGTAACCAAGATTAAGCAATACTGCACTCCCCGGTTTGATAAAATCATTGTTTATTTTATTCTGCAGGTCAAGTACAGCGTCTTTTTGCTTGTAGTTGTACTCCCCCGATACATAAAAAGAACCGTGAATAAAGTTTACCCTACCGGCAAAAGCATTAGTAAGCTCATCAAAATTAGGATTGGTTATATACGTTTTCTCGTAGCGACCAACATAAGTAAGTCCTACAGAAAGATCTGACTCTTCAAACGAAAGCAGCTTATCTAAATTAAAATCAGAATCAAAGCCATATATTTTTCCTTTAGCTACATCAAAACCTGTTCTTTGCTGACCATAAAGAGCCGTTAACCTAACATTATCACTAGGCCTGTATACAACCCTACCCCCTCTAAGAGCGGTATTGATACCTAAAGAACGGTCTTCCCAAGCCCTTAAAAGTAACCCGCTACCAAACTGCTCGTAGAAATAACCGGCAGTAGCATCAAATTTCTCCGACTTATAGCTTAAATAGTAAATACCTACATTAGTACCTTTAAACCCTGGATTATAGTTTAACAGTGCATTAGGTTCATAAGCCTCACCCTGCACACCTGCTGTCCAGTTTTTATACTGATAATTTAAATAAAGGTAGTTGTTAGACCTGATTGGATCTTCAGGATGATCTATATTTCTTTCCTTATCGTTAAGGTACCATTGGGAATTAGATTCAAAACTACCGTAAACCTTACCATAATCTTTTTTCTCCTGTTCTGTATCTTCCTGTGCAAACACAGATGTTGTACATAATGATAATGGTAATAAAAGTAATAGTGCCTTTTTCATTAGCTTACAGCTCCTTCAGTTTGTTATACAGTTCTTCTTCTGCTCCCTGGCTATAACCGTTGTGTACATATACCACTTTTTTGTTTTTCACAACTACAGTATATGGTACGTTTGCAATACCCAAAGCTCTTTTCAAATCCTGATTAGTATCAAGAAGCACCTGATAAGGCCACTTTTTACCATTAAGTAACGGTTTTACTCTTTTTTGAGTACGGCTATCATCTACAGATACCGCTACAACTTCCATATTAAGCTCTTTAGACCATGCAGAATATTTTTCATTTATAGCATCAAGTTCCTTAATACAAGGTGCACACCAGGTAGCCCAAAACGAAAAGACATAGATTTTATCTTTCTCAGCAAAATCACTCTTTACGTTATAGCTCTTATTATCAGATGATTTGATTGTCACATTTGGCATTTCCTTTTGGGCGTACATAGCTGTACCCACCAAAAACAAAAATAGCATTAGAATCTTTTTCATTTGTGTTTCAGTTTTATTAATTACAGTTTTCCAGTTAGGTCGCAATATTAAAAATTTTTTAACAGTAATCAGCACTTTTTTTCTTAAAAAAAATTTCTAAAAACCTATCGAATTAGTAGAGAAATAGACTGATTGCTAAACTTTTAGTATTAATTTTACTACTTTATCATAAAAAATCGTTCCAAACGTAACTTTTTTTGGATTTTTTTTTTGACATAAGTTTTTTTTGTATACTTTCGGAAAAAATTTTTCTATTATTTTTTTGTTAAAACTTATTTATTAAAAGAAAACTCTAACTTAAAATTACCATTTTTCTATGAAAAAATTATTACTTTTAGGGTTAATGCTATTAGGCGGTCTTACTGCAAAAGCGCAGGAAGCAGGTTTACCTGACGGAACTGTTGCTCCGGATTTCACCGCTGAAGACATTAACGGAAACACACACACCCTTTCTACGTACTTAGAAGAAGGAAAAACAGTTATCCTATACATCTCAGCTACATGGTGTAGTCCTTGCTGGCAGTTCCACAACACGCACTATCTTGCAGATTTATATGAATCTTACGGACCAGGCGGATCTGATGAAGTTGTTATACTATATGTAGAAGGAGACCCGGCTACTACTCTAGCAGATATCCAGGGAACAGGATCTAACACTTGGGGTGACTGGACAGCGGGAAGCCCTTTCCCAATTCTTGATAATGCTCAGATTGCTGATGATTATGAAATTGCCTTCTTCCCAACATTATACATGATTTGCCCAGAAACAGGTACTACAACTCAAATAGACAGAAATACTCCTGCCGGTTTTGTTGAAACTATCGAAGCTACTTGTGGTGGTACTCTTACAGGTATCCCAACCCGTGCTGAAGCACGTGGCGTTGACAGAAGATTTTGTTCTAACGCAGGCGAAGCTAGTGCTATTGTACGTAACCTTGGTACAGAAGACATTACAACTGCTACTGTTGTTCTTAAAGAAAACGGTTCTGTAGTTGCTACTGCAACTTACAGTGGAGATGCTATTGCTCAGTTTAGCAATGGAGTAGTTACTTTTGATGAGTATGAATTTGACGCTAACGCTGATTATACTGTAGAGATCACTCAGTACAACGAAGTTACAGGTAGTGATGACGAATTACTTTCAACTGAAGCTACTTTTACTTTAAATGCTGCTGATGAGAACCTGTCTGGTATAAACATTAAAGTTGATATCTATACTGACTACTACCCTGGAGAAATGTCTTGGAACCTATTAAACAGTGCTGGTGATGTAGTTGCTAGCGGCGGTCCATACCAACCAGGAACTGAAGACGAGTATGGTGGTGGTGGTCCAGATGCTCTTACTGTTAAAACGGAGTACTTCACTTTATCAGAAGACATCGACTGTTACTCAATTGAATTACTTGATTCATTTGGTGACGGATGGTCTGCTTACAACCAAGGTGACTTTGTAGGTGTAAAAATATTCACTGGTTCTCAAAGCGTATTTGAGGCTCAGGTAGGTAACTTCGGTCCTCGTGCTTTTGGAGAAACTATTTTCAAAACTACAGGTCAACTTGATAACCCTACATTCCAAACTGCTAAATTTGCTGTTTATCCAAACCCAACTTCAGGTATCTTAAACTTTACAACAGAAGAAACTGTTAATGTAACTGTAGTAGACCTATCTGGTAAAGTTGTATTTACAGCTAACAATATCAATGATGGAGATTCTATCAACCTAAACTCTCTTCAAACAGGTATGTACATCGCTAAAATTAACGGTGAAACTACTGAAAGAGTAGAGAAAATTGTAATCAAGTAATTTATTACAATATATAATATCCTTACAGAAAAGCTATCGGTAATTGTAAAAGATTACCGGTAGCCTTTTTGCTTAAATAGCACACAATACACACTAAATGTTAAAAAAAATACCATGAAAAAAATTATTCTTTTTGCCGGGCTATTATTTTGCTCGTTAACAAATGCACAGGAAATTGTATCTGTAGTAAATGATGGAGTAGAAATTGAAGACGGACAGGTTTTCATTTTCAATCAAACACACACATTACAGGTTCCTCGAGAAGTAAAGGTTAAGGTAACTAACTTAACAGATGCCGACATTAACCTAAAAATGAGAATGGAGTCTATCACTAATAATAGTGAAGGACAAAACGTACAGTTTTGCTTTGCAGAGTTTTGCTACTTTGATATTCAAGAAGGAACAACTGTTCCTGCAGCGGTAGGTCAAACCCCAGAGGGTTACATAACATTAGCTCCGGGAGCATCTAACCCTAATGGAGACCACTTTGCCAATGGTTATACCGGTGATACCCAGGGTGAGCCTGTAGAATACACTATAGCTCTCGTACAGGTTGATGCCGAAGGAACTCAAATAGGTGAACCTCTACGTACTTTTACTTACAAATATGATGCAAATGCAATGAGTGTAGATGATTTCAACTCGCTACAAAACATGGGTATTGCTTTAAATAACACTATAGTAAAAGAAGAGCTTAACCTAAACTCAGCATACAATGCTACTATGCAGATTTATGCTATTAACGGACAGTTAGTTAAAACCGCCGAAATCAGAACAGGAGCTCAGTCTCTTAATTTATCTGACCTAAACGCAGCAGTTTATATTGCTAAGTTTACAACTGAAGAAAACAAAACAGCCCAAATAAGAATTGTAAAAAACTAATTTGAGAAGATATTCTCTGCTAATTTTTGCATAATGAAACGTTTTATACTACTTTTTGCCTTTATTTCAGCACTGCTTTCATCGTGCTCGTCAGACTATACTATCCTAAAATCTGTAGGATCTGTTATATTAAAACCAGACAGCTCGGTAAAACTGATTGATGGTACAATAACTTTCACAGTAAGCAGTGTAACCAATAACGAAAGTGAGGATATTACCCAGGAAGCCGTTATTTATATAGACGGCGAACCTATTACAGGTAACACCTTTTCTTCGGGAACAGTGGGTACTTTTGAGGCCAAAGCCATATATGCAGGCTTGGAGTCAGATCCTGTAGTTCTTACCTTTCATGACGGTTCTGAAATAAACTTTGAAAAAAGAGTACTTATTGAAGACTATACAGGTACATGGTGCGGATACTGCCCAAGGGTAGCACACGCTATTGAACTGCTAAAGGAAGAAACAGATAACGCTGTAGCAGTAGCAATACACAGACCAACTTCTAACGAAGCCAGTCTGAACTACGATCCATATAACTACGACGCATCTGAACTTGAAGCTTTGCTAAGCACAGTAGGTTACCCTAAAGGATACCTTAACAGAATGACTTTATGGCAAAGCCCTGAACCAAACAACCTAAGTCAGGCTATAGGTCTTACACAAGGACTAAACCCAAAACTGGGTATAGCAATAACATCAGTTATTGAGGAAACGACTATAAACCTTGATGTAAACGTTAAATTTGGTAAAGATTTTACAGGAAGCGGAATCAAATTAGTGGTATATGTTCTTGAAAACGGTTTAATATACGATCAGGTAAACTATACCTCTTATTATGGTGGCGACCATATAGTACACGGTTTTGAGCATAACCACGTGCTTAGGGAGTGCCTTACACCTCTTTTAGGTGAGGCAGTTACCGGAGACATGACTATTGCCAATACTTTTACAAAATCATTTAATATACCTGTACCTGCAAATGTAGAAAATGCAGCAAACCTTGAGTTTGTGGCGTTTATAACAGATGCCGATGGTAATGCCCTAAATGTTAGGAGTAATTACCCGGGTGAAGATCAGGTATTTGAAGAATTATAAAAAATAATTTATATTTTTAAGCCTCCCCTACGGGAGGCTTTTTTATTTCTGCCCATTATGAACAGACGTCATTTTATATCATCTACAGGTAAAGCTGCACTGGCTACAGGAGCACTATCAGGATTTATCAGTCCTATTTTAGAAAACCTATTGGAAAACAATTGTAAAGAACCTTTCTTTAAGTTGTCACTGGCACAATGGTCGCTACACAAAGTCATACTGGAAACGAAAACACTTTCCAGTCTTGACTTTGCAAAAAAAGCCAGACAACTGGGATTTGACGGCATTGAATATGTATCGCAACTATATAAACTGGATGAATCTAACCAAAGTGCTTCCCTTAAAAAACTGGTAAAGGAACTAAAACTGAGAAGCAGTGATGAGGGAATTAAAAACGTACTCATAATGGTAGATAATGAAGGTGAACTGGCCGCTGTCAATAAAAAAGACCGCGATCAAGCCATTGCAAAGCATTCCAAATGGGTTGACGCTGCTGCCGAACTGGAGTGTCACTCAATAAGAGTTAACCTTTTTGGCACAGGTACTGAACAGGATTTTAACCTATGGCTGGAAGCATCGGTAGACGGATTGAGTCGATTGTCTCAATATGCAGCAAATAGCAATATTAATGTGATAGTTGAAAATCATGGAGGATTATCATCCGATAGTGAAAAACTCACTCAGGTAATAAAAGCCATAAACCATCGCAACTGCGGTATATTACCCGATTTTGGAAACTTTTGCGTAAAACGACAGGGTGGCGAACGTTGGGGGACTCCATGTATTGAAGAGTATGACCGTTACAAAGGTATGCTGGAAATGATGCCTTTTGCACATGGTGTTATCGCTAAATCATACGACTTTGACAAAAAGGGTAACGAAACTACTATTGATTACTATAAAATGCTTCAAATAGTAAAAGACGCAAATTATAATGGTTTTATAGGTGTGGAATATGAAGGTAACCGATTAACAGAAGAAGAAGGGATTCTTGCTACTAAAGCACTACTATTAAAAGCGGCAAATCAGTTAAAATAAGCTGCATATTCGTGTGGTAATGCTTCAATATTTTTAATTTTTACATCTTTAAAATAAGCCTCGGCTGCCTCGCTTTGCAATTGTATTTTCCCTTTTGTAAGTGGGTAATTTTTCCCCTCTTCCACATAGCGGGAGTTTTGAAGCACCATTACGACCTCACCGTTTACAATATGAAGACTTTTATCTCCAAAACATATCAGTTCCAGTTGGGTCCACTCCCCTTGCTCGCTTTCATTATCAACACTCCTTAGGCAAAATCCACCATAGTTTGATGCGGTTCCTATAGGCAAAAAAGGCTGCTCATGCCCGGCAACGGCGTTCATCACCCCTTCAGGTAAAAAGGCTCTAATATCAATAGCCGCATTAGCTATGTTCCAGTAATCACCTATGTGTCCTTCCATAATCTGAAATTCCTGCGAAAGCATCCAGGCGCGCCAGTAATCCTTACCGCTCTCCCCTACCGAATGGTATAGTATACCGGTATCTTTAAGTTTATCCTCACGGGGGATCCATTTCTTATCACCCCACTTCACTTTGACTTTTAAATGATAGTTTTCAAACTCTTCTTTAGTAAATACACAACCATAACGCTCACCACTCACTTTTAAAACAGGCTCTCCGTTTTCCTCAATCATGATAAACACCCCTTCAGCATCATTATCATAACCTAGTGGCTCAATTGCGTTACCAAGGCTATCTGTTGGTATACTCCCATTATAATCTGTAGTGTGTTTATAGCTAAGGTATTTCCCCCATTGGGACATGTTATTATCCAACAGGCATTTCCAGTCTTGTTCTTCCTGTTCCTGTTTACATCCGGAAAGGGAAATAGCTACTAATAAAAATAACGAGGCAATAGTTGTTTTAAACATGTAAGATTGGTTTTACAAACAGCGAAATATACTCTTTATTTTTTTAATCAGGTATGCTAAAACCGTCATATACTAGTACTTAATTTGCAAATCGTGTGTATAACGCTTACTTTTATGGCTTCATTACTATTGTTATGCGTTACGTTATAGCTTTTTTCTTTCCGTGGCTTTCCCTTTTCTTTCAGGGTAAAATCCTTTCGGGCATAATATGCCTTATCTTACAGCTAACCATAATAGGCTGGCTACCTGCTTTTATATGGGCTTTTACCTCTTTAAACAGGATGTATGCCGACAGAAGGACACGCAAAATTATAGCGGCTATGCCAAAACGGTAAACCTTCATATTATCCCCTTACCTCAGGGATCAATATATATTCTTTAACTATCATCTATTAATAAAAAAATGAAAAAAGTAATTTTCGCCTTATGTTTCTGCCTGGCAGTACTCGCAAATGCCAATGCACAGGAACTTAAATCCCCGAACGGGAATTTTAACCTCAAATTTTTCCTCGAAAACGACGGAACCCCTGCCTACTCACTTACCTACAAAGGTAAAGAGGTATTAAAACCAAGTAAACTGGGACTTGAGCTTAAAGACGATGAAAAATCCTTACTTAACGACTTTACTCTAACCGATACCAAAACCGCAACGTTTGACGAAAACTGGACTCCGGTTTGGGGAGAGGTTAAAACCATTAGAAACCATTATAACGAACTTGCCGTATCGCTTAACCAAAAGGGTAGCGACAGGCAAATGGTTATACGTTTCCGCCTTTTTGACAACGGACTTGGTTTCCGTTATGAGTTTCCGCAGCAAAAAAACCTTGTGTACTTTATTATCAAGGAAGAAAGAACACAGTTTGCCATGACGGGCGACCATACCGCTTACTGGATTCCAGGGGATTATGATACTCAGGAATACGATTATACCGTTTCAAAACTAAGCGAAATAAGAGGTCTAATGGAAAAATCGATTACTGCCAATGTATCGCAAAAATCGTTCTCTCCTACAGGGGTACAAACCTCACTTATGCTTAAAACTGCTGACGGAATTTACATTAACCTTCACGAAGCAGCCCTTATAAACTATGCCTGTATGCACCTTAACCTTGACGATAAGAATATGGTGTTCGAATCATGGCTAACCCCTGATGCTCAAGGCAACAAAGGTCATGTTCAGGCTCCGTTTAACACACCGTGGCGTACTGTTATAGTAAGTGATGACGCCCGCGATATTCTTGCCTCAAAAATTACCCTTAACCTTAACGAGCCTTGTAAACTAGATGATACATCATGGATCAAACCAGTTAAATACATTGGCGTATGGTGGGAAATGATTACAGGAAAAAGTACTTGGGCATATACCGATGATTTACCATCGGTGCAACTGGGTGTAACTGACTTTAGTAAAGTAAAGCCAAACGGAAAACATGCTGCAAACACAGCTCATGTTAAAGAATATATAGATTTTGCCGCTAAACACGGTTTTGATGCCGTACTTGTAGAAGGCTGGAACGTAGGTTGGGAAGACTGGTTTGGTCACTCTAAAGACTATGTTTTTGACTTTGTAACGCCTTATCCTGATTTTGATGTGACCGGAATTAGGGATTACGCTAAATCAAAAGGTGTAAAAATGATTATGCACCATGAAACCTCATCATCTGTTCGTAACTACGAGCGCCATATGGATGCAGCTTATAAATTTATGAAAGACAACGGTTATGATGCCGTAAAAAGCGGATATGTAGGTAATATACTTCCAAGAGGAGAAAACCACTACAGCCAGTGGATTGTAAACCACTATCAATATGCTCTTGAAAAAGCTGCCGAATACAAAATAATGGTTAATGCTCACGAAGCAGTTCGCCCTACAGGCATTTGCCGCACCTACCCTAACCTTATAGGTAACGAGTCGGCAAGAGGCACAGAATACCAGGCTTTTGGCGGAAGCAAGCCTAATCACGTTGCCATGCTGCCGTTTACCCGTTTAATTGGCGGACCTATGGATTATACACCGGGTATATTTGAAATGGAAATCAGCAAATTTAGCCCTAACAACAACTCACATGTAAACAGCACACTGGCTAATCAGCTGGCGTTATATGTTACTATGTACAGTCCGTTACAAATGGCTGCCGATTTACCGGAACACTATAACCAGTTCCTTGATGCCTTCCAGTTTATTAAAGATGTTCCTGTAGAATGGGACGACAGTAAATATATTGAGGCAGAACCGGCAGAGTACATCACAGCTGCACGTAAGGAAAAAGGTACTAACAACTGGTTTGTAGGTAGCGTAGGCGGCTATGAAGCCCGTACCTCAACCATTAAGCTGGATTTCCTTGACAAAGGAAAAACATACATCGCTACTGTTTATGCCGATGCTAACAATGCACACTACAAAACCAACCCACAGGCGTATACCATTACAAAAGGTATAGTGACCAGTAAAACAAAACTGTCTCAGTTTGTTGCTCCGGGTGGTGGATATGCCATAAGTATTATCGAAGCTACAAAAGCGGAAACAAAAGGTTTAAAAAAGCTGTAAGACTGTTTTATTTATACAAAAAGCTCCCTTTTTGAGGGAGCTTTTTTATTATTCTTCTTTTAGTTCATCAATAACTTTTCTTATCTCTTTGGCATATTTGCCATAAAAGTATCTTACCCATATCTCCAGAACAACACCCATTGTTAAAACTGAAGCCACAATAACAACAAACATCGTTATTACAAACGAATCGCTTAAAGTATTTATATCAATCCCCTTTTGCTTATAAAACAGATATGCCACTAAAAAAAGCACCATAAACGGAGTTAAGGCAAAACCGAATGTTTTGTAGATTTCCATATTAAGACGAATGTCAAAATAGGTTTCATACAAACTGTCTTTGGTTGTAAGATCTGTTTTATTTATCCTTTTATAAAACATATAGAGCTTTACTAAATAATAAATACATATAGCTACAAATAAGCTATAAATCAAATAAAACAGAAAAAATGTTTCTTTTGGAAAATGATATATAAAAGGCGTAAAAGCTATTACAACAATAGATATTACCTGATATATAAACTCCTTTTTTAAATTTTTCCTAATCTTGTCCAGTGGCGTATTTGCCGACTGTATTTTCTTTAAACTGCTGGGCATTTCCACCTTATCGGTTTTTTCATTATCCCAAGCCGATTGTATATCGTTAAAATCCATACCCCTGATTTTTAATAATTTCTTTTAATTTTTCTTTTGCTCTGTTAAGCTTTACTCTGGCATTACCTTCGCTAATCCCCAGATTCTCCCCTATCTCCTTATGCGAAAACCCTTCCAACTGATAAAAAATAATGGCCTTATCAATTTTATCCAGTTTTTGAACTGCGCGGTAAAAATGCTCCAACTGACTTTCCTTTATGTCATCTTCCCCTTCTTCCTCCTTTATATCATGCGATACCATACTGTGAGTATCAACCTTTCGTTTTTCCTTCCGGAGGAATACTATAGAAGTATTTATAGCCACACGGTACATCCAGGTGGAAAAGCGGCTTTCTCCCCTAAAGGTGCCATAAGCCTTCCAGAGCTGGCAAATAATCTCTTGGAACAAATCCTGCTGATCGTCCGGATTGTCCATGTACATTTTAGAGACTTTATATAAAATCCCCTTATGTTCACTTATTTTTGCCAAAAACTCCTTTTCGTTCCCTTTCAAAGCACTACTATTTCAACACAGGTTTTACACTGTATCCGGCATTTCTTAATAAGTTAATAACTCCGTTCTCACCCGGTAAATGACCTGCTCCTACCGCAAAAAATACCGGTTGTGCCTTCATAAGTTCAGGCATTATTGCAACCCAGTTTTTATTACGGTTATCCAGCATTATGGTTTTTACCTCAGCATCCATAAATTTCTCATCAGTAATCATTTCATATAGTCCGTTAAGATTCTCCTCTTTGTATATGGCAACCATCTCATCAAAGTATGAAATATCATAATATTTTAACTGATCAATAAACTCCTCATCAGTGTACGATTCACTGAACCCTGTAACCTGAGCCTCCACTTTTTCCAATCCCAGTATTTCCCTTTTATTAACCATTGCCTGCTGCATAAACTCTACCTCATACATTTTTGGCGGACAGTTTAAACTTTTAAACATTACTACACTCATAATACCTATTAGCGTATAATTCTCAAACTGACTCGCTTTTACACCAAGTTTGGTTTGTAAAAAATTGTCCAGTGTTGCATAATCCTCTTTGCTTAATCTTTCACTAAGAGGTGTGGTTGAAGTAGTCATGCTTTGCATAGCCATTAGTTCGGACGGATCGTCAAAATCGAGTTCCAATGCTAGCTTATCGGTATTTTCAAAAGCTTTTTCTACCTTTTCCTTAATAAGGAAATCGTCTTCACACATCATGTGCATGGTTCCGTACAGATAAGATGGTTCGGTTAACCCGTTACCCGATATTTCCCATAAAAGTGAATTCTCTAATTTTACTTTTTTCTCCTGAGCGTGCAAATTGCCCGACAAGACTACCGCTGCAAAAACTACTGCTAATTTGATTACTTTTTTCATAATCGATTGTTTTGATTGACTGATGATTAAACTTCCTTATTATTTTTAAAATACTGCGTAACTGTAGGTGTAAGCCCCTTCATTAAAAATATTACTGAAAAGAGGAATAACAGACTCTGAAAATGTTCCTCAAATACAAAATGACTTACTAAAGTATAACTAAGCCCTGCTGCTCCTAAAAAGACAAGCAAAAGGCTAACAATACTATTTTGCTGTGTTACTTGTGACTTATTTTTCATAATTGTTTTGATTGATGTTATATAGAGTAAGTAACAACAAACATCAAACGTTACAGAAAAAATGAATTATTTTTAAAAGTAGATTATGGTATATGTCAATGTCTTTGTAACACCTTTCTTTTAATGACATAGAATTTAAGCAGTATATAGTCGTAAAGCAAGGCTAATATAAGCGCTGAGCTCGCTATAAAAAGAACTCTCAGCTTTAAGTAGTAGTAAGCAAATCCACCTGCTATACCCCCGGCAAAAAAACATACTATAATAGCCAATTTTAAATAGATACTTCTTTTAAGGGTAAAGTTCTCATTGGTCTTTCTGTAAAACAAAAGCTGAGACAGTTCAATACCCAAGTCTGTAAATATGCCTGTTAGGTGTGTTGTTCTTACTACCGACTGCGATACCCTAGTTACCAAAGCATTTTGCAAACCCATTGCAAACAACAGAATACAGGCTAATACATCAGGCTGATTAAAGTGTAAAGTGGCTGCTGTAATTAAAAGAATAATTTCAAGCAGGATGGGAACAACATAGGAAAGATTTTCCCTTTTGCGGACAATAGTCTCACTTATAAGATTGGAACAAAAGGCTCCGGCGAGGAAACTCACCAGAAACCACAGGTAAATAACAGCGCTGGAGAACTCTTCGCTTACAAAAGTTCTTGAAAAGAAAGCAAAATGGCCCGTTACATTTGTTGTAAGTACATTTACCGATAATAGCCCTACAATGTTTACAATCCCAGCCACAAAAGATAAAAGGGAGGCCAACCTGAGGTTATGCCCATATGATCTTCTTTTGCCTTTATGACGAAACATTTATTATAATTTTTGCAACATAAAGATACTGTTTTTCTGAAGAAGATTTTAGTCGATACTTGAGGGTTTAAAAAGAGCATGCTCTCGGAATAATACAAAAATAAATCATGACCACAATTGAAGATTTTGATGTAATTATCAAGCTATGTTTGAACTAAAATAATTTTACTTTCATACTAGCCATGATTATATTTAAATTTATACAGATAAAATTGTATTATGAGACTATTAAAATTATTAATTACACTTTGTGTTTTTATATCTACTCCTGAACAAAAACAAAGGCAACTCTAAGGATGCCTTTATTTTGCTTTAAAGTATGCACAAATTGCAAATCAGTGCTATCGGGTATCAGGACATAATCCTTTTAAATTATCGCAATAATATAATTCAAAAATGCCCTTGTCTCTCTCCAAACAAATATCTGTATCCTCTTCAAAATAATAACAATCAATGTCAGGAGAATATATTTTAATACTATTTATGATAGGCGCAATAGAGCTAAAAGATCTTAATCTCAAGTTATAATTACCTTGTAATGCAATTTTTTTACAATTACTTATTTTTTGTTTTTCTGATACAATCTTATAAATTGAGTCTTGCTTTTTCGCGTAAATTAAATAATAATTATTAATTGAGTCAATTTTATAAATATTATAATATGCTTCATTTATAGTATATCTTCTCTCCATACTTTTACAAGAAATTAATATAAAATATATTCCTATGACTAATGTAAAATAGTTTTTCATGGTTATAATATTTTTAAGGAACAAAAAGAATAGGATGTGATTTCTGGTTAACGCCTAATCCTTTAAATGTATGAATTTCCCCTCTAACCTTATTAGGACTATTAAAACTTACAGGTTTATTATTTGCATCATACCAATATAGTAAGATCATTAATCTCTAAATTACTGTTATTGACTCTTTCAATATTTTTAATCGAAAATTTCATAAATAACTGATATACAAAACAATACTACAAGTTTAAATTATTTTATATACTATAAAGAAATTGCTATACAACAACTCTCTATAAAGTCCCATAACTATATTAATAAAACTTAGATATACAACAATTGTTAAATTATTTATTGCAGATAATTTAACAATTCTCCAAAAACAAAAAATCCTTACAAAACCGAACATCAGTTTTATAAGGATTTTACTAGCAGAGAGGAAGGCTCTCCAACTATTGTATTCAATTATTCCTTTTTATATCTAAAACACCTATAAATAAAGAGAATACATAAAAACAAAATATAAATAGATACATTTAAACATAACTAAATTTAGACCTTGTTGACTAAATGTTGCCTAATTATTTATCTTTGCCATATAAATCCAATATATGGCTACTATTAAATTTTTACTTCAAAGCACAAGCAGTACTGCACCTATTTACCTTAGACTGTCTTTAGGAAGAAACAATACATTAAAACGAAAAACTGGTTACATCATTGATGCAAAAGCTTGGGGCAGTAACGGATTCCCTAAAGAGCGAGATGCAAACAGCAAGAACATAAAAGGACAACTTTTAAAACTATCAGCTCATGTCATTAATGAATATAATTCAGATAATTCTAAAGGAACCAATATAACTGGAGAATGGTTAAGTGAAGTCATTGAAAAGTTCCATAATAGAAAGGAGCCGGAGCAAAAAGAATTTCTCACAATATATGGAAACTCTTTTGTAGAGGCTTTACCTAATAGAGCACCAACGAATGGTGGAAAAGGAGTAAATAAAGATACTGTAGGTAAATACAAAACCATAGTAGACAAACTAAAAGGTTTCGAAGAATATAAAGGGAAGAAGTATCTAATTAAAGATGTAGGGATTACTTTTAGAGATGAGTTTATCAAATATTTAATTGAGATAGATGGATTAAATAGTAATACTGCCGGAAGATATATAAGCTTTGTTAAAACCATTATACTGGATGCAAGAAAACATGGTTATGAAATCAGCCATCAAATAGACAATTTTAAAGGCTATACTGTAGACGCCCCTATAATCACACTCTCCTTTGAAGAAATTGAAAAAATTAAGAAAGCAGACCTTTCATCTGACAAACTACAAATAGCAAGAGATTGGCTTGTAATAGGATGCTATACTGGGCAACGTGTTAGCGACCTCCTTAGAATGAATGAAGGAATGATAACTAAAGTACAGAGATATAACTTGCTAACTATTGTTCAACAAAAAACTAAAAAGACTGTTCAAATACCCATACATCATGAAGTAAAAGCAGTACTTGAAAAGAGGAATGGAGAGTTCCCCCCTACCTTCGCTAAGACATCAGACAGTAACAGTGCTATGTTTAATAGGTACTTGAAGGAACTTTGCAAAGAGGCTGGCATAGACACTCCTACTAAAGGAAACCTTATTGACCCGGATACCGGAATTTACGGTACAGGTATATACCCTAAACACATGCTTATTTCTTCTCATATATGCCGAAGAAGTTTTGCAACAAACTTCTATAGTCAGCGTGAATATCCTACCCCATTGTTAATGAGTGTGACCGGACATGCTACTGAAACAATGTTCCTGAACTATATTGGCAAAAAACCATTAGATTATGCTCTTCAACTTGCCGAAATTTGGGAATCAAAAGCCAACAACAAGAAAAATAAAAACAAATCAGAATTAACCACATTAAAAGCCTGAATATGATACCTGAACAATTTACATCTACAAGAGAACAATACGAAAGGTATAAAGATTTTATAATGCTATATCATGAAGACAAACTTCAAGAGATATATGATTTAGGACTTGAGACTACACTTAGAGACCCAAAAACAGGCTTATACTGGGATGATCTTTTAAACGACTCCTTTAGTCAAGAATATTTACGATTAACTGAAAGTTCTTCATATTTTGAAGGCTGCCAACACAGCATCTATATAAAAACATATAAAGAAAGACTTAATGAGTACATTAAACTTCATCCTGATGCTGATGAATCGCACTTTATAAAATCAGAATATGATGCTGCAAACAGTATAAGGGAGTTTCACTATGGAACCAAGGAACAGTTAACTAATTTATTTATAGCAACCGAAAAAAGGAAGAAGTTCTTATCTGAAAGATTAACTACAACTGGACACACACCTGAACTATCCAATTCAGAAACAAAAAATAGTGAAAATGCTAACCCTGAACAAACCCCAACAGTATTTGGCAACTATAACTATCAACTAATCTATAACATTTATGAAGAATTGAGAGACTTATTACCTCCCAACCTTAATAAACAAAATTTTACAAATATTTTTTTATTAACTGAGAAGCCTACACATAAAATTGATTTTATTGGAGCAAACATCTCAACATTTGCATACCTCATTAATAACTTACACCAATACTTTACAACTGAACTTCGCAACAAAACTATTTACAACCAATGGTGGGCTGACAGGTTTACATTTAATGGCTCTTCCAGAGACAAAAAGGGAATTTCAACAATATGTAGCGCAGTCAGGAAGGGTGACAAAACACCTGATAGACGAGAAACCATTAATAAAGTAATTGCTTTATTAACTTAAACCTGTATATCCTCTATAAATTTATTCCAAAAAAAACACCCCGCTTAGAATCAGACATTTGGATATTTATTTTAGATACTTTTTCTTTTAGCATCCCTCCCCATCCCCCATTTCCCCCCAGTGCTTTGCATCATACATAACCTTTAAACGGATACATTATGATGCAACAAAGCACTATTTTAAATCAAGTATCTCCTGAAGATCTCCATAATATGATTATTGAGGGGGTTAAAACTTGTCTTAAAGATTTAAGCAATTACCTACAGCCAAAGAAGCCAGATGAACTACTGACTCGAGAAGAAGCTGCTAAGAAGTTAAAAATCAGCATTAGCACACTAAATAACTGGGTAGGTAAAGGTATCTTACAAACCTACGGAATCGGAGGCCGGGTATATCTCAAAAACAGCGAGATAGAGCAAGCTATGGTTAAACTTAATTAACCATAGTCATGCATACAAAACTTAATAGAAGAGGCATAGTTTATTTGCCTAAAACTCTTAATGACCATATTAAATCATTACCAAACAAAAAGGGGATTGACAAATCATTTTTATCATATATACTTCATCTAATATTGAAAGAGCAAACAAAAAGAAAGTTTAATGCTAACATGTGGGTAAACATTTCATCTAAAACCTTAAAGAGATATGAATTTATTGCTAATAACACCCTATATGGTTACAAAAAACATTTAGATTACTTAGAGGACTGTAGGGTAATTGAGAGAAGTAAGTCATATAGCATCATTAACGAGATAGCTAAAGGACATAGAGTAAATAATAGTCTTTTTCGAATTACAGACGAGTTAACACAGGTTACTCTAACCCCAAGACTGGCACTAAAAGTTGATAGCTTATATAACAAAAGAAAAATAAAGGCAAAGAGAAGCACCTCTCACCTAACAAATTGGCTTGACAGCAATACATTTACTATTGATTCAGACACTGCATTATTGTATACCAACACTAAGTATGCAGTACAACCGGATAAACGGATGGCAAGAGTTAGGGAAATCCTCGAGTTTGACAACATACAATACTCCCGGGAAGGAAAAGACGGTAGGCTGCATACAAACCTTACAAGGCTACCATCAGATTTAAGAGAATTTGTCACTTATGAGGGCAATCAATTATACACCTTAGATTTACCAAATAGTCAGCCTTTAATGCTGTCTATTTTAATAGATGCCTTTTTAAATGAACTCAGTATAGAAGTAAGTAAAGAAAAACCAAGTATTAACTATTTAGCACGTCGTATTAATAAAGTTATAAAAAAGTATTGTTATATAACAGGCATACCTAAAACTAATAATGTTATAACTAATAGTAATAAAATATCTTATGCTTTATCTTCTATAATGTTTCCGAAAGAAACAAAAAATATTGACTATGAAACAATTAGCAAGTTCAAAACTTTAGCAAGAACTAAAAAATTATATGAGTATGTAGGTCAGGAATTATTAGATCGAGGAATTATTAAACAGAAAGGAAGCATGTATGAGGTATTACTTACTGACGAGGTTTTAAAACAACCTTCTGTTCAATCCTATGATTCCCTGAAGGAATGTGGAAAAAAAATAACCTTTTATGCATTATACTCATCAATCCGGAACTCTAACAAAGCTATTAAAGCTTTTAAGGCACTATTCCCGGGCGTATTTAAAATAGTTGATGTGATGAAAGGAGAGGAAAGCGGTGGCTACAGGTCTTTTTCATCTTTACTCCAAAACATGGAATCTAAATTCATATTAGACTACTCCACTAAGAGGATAGCTAACAAGTATCCTATGATGCCTTTAGTAACTATACACGATAGTGTAGCTACAACAAAAGAATATATTTCAACATTAAAACATGAATTTGAGATTGACTTTTATAAACATTTTGAAATCAAAATAAACACAACTATTGAATCTTGGCGAAAATAAGTTAAGACTTAAAAATATTCTACCCTACATCGATATAGTGATGACAAAAAATCAGTTTTTTCACTTACACAGTAAAAATATGACAATATGGCACTTGGAGTAAAAATCCCGCTATAGCTATTCATAAGGACTTATTAATAAGAAATTTACATGTATTTTGTCAGAAACAGACAGCGATGGTATAGTGATTGAAACAAGTTAGTACAGATGATTTGGAGTCCCCCAAGACTTCCGCATTTTACAAGAAATTACTACATAGTATAATTTCTTTCCGGAGAACTTCAATGCCGTAAAAGTTTGAATTTACTAAAATTAGTTATTTTATGTCTAAAACAGAAACAGACCAAGCTACTAAAAAACGCAGACCCAAAATTCCTGAAAAGGTTCAACTAAAACTTTGGCTAAAAGCCGGTGGAAGATGTCAGTATAGAAACTGCAATGAAAATCTTTATGAAGACAAGTTAACTTTTAACCAATTAAACAAAGCCTATATGGCTCACATTTACGGTTATGCTAAAAACTCAGCAAGATATGATGCAGTACACTCTCCTAAACTTGAAACTGATTTTTCTAATTTAATGCTATTATGCGATGCCTGTCATAGAAAAATTGATAAGGAAGAAAAAGATACTCATCCAGCTCCATTGCTAATAGAGATGAAACGAGAACATGAAGACAGGATTGAGAATTTAACATCAATTAAAGAAAATGTAAGAACAAATATAGTTTTCTACAACAGTAAAATAGGTGAGTTTAACCCTCCAATGGAATTAGAACCTATACAACAAATGCTTATAAACAGAAACCTTTACCCTGTAAGGGAAGTAATTACATTAGCACCAAACAACACAGTCATTCCAGATAATAATCCGTTGTTCTGGCAGTATGAAGCAGAATCATTAGAAGGCTTCTTCCAAAATAAAATTACACCCTATTTCCAATCGGATTCACTAAAGCACTTTTCTTTATTTCCTTTTGGAACAATGCCTTTACTGATAAAGCTTGGTACCCTTTTTGGTGACAAATATGACGTTAAAACATATCAACTTCATAGAGAACCAAGAACTTGGGAATGGCAAGAATCTTCTGATTTTACAGATTTTCAATTAATTCAGCCAGAAAACGTAAATGGGTTTCCTGTGTTAAACATATCACTAAGTGCAACAATTGATAATAATCGAATTAAGAGCCTATTTTCTGAAAAAGACCTATCAATTTGGACTTTGACTCACGATAATCCAAACGTCAATTTTTTAAAGACAGAAGAAATTTTATCTAAATGGAGAACCATTGCTCGTGAGACCTTTAGCAGAATGAAAAACATGCATGGCCATGATGCTGAACTTCTTGTATTTCCGGCAATGCCGTTATCAGCATCTGTTGAATTTGGCAGGGTATGGAATCCTAAAGTGGACTTGCCAATGGTTATTTATGATGGCAGAGATGTGTTCAATAAAGCTATAGAAATAAAAAGAAGTTAATCATGGTGAATATTATACAAAAAAGAGAATATTTAGAAGGGGTACTAAGGAAAATGGTAGAAATTCTTGACATAACACCTACACAGCACAAGGAAGCTGTTGAGAAATATCAAGCTGTAACTAATTATCTTAAAGAAGACGACAATATTGCAAGGTATGGTTTAGAAATGTATCCGCAAGGTTCCTTTAGCTTAGGCACCGTGACTAAACCTGATTCTGATATAGATGAGTTGGATATTGACCTTGTATGTGAGCTTACGAGTGCTAATCATAACGACTTTTCACAATATCAACTTAAACAACTTATCGGTAATAGGTTAAAATCCGGCAGATACAAAGACATGCTTGCTTCACCCGACGGGAGAAGATGTTGGAGGATAGATTATGCCGAATCAACTCGTTTTCACTTGGATATTTTACCATCTATTCCCGACAAATCAAGAACAAATGTAACCTTTTTACATGTTAAAGATTATTCTAAATCTGCTATAAGCATAACAGACAAGCAGGATGATAATTACTATCGAATTAATGAAAACTGGCATAAATCCAACCCAAAAGGTTATTTAGAGTGGTTTAAAAAGCAAATGATAGTTCAGTTAAACGAGAGTAAGAAACTTTTTTCTGCACGAAACAATGTTAAGATTGATGAAGTACCGGACTATGAGGTTAAAACACCTTTACAACGTGCCATACAAATAATGAAGCGACATAGAAATACAATGTTTTGCAACACTCCTGGCTTAAATTATGATGATAAGCCTATTAGTATAATAATAACAACTTTGGCAGCAAAAGCATATTCTAATGAGGCAAATCTCTACGATGCCCTGATGAATATTCTTGCTAAAATGCCGGACTACATAAATTACAAATATATTAATGGCAGAAAAGTCACTTGGATCGAGAATCCAGTTGACAGTCGTGAAAACTTTGCTGATAAGTGGGAAACCTACCCTGTAAGAGAAAAAAACTTCTATTTATGGATAGAAGAGGCTAAGGAATATTTCAGAGCCTTGCTTCAAAAAGAAGGCCAGCATGTGTTGAATGAATCTCTACAAAAAGGCTTCGGGGATAAGCTTATAAAAAAGACATTCAGTGCTATTGGAGAAGATACTCGTATACAAAGAGAACGAGGAGCTTTAGGGGTCACTATGACAGGAATAATAAATGAATCTGCTCCTAAAAAAGTACATAACCACACTTTTTATGGGAAGAAGGAATAAAAGGAGACAAAAGAGCAGGAAAATAAGTATTCCAATACAAGGTGCTTTATTAAAAAAGTATTATCCTAATTCTTCTCTATCGAGTTACATGGGATTAAAATTGGTATGGGAGGCTGAGTTAACACCAACCCCTTTTAGTCAAAGCTATAAAGTTAGAATTGAGTACACTTTAGGGTATGCTCCAAAAACCTTTGTAGTACACCCTAAAAAACTTAGCCTTTATACAGGTGAAACATCACTCCCCCACGTATACGATAACAAGAAGCAAAGGCTGTGCTTATACTACCCTGATGGAAAAGACTGGCATCAGGGTATGTCTCTGGCTGATACAATTGTTCCTTGGACTGCTGAATGGCTTTACTTTTATGAGAACTGGCTAAATACAGGAGTGTGGCACGGAGGTGGCGAACATCCTCCAAGAAAAAAAAAGAAGAACATTAAAAACAAATAATATGGCAGAATACAAAATATCAGGTGTATGGAAAAATGAAAATAACACTATAACACATTATGCATTTCACACACGTACAGCGAATGGACATACAAGAGCAGAAAAAGTTAGTAAGTCCGAAGCAATAAGAAGATTGGAAATATCAGGTAATGTGGCTTTTGTGTGGATATGGAACTACTCAGAAGCACTTTGGAACACTAAAGAAAAAGTACATGTGGTTACCGGGAGCACAGGCAAGTACTTACGTTCTAACCATGATGGTACTGAAAGAAACAATCTCGCCCATTTAATTGATTATGATTGGTTAGAACAAGAAGAATAACCTCAACTATATTTAGTTCAATAAAGCTCATTAAATGGGCTTTATTGAGTTTTATAAAGATTCAGGTGCTGAAATAGTACATTTAAGTCCGTGGCATTTTACAATTGCCCTATATTTATTACCTAATCTATCTTCGTAAACAACCTCAATTTCAGATTCAATCTCTCTTACTGGTTTTCCTGAATTATTTTGTGTAAAAATAAATCTTCGAGTTGTATCTGATAGTATAGCCTGACTAAAAGGCTGTTCAAGTTCCCAAGGAAGATGTTTATTAACTTCATCCATTTCTAAATCTCCCGACAACACTTTAAACTCTAAAAGTCTACACCAAGCTCCTTTATTATTCAAGTCAAAATCTACACAATTGTTAGGTCTTGTACTCATACCATTAAGCCATAAATAGGGTTGATATCTCAGTTCTAAATCTCTTTCCAAAGTAATAGCAACACGCTCTAAATCTGATATACGCTTACCTTTTTTATAATCTTCATAGAGAAGATAGAGAAAAGTTAAAAATGTAGCTACACTACCTAAAGCATTTGCAAATTGCAATAACATATTAAGTTGTCCTTCTCCAACCCTAATACCTAAAATATTATAAATTGGTTCTGAAAATTCCATAAGGTTTATTTTTAAAGTAAGGTTAAGTAAATATAAGTTTATTAATTTTACAGTCAGAAAAATTTGAAAAATATAAGAACAAAAAAGTAAGAACATATCATTAATAGAATAGCGTTAGCTTTTTAATCTGTCTTTGAAAATCGCCAATTTTACAAATACACACAGATTATGAACTATCGCTCACGGCTGGCGTGGGCTTGGTTTATATGTGTGTAGGGCGTTTGGCGATGCCTCAAAGACTATAGGCTATTGACCCACGCTCATATTTATATAACTTTCACTTTAGGGTCAGGGGTGAGTAAACCTTACAATCAATGAAAAATTTATTTTTTTTGGCTTCCATAGCCTTCCTTGCCCTATCTTCTTGCTCAGGAGATGACAACAATTCAACTACACCACAAACCTCTTTAACAGGGACATGGCAATTACAGGAAACATCACTAAACAATGAAGCCTTCGAGCTATCTCCTTGTCAGCTACAGAATACTATTGAGTTTACAGATACCGGACGAGTAACTTTCAGGTACTATTATGGCAATAATACCGAGAGTTGTCAAACAGATGCTATAGAGACCGGAGACTACATTAAAAATGGTAATACCGTTACAATAACTTGGGATGAATCTGATGAAGGCATGGAAGTATATCAGTTAACTGTTACAGAATTATCTGATACCAACTTAAAGTGGCAAACAAATATAACCGGAGAAGGACAGCTAAAGGAAACCTATTTAAAACTGTAGAATATGAAATTATATTCAAGGATAGTAGGAATAATTCTTACAGCAGGATTATTCACATCATTAGTATGTTTAATCGTGGCATTAATAGTAAGCGAAGATACTCAAGAGAAGTTTGTGTACACGTTCACAATGATACCATGTTTAGCATTCCTGTACTTTATGTTCCTTCACAGGTTTGGCTTCAGTTTAAAGCCTAAAGAAACCAACTATACAAAATTTACACTTATTCTTACAGGCTGCTCCTTCATACTGATAGCTTCTATACCTACATGGAATTTACTATCACAAATCAGAAAGGAAAAAGAATATGAAATTATGGTTGACCGTGGAGAATACATTACTCCTACGGGGCTTGTAAGTTCTCTTAAAACAAAATACAACAAGGGTAACATGAAATACATTGTTGACTTAAAAAAGTCAGGCATAGTTCCTTTTGAAAAAAATTTCAGAAACTTTATAGTATTACAAGACGAAGAAGGATTTCGTTTAAAGGCTTTTGAGTTAAAGGGGTACACTACTTACAAAAAAGACAGCATTGGTACTTTAGAATCAATTACTATTAATTCTGAACAGGATATTGAACTCGATGAGTATATAAAAATTAAAAAATGGGATATACTACGAACAGATGAAAAAGGCAATCCTTTACAATAATCAAATAGAGTTAGAAGCTACTTAAGCTAACAACTTTACTCCATATTTATTACTTTAAGGCTTGTCATGACAAGCCTTTTTGTTATATTTTAGCACCTCAAAACAATAAGGAAAACAAAATGGGTATAAAAGAATCTGCTAACTTTATCTGGTCAATTGCCGACCTTTTAAGAGGAGATTATAAGCAAAGTGACTATGGCAAAGTAATACTTCCTTTAACAGTACTGAGAAGGCTGGATTGCGTACTGGAAAGTTCTAAAGAGAAAGTTCTAAAACGATTTGAACAAGTCAAGACCATGAACATTCAAAACCTTGACCCAATCCTTAACAAGGAGGCAGGATATAATTTTCACAACCGAAGCAAATTCGATTTTAATAAATTAATAGCTGACCCTAATAATTTAGCATCTAACCTTAGAGACTATATTAATGGGTTTTCTGACGATGCCAGAGAAATCATAGAACAATTTGAATTTGACAACCAGATAACAAAACTTGACGATAATAACCTCCTATTCTTAGTACTAAAACGCTTTCAGGAGGTTGACCTACATCCTGAAGTTATTTCCAGTGTGAGCATGGGGTACATGTTTGAAGAACTTATACGAAAATTTGCAGAGCTTAGTAACGAAACGGCCGGGGAACACTTTACCCCTCGAGAAGTTATCAAGCTAATGATTCATATCCTATTCTTGAATGATAACGACATTCTGACCCAAAGAGGTAAGAGAAGAACAATATATGACTGCTGTGCAGGTACAGGGGGTATGCTCTCAGTAGCAGATGAGTACATAAGAGAACATAATGAGCATGCACACCTTGAAATGTTTGGTCAGGAACTAAATCCGGAGTCTTATGCTATCTGTAAGGCGGACATGATCATTAAGAATCAAAACCCCACTAACATCCGGAAGGGCAATTCAATATCAGATGATAAGTTTGAGGATAAGCAATTTGACTACCTCATTACCAACCCACCGTTTGGGGTGAAGTGGGAGAAGTTCTCTAAACCAGTTATTGATGAGCATAAAGCAAAAGGGCATGCCGGGCGATTTGGTGCCGGACTACCTTCTAAAAGTGATGGCTCCTTCTTATTCCTAATGCACCTCATTTCTAAAATGAAGCAAGATGATGAAGGTTCTAAACTGGCTATAGTATTTAATGGCTCTCCCCTATTTTCAGGCTCTCCAAGTTCTACTAAAAACGAAAGCAGCATCAGGCAGTGGATAATAGAGAACGACATGCTGGAAGCCATTATAGCCCTTCCCACACAGCTTTTTTACAATACCGGTATAAGCACATACATTTGGGTACTGAACAACCGTAAGAAAGGAAAAAGAAAAGGAAAAGTACAACTTATTAATGGGGTAGATTTCTTTAAAAAGATGTCGAAATCGTTAGGAAACAAGCGCAATGAGATAAGTAAAAAACAAATTGAAGAGCTAACCTCTGTGTATGGGGAATTTACAGAAACCAAGATTAGTAAAATATTTGACAATACCGACTTTGGCTACCATAAAGTAACCGTAGAACGACCACTATATAAAGACGGCAAGAAAGTAATAAGTAAAGGCAAGCCCAAACCGGACACCTCATTACGTGATACAGAGAGTATACCCCTGAAAGAAGACATTCAAGCCTATATGGAGCGTGAAGTGCTGCCACACGTGCCGGATGCATGGATAGATGAAAGCAAAACCAATATAGGTTATGAAATAAACTTTACCAAGTATTTTTATGAGTACAAGCCTCTAAGGAGCTTGGAGGAAATACGTGCTAATATACTTGCATTAGAAACTGAAACCGATGGTTTACTTAAAAAGGCTATTGTATAATGAAAAGATACGAAGCTTATAAAGATACGAATATTGAGTGGATAGGACAAGTTCCGAACCATTGGAAAATTGTAAGGCTAAGATATTTAAGCTCCATTACAACAGGTGATAAGGATACGATAAATAAAGAGGATGATGGATTATATCCCTTTTATGTACGTTCAAAAAAAATAGAGAAAATTTCTACGTTCAAATACGATGAAGAAGCTATTCTAACACCGGGTGATGGAGATATTTGTAAGATATGGCACTATATTGATGGGAAATTTGAATGTCATCAGAGAGTATATAAGTTGAGTGATTTTAAAGAGGTTAATGGTAAGTTTTTATACTATTACCTGTTAACTAATTTTGAAAACGATGTAATTAGGCTTTCGGCTAAATCAACTGTTGACTCCCTCAGAATGCCAATGTTTCAAAATTTTGTAGTTGTCTTTGGTAGCTTTGAAGAGCAACAAGCCATAGCTAACTACCTTGACCGTAAGACCTTAGAAATAGACTCCCTCGTAGAAAAGAAAAAGCAACTCATAACCCTACTACAGGAAGAGCGTACAGCAATTATTAATCATGCGGTAACCAAAGGCATAGACCCTAATGTAAAATTTAAGTACACTGGCATAGAATGGATTGGTGAGATACCTGAACATTGGGAGGTGAAGAGGTTGAAGTATGCTTGCTCTCTCATTAATAATAAAACTTCTGAAAAACCGGAATATATTCTTGCTTTAGAAAACATTAGTAGCTGGTCAGGAGTTATCACTGGCAATCCTTATAAAAATAATATGGAAGGGGACGTTAACCTATTTAAGAGAGAGGATATTCTTTTTAGCAAATTAAGACCTTATTTAGCCAAAGTAACAAAAACCGAAAGGGACGGGGGCTGTATAGGTGAGTTACTGGTTCTAAGAGCAAAAAAAGGTATTATTTCGGATTTTTTATTTTACAGGATGATTTCCGAAGCTATAATAAATATAGTAGATGGTTCCACTTATGGAACTAAAATGCCAAGAGCAAGTTGGGAAAAATTCATTAGCCTAATTTATATCCCTATACCACCATTACATGAACAAGAGAAGATCTGTAATTTCATAAGAAGTAAAGTTTCAGAAATAAACAACGTTATTTCTAAAACTGAAAGAGAATTAGAATTACTTGAAGAATATAAAATAGCCTTAATAAGTGAGGTAGTAACTGGCAAAGTGGATGTAAGGGAAGAAATTGTAAATTAGCATTCTAACCAATAAACCAATCAATGAACTTATCGGTAGAATATAAAGATAGCACAGGGACTATTGCTAATAACACTTACAATATGTCAAGACTTGCTTTTGCAAAACACTTTGCAATAGCTGGTCAGGGTTATGCACCTAAGCCCCAAAAATTAATGAGGGCTATCGCAATGTTTTTACACTACAGTTCATACTTACAAAAACGAGAATTTCAAAACAATAGATTTTCTTTACCTCCAATACAACTTTCCGACCCTACCGAAAAAGGTCAATTTTCAAACCTCGCAGGTAAGGCTATTGCTGACTTTTTATCAAAAAGAATTGATAAGAGTATTTTCACGATAAATTATGAAGCTGCAATGCGAATGAAGGAAATGCCATTAAATGTGGGAAGACCTGACTTAATAGCTTTTAGGCAGAACTCAACCGATAGCAATGCAATGTTCGCAATAGAGGCTAAAGGTTTTCAAAAGAGCAGTAGTGGTGATATGAGTGTTCACAAAGCCCAATCAAAAACAGGAGGAATAGCTGTTAACTTTACGGTCGCCTGTGTTTCTTATAATCTTTACAATAAGGTTAAGTGCAAGTACCACGACCCCTTCAATGACAATATTAGTTACGATTTAGATTTAGTAACAAAGTTAACCAAGAATTACTATGCGGGGTTATTAGGCTTCCTCAATAACAGATTTTTTGAGTATAGTGAAATTGATTATAATGGAGAAAAATTTTATGCTGTAAGATTGAGACACAGATATTTTGAAGAAATACTTCAAGAGTCTTTGTTAAGAAATTTTTGGTGGCATGAGTTTTATGACTTTAGTCCGTCTCTTATATTACCGGGAAATATCAATGATTTAGCAAAAGAAGGTATTTGGAAAGGTACAATTCCATTTAGTTTTGAAACAAACTCAGAAAACAGCTACATCTACATAGATAATGATAGAATCGGACTTAGCTTAAGAAGATGGTAGTATGGAAGCATTAGTAACACGCATTAATAATATGATTAATTTCTGCTGGGAAAGCTTCTCAGCTAAGGTGGGCTGTGGGCTTATTGAGGTTAATAAAGAAGCCTCTATGCAGCTACATTTTGCATACATCCTTAAAAATGCTGCCGATTTAGTATTATACAATAAAGACGAGCAGGTAACCATAGAGCTTGAAACCTCCATCCCAGTTAACGGCAGATTTAGAGAATGTGATATTGTAATACGTATTGAGAAAGCTGACAAACTGTACTTTCTTCCTATAGAAATGAAATGCTACAAAACCAAAAGTTCAAGCGGTGGTTTAAGAGGAGCACAAGACCTGTTCCGGTATGGTATATATGAAGACCTGCAATTGTTAGAAAACTACTGTAGTGAATCTATTTTACAGGGCATACAGCTAACTATGACAGATAGTAAGAACTTTGTATATCCAAAAAGTAAGACAGGTAAAAGCTGGGTATACGATATTTCCCATGGCAGTACAATTTCAGAGATACTTTGCCTTGACACTCCTATTGGAGGCAAGCCCGTTTCGGTATCTTTAAATAAAAATTATATATTTGATTGGAAGCAGGTAGGAAACTATTACTTCCTTCAACTAAAAGGCATATAATGGCATTACCAATAAACATAGAAGACTTATTATCCGGAGCTATTGTTGAAGGCACCCGAATGGAGTTTAAGGAGGGTTGGAATCCTGCACCTATTATGCGCTCTGTATGTGCCTTTGCCAATGATTTCGAGAATGAAGGTAGCGGTTACATCATAGTGGGTGTTGAAGAAAAAGATGGAAAGCCAATACGCCCTGTAAAAGGTTTTAATCCTGATCATTTAGAGAAAGTCGAAAAAGAGCTTATAGGATTCAGTAATTTAATTAAGCCCTCTTACTATCCCCGACTATCTTTAGAAACCATAGACGGAAAGCATGTACTTGTCCTATGGGTTCCTGCCGGAAGCAATAGACCTTATAAAGTACCGGATGATGTTTCAGCCAAACACAAAACTTACAATTACCGGATACGATACCGTTCCAATAGCATTGTCCCTAACGAAGAGCAGGAAAGAGAGCTTATAGAACTGACTGCTAAGATACCATTTGACGACAGGGTAAACAGTCAGGCTAAAGTTAGCGACCTGAGCTTTGCCCTGATGCGTGACCACCTTGAAAAAACGAAAAGCAAACTCTACGAAGACAGCTTAAGAATGAGTATTGAGGAGTTAGCTCAGCAAATGAACTTAAGTCAGGGAACTAAAGAACACTTATTCCCTAAAAATGTTGGACTGCTCATGTTCACCGAGCATCCGGAACGTTATTTTAAAGGAGTACAGATAGATGTTGTAGAATATCCCGAAGGCTTGGCAGGTAAAAACTTTACAGAAAAAACCTTTACAGGCCAGATACAAAAACAGCTTACTGATGTACTGTCTTACATTCAGACAAACATCATAAAAACCAAGGTAACTAAATTTAGGAATAAAGAGCAAGCAGAAAGTATTGTAAACTACCCTTATGATGCTATTGAGGAAGCACTTTCCAATGCTGTTTATCATAGAAACTATGAGTTGCAAGACCCTATAGAAGTAAGGGTTTTACCGGAAGCAATAGAAATAATAAGCTATAGTGGTGTTGACTCTTCCCTTAAGCAAGCTGACTTTGATAAAGGTGTTGTAAGGGCAAGACGTTATAGGAACCGAAGGATAGGTGAGTTTTTAAAAGAGTTAAGGCTCACCGAAGGGCGGGGTACCGGAATACCTACAATACAACGGGCTTTAGAAGAGAACGGTTCAGATGAAGCCAAGTTTGATACTGATGAACCGGACAGGAAGTATTTTCTCGTTGAGATTCCAATACATAAGTCTTTCCGGGATTTTAGAAACCAATTTGCTGAATTAGGTAAATCTTTAATAAACTTCAAAAAAGGTTTTGAGTCTTACACTAAAACCTTGGAAGAGGTATTTGCTCATGAAGAACAGCCTATTACTTTTGATGTTATTGAAAAATATATAGAAATAGCTAAGACTCTTAGCCATGAACAAAAACTCGTATTACATTTTGTAACCACCCCTAAGAAGAGAAAGGAGATTTTGGAAGACTGTCTTGATCTAACAAACCAGTCTAAAAACTTTACTACCCATGTAGAGCCTCTTATTGAGATGGGACTTATTGAACGTACTTTAAAAGATAAACCCACAAGCCAGCTACAGAGATACGTTATAACAGATAAAGGTAATGCTGTAAAACATGTACTTGATGAACGTGATTTTTACCATACTTAAGAAGTAACTATGTCAGTAACTAAGATAATAACTAAGTCTAAAGTTAGGACAGGAGATAAAATAGTAACTAAGACGGTAACTAAGGTAGTAACTAAGTCTAAAGATAAAGTAGTAGGTTAAGTTAAAGATTATACACACTTGACAACTACAGATAAAAATAAAGGTATGGCAATACATACAGAACTAACTTTTGAAGCTGCTATAGAAGCTTCTTTATTAGAACATGGAGGTTATGTAAAAGGCTTCTCACAAGACTTTAATCCAAACATGGGTATATTCCCAAGTTATGTAACATCATTTCTTAAAGAGTCACAGCCTAAAGCTTGGGATAAAATCTCAGCTATGCATAAAGAGGAAGTAGAACAGAAAGTAATACAAAGGTTGCTTAAAGAGCTTGACTTAAGAGGCTCCCTTGATGTTATACGTAAAGGTTTTACAGACTATGGGGTTAAATTTAACATGGCTTACTTTCAACCGGAAACCAGCTTAAACCCCGAAGCATTTACATTATACCAAAAAAACCATTTAAGTGTCACCAGACAGCTTTATTATGAGCGTAAGGGCAAGAACTCGCTTGACATGGTATTATCTCTTAATGGGCTTCCTATAGCTACAATAGAGCTTAAAAATCAGTTCACAGGCCAGTCTATTGATAATGCACAAAAACAGTATGTATATGACCGAGAACCTTCAGAACCAATATTCCAATTTAAAAAACGTTCGTTAGTTCATTTTGCTGTAGATACCGATGAGTGCTATATGACAACTAATCTTGCAGGAAAAAACACTCGTTATTTACCCTTCAACCTGGGTTCTGATAACGGAGCAGGAAACCCGGTAAATAGAAACGGTTACAGAACATCTTACCTATGGGAATATGTTTGGGCTAAAGACAGTTTCATGGATATTTTAGCACGATTCCTACACCTCAAAGTAGAAGAGTTTACACTTAATGGTGTAAAGAAAAAAAAGGAATCATTAATTTTCCCCCGCTATCATCAGTTAGATGTAGTAAGAGAGGTGGTAAAAGATGTAAGGGAGAAAGGTGCCGGGCAAAACTACCTTATACAGCATTCGGCAGGTTCCGGTAAATCTAACTCAATTGCATGGCTCTCCTACAGGCTTTCAAGCCTCCATAGTAAAGCAGACGAAAGGATATTTGATTCTGTCATTGTCATAACCGACAGGAAGGTACTGGATAGCCAATTACAAGACACCATATACCAGTTCGAGCATAAAATGGGGGTGGTTCAAAAGATTGACAAAAACTCTCAACAATTAGCCGATGCAGTTACGGCAGGTGCTAATATCATCATAACCACATTACAAAAGTTTCCGTTTATACTCGACAAGATTGGAGAACTCCCCAACCGTAAATATGCTGTTATTGTAGATGAAGCACACTCATCTCAAGGAGGTGAGGCAACTAAAAAGATGAAGGAGGTGCTTTCTGCGAAGTCGTTAGAAAGTGCTGAAGAAGAGGAATTATATTCAGGACTTGATGAAGATGCTGAAGACCAGATAAGGAAGTCGATGGCAGCCCGGGGCAGGCAGGACAATCTTAGTTTTTTTGCATTTACAGCAACACCTAAAGCCAAGACTGTTGAAGTATTTGGCACAATAAAAGATACATCAGGAAAACCCAAGCCTTTTCACCTCTATTCTATGAAGCAGGCTATCGAAGAGAAGTTTATTTTAGATGTGTTAGAAAATTACACTACTTATAAAACCTATTTCAGGCTATCTAAGAAGATAGAAGATGACCCTAATGTAAATAAAAAGAAAGCTGCAAGAGCTATAGGCAGGTTTCTATCTCTACATCCACATAATCTTGCACAGAAAACAGAGGTAATGGTAGAGCATTTTAGGCAGGTAGTTTCAAAAAAAATTGGTGGTAAGGCTAAGGCTATGGTGGTAACAGGTTCCAGACTACATGCCGTCCGTTATAAAGATGAGTTTGACAAATACATACAGGCTAAAGGTTATAATGACATTAAAACCCTTGTAGCATTTTCGGGAAAGGTTATGTATGATGTTTTTCCTGAAGGAGTAACAGAATCAGAAATAAATGGCTTTGGAGAAAAAGAATTACCTAACAAATTTGCATCAGAAGAATATCAATTACTGATAGTGGCTGATAAATACCAGACAGGATTTGACCAACCTCTTTTACACACTATGTATGTAGATAAGAAGCTCTCTGGCGTTAAGTGTGTACAAACTCTCTCAAGACTAAATAGGATGCATGTGGGTAAGGAAGATACTTTTGTCCTCGACTTTGCAAACGAGACACAAGATATACTGGATTCTTTCCAACCTTACTACGAGCTTACTACAATTGAATCATCAACCGACCCTAACCACTTATATGACCTGAAGACAGAAATAGAAAAAGGTCAGGTAATCTGGGAAAGTGAAGTTGACAGCTTTTGTAATATATTTTTTAAGTCTGCCGTAGAACTGTCTGTAAAAGAGCAAGCAAAACTTAACGCATATATAGATCCGGCAGTAGAAAGATTTAAAGGGTTACCTCAAGAAAACTCAGAGCAAGATACAATCAGCAATCAAATCAATCAGGAAAACTTTAAACATGCATTACAGTCCTTTGTAAGACTATACTCCTTCCTGACACAAATAATGCCCTTCTCCGATATTGATTTAGAGAAGCTATATGTATATGGCAGATTCCTTTTAAAAAAGCTTCCAAGGGGTTCTAAAGACGTTTTTAAGCTTGGTGATGAGGTTTCATTGGAATATTACAGACTTGACCTAATATCAAAACAAAAACTTGTTTTAGAGCCCAAAGGTGAATACGATATTACCGGAGGAGGAAGTGCCGGGATAAGACTTCAAAATAAAGAAGAACAAGCAGCACTCTCAAGCATCGTGGAATTACTTAACAAAAAATTCCAAACTGAATTTACAGAAGCAGACAGATTATTCTTCGAACAGATTGAAAAAGAGCTATTAAAAGATGAGAGACTAAAGGAACAGGCAAAAGCTAACACCGAAGAAAACTTTGGTTATGGCTTCTATGACATTTTCCTTGACAAGTTAATTGCTCGCATGGAGCAAAATCAAGACATCTTCTCAAAAATCATGGATGACAAGGAGCTTGGAGGGCTTGTAACAAATTACTATAAGAAGAGAGTTTATAATACTTTAAGTAAGCAGCCATTATAAGAAAATTAACGACACATCACATACTGTATATGAAATAGCCCCTCCTTCTCAAAAAGGGAAATGTCTTTTTTTGAGGGGGTGGGGTCATCCAATAACTTAATTACTAAAAAAAATTTAGACTTTTTTATATTATCAACCCTGAGTACTGGCTATCCTAATAAGAGTTAATAGCAATATATATTGAACACCCCTTATTATATACCCTTTTACCCCTCCAAAGTAAGACATAATAATACGTTGATAATATCTGAGCAGCAGAATTTAACACTCCAAGTTACAGCATTCACTTACCCTTATACACTATACTCCTTTAAGAACATTGACTATATGTTGACTAATTTGTAAAAAATAAATCCTTACAAAACTGAATACCAGCTTCATAAGGATTTTATCAGCAGAGAGGAAGGGATTCGAACCCTCGATGCCCTTTTGGAGCATACACACTTTCCAGGCGTGCGCCTTCGACCACTCGGCCACCTCTCTAAATTATTGCGGCTGCAAAAATAGTATTAAATAGTTTATATCAAAAATTATTGTGACAATTCTCCACAAATAGGAGCTTCGAAGATTGTTTTAAAATCGGCTACAGGCGTACCTTTACCTAAAAGGTACATCAGTTTAGTTATGGCAGCTTCGGTAGTAATATCAGCCCCCGAGATAACCCCTATTTCCTTTAGCTTGGTACTGGTCTCATAATGTCCCATATTAACACTACCGCCCGAACATTGCGTTACATTTACAATGTACAGTCCGCGGTTAATGGCATCCTGCAGTATGTTTATAAACCAGTCTTCGGTAGGTGCATTGCCTGAACCATAGGTTTCCAGCACTACCCCTTTAAGTTCCGGAGTATTCAGTATGGAAGTAAGCACCTTTTCGTTAATGCCCGGAAATATTTTTATGATAACCACATTATCGTCCAGCTTATAATACACGTTAAGATCCTTGTTTCCGTCAGCTTTAAGCAGTAATTCCTTATTGATTTTTAAATGCACACCCGATTCTGCCAGTGGCGGATAGTTAGGCGATGTAAAGGCATTAAAATGCTCGGCACTAATTTTAGTTGTGCGGTTACCCCTGTACAGTTTGTATTCAAAATACAGTGATACTTCCCTAACGCCAGGATGATTGTTATGCCTTAACGAAGCGATTTGAATAGCTGTGATAAGGTTTTCTTTAGCGTCGGTACGCAGGTCACCAATAGGAAGCTGAGAACCTGTAAATACAACAGGCTTGTTAAGTCCTTCCAGCATAAAGCTCAATGCAGAAGCCGAGTATGACATGGTATCTGACCCGTGCAGGATAACAAATCCGTCAAAGTCATCATAATGCTCTTCTATCATTTTGGCCATTTGAGCCCATTGGGCAGTGTCCATGTTAGAAGAATCTATAGGAGTTTCAAAAGACACCGTTTCTATGTTACAGTCCAGCTGTTTTAGTTCGGGTATCCTTTGTAATAGTTTTTTAAAGTTGAAAGCTTTTAATACACCGGTTTCAAAATCTTTAACCATACCAATGGTACCTCCGGTGTAAATAAGTAATATAGTAGGCTTAGATTGCATTTTGATATTTCATTTTATTAACCACCGGATTGGCATACATAGCCAGGAAACCTTCTCTTAAAACCTTATTATCGTTATCAATACGCATTTCAAGGCGTCGTTCAAACAACTGTTTTTCCTTATCGGTATAATATTTTGAAAAACGGGTAGTATCGTTCAGTAAATCGTAAGCAATATAATTAGTAG
Organism: Flavobacterium sp. C4GT6; assembly: GCF_036347315.1. Lineage (NCBI taxonomy): Bacteria > Pseudomonadati > Bacteroidota > Flavobacteriia > Flavobacteriales > Flavobacteriaceae > Flavobacterium > Flavobacterium sp. C4GT6. Next base: position 152,765 of record NZ_JAZGZU010000003.1, read on the forward strand.
GCCAAAGCTTGTATGTAGTAAGTATCGACTCGTCTATTACCTGAGCCAGTGCCTGTATTTGCTTGTTTTGATTATCAAACTCATCGGCAATCTTATCCAAATCGTCAGTAAGCATATCGCCCACATGGATATGGATTCTTTTCTTTTGCCCCATGATTCCGCTTAACAGCGTAATGAAATCCTCATTCTTTTCCTTAATGTAAATCTCATCTTTGGCTTTAGCCAAAAGCTGTGGCATTTTCAGCATATCGGTAGGATCATACTCATACGATATGGAAACCGGAACAATTTTAAGCTTTTTAAAATAATGCATAAGGTTCTTCTCGTCAGATCCCATTGCAAGCATTTTAAGCACACCCTGCTGGGTAGCATCGTCACCGTCTTTAGTTCTACCCTCGCGCTGTGCTATCCAAACCGAACGGTTTTCACGGTTAAGCAACTGGCAAATGTATTCAGACATCAGTTTAGAGCTTTGCAGTAATTCCCTTGGCGAAAGATTACGCTGTACCAAAAAGTTTCGGTTAAGTCGTGACAGCACATGTAAAAAGGTTTTCTGCACCAAGTTATCACCAATGGCAGAAGCCGTCATTACAAGTCCGTGATCGTATAATGAAACATTAAGCAGTGAGGTATCCAGTATTATATCCCTGTGGTTTGAAATAAACAGGTAAGGAGTATGCGGTTCCAGTTTTTCGAACCCTGAAGTGGTAAGGCCTTCTGAGCTTTTTTCCAACACCTTTTGTACGGCGTGGTAAATAAAATTAATCTGAAAATCCCTTTTAGAATGCGTCTTTCTCAGTTGCTCAGCCCACACCGTTTCTTCAACATCGGGGAAAGCAAAACTCATAAGCGCTTTCATCATAGGGTGATCTACAACGCTACAAATAGCTTCATTCACCTCGGTATCATAAAAGGGCCTGATATGGTCAAATTTCGACATGTACTTCTTTAGGGTTAAAACAGTTTACAAAAAAACAAAAAAAATATCAATTTTACAGGAATTCTGCGTTAAATCCCGAAAATATCCAAAGCATTCTTTGTTGTTATTTCGGCTATTTCAGTCAGGTTTTTATTATAAATAAGCGCCAGTTTTTCAGCTACCAGTTTAGTATAACTACTCTCGTTTCGCTTACCCCTGTGAGGCACAGGCGAAAGATAAGGCGAATCGGTCTCCAATACTATATTACTGAGTGGTATATCATTAAGAAACTGATCTATCTTACCGTTCTTAAAAGTTACCACCCCGCCAATACCTAATTTCATGTTATAGGATATAGCCTGCTGTGCCTGTTCAAAATTTCCGGTAAAGCAGTGGAAGATTCCAAACAGGTCGTCCCCTTTTTCAGACTCCAGTACTTCAAAAACCTCATCAAAAGCATCCCTGCAGTGAATGTTTATTGGCAAATTATATTTTTTAGCCAGCTGTATTTGGTGTTTAAAGGCATACTGCTGTTGCTTTAATGTCGATTTATCCCAATACAAATCAATACCTATTTCTCCCACGGCGGCAAACTTACGGCTGGCAAGTTCGCGCTCCACATGAGCCAGTTCTTCCTCATAATTATCTTTTACATAAGTAGGATGCAATCCCATCATTAAAAATACATTATCAGGATATTTAGCCTCAAGTTCATACATGGATTGGGTGTAAGATGAATCTATAGACGGAACAAACAAACGGGTAACTCCGGCATCAAAGGCACGTTGTATCATCTGGTCGCGGTCTTCGCTAAATTCTTCACTGTATAAATGGGTATGTGTATCTGTCAAAATCATCATAAAAGCTTTTGGGCTGCAAAATTACAAAGCCTTATGGTTTTTTGCCTTAATAATATCATATTTTAAAGTATTTTTGGAATGCAATAAAAAATTATGGAAAACTTACACCTCACACTTAAAGAAAAAGGCTACAAACGTATAAAATTTAAAATATCAAAAACACAACACCTTTTAATAAAAGGAAAAATAAACGGGATTGCAGGAACTTTTATCCTGGACACAGGAGCTTCAAACAGTTGTGTGGATTTTGAAGGCATTGAACGTTTTGAACTTAGCGCAGACGACTCTGACACTAAAGCTGCAGGAGCAGGAGGTATAGGTATGATCACACAAACATCGGTAAAAAATACCCTGCGACTGGGACACTGGAAGGACAAAAACTTCGGACTGGTAATTTTTGACATGTCTCACGTTAACGAAGCGCTTAGGCAATACAAAGCCAAACCTGTACAAGGTATTTTAGGCGCTGATATATTAATGAAAGGAAAAGCAATTATCGATTATTACAATCACTGCGTTTATCTAAAATAATACAACCTGACCTTTACACGTAGCTTTTTTCTGTATATTGCGCAACCAACCAAACAACTCAAATTATGAAAAAAGCACTTTCGCTGATACTTTTCAGCTTTATGACCGTTGCATTAACCTCATGCACCGAAGAAGACGATACCCCATCACAAGGAGGGTCGGTTAAGTTTAAACTTGAGGGAACACAAAAGGAACACGTTATTTGTATTATTACCCAAACAGAACCTCAACCGGGAGAAACCATACTGGTACTTACCTCATCAAATACCGAGGAAACAGGTGTTTTCCGTTACGAGATAGCCTTAGGGGACACCGGTAGCAACATTACACCCGACTTTATTGCTTACCAGCTTTCTAACAAAATGATGGTGGCTAATGAAGGTGAATACCAAACCAACGTATCTGTTAACAGCGACGGACATTTAAAAGGAACGTTCTCGGGCATCTTTAGAAGTAACCTCGCCAATGATGATGAATTTATCACCATTACCGATGGTACTTTTGATGTACACTACTAATATTTGATAGAGTATAAAAAAAAGCCCCTGCAATGCAGGGGCTTTTTTTATTATGCGGCTACGCTATCGCTATCACCACTAGAAGAATTCGAACTCCTTATAATCTCAACTGAAACCCTTATTAAAGATTCAAGAGTAGGTTCTCCATCAGAATACTCCACTAATGACGTCACATCGATATTAGATCTAATTTTAGACTTATCTTTTACATAAAATGTTTTATCTCTAGAATCAAGCGATAAAACAAAAGAAACTTCATCAAAAGACTCATTGAAAACCTGTACTTGCTGATAATCTAAATATCTTTCTCTATATAAACGATATAAAACATTTTTATAATCAACAGTAAGAGAATCGCTATTAAATCGTAAAATCCTCTCAAAAACCCCTGGATTAGGAGTCCCCTCGCTTAAAAGCTGCTCTTCAAAAGTAGAAAAAAGAGCCTTCCTTATTAACTTAATCTCTTTTAAATCACCAAATTCCAACATTCTGTTTAAAAGAAAATAATCTGGAGCATATTCTAACTTAACACGATAATCCAAAAAGCCTTTAAACTTTAAAAAGTCATTAAAAGAATTTTCTAAAACTCCTTTAATAGCATGATTCGATTTCTTTTGTATTACTACATATGCATATTTAGCACCTGAAGGAACATCAATATAGAAGAAAAAATTTCTACTTTGTAAATCACGTTCACCAACATTGAACAAAATATCATTAGTAACTCCTTCTTTAATCTTCAGTTTTTCGCCTGTATATGCCGAATCAAAATAGCCATACAAGTTTCTGTTATCGTTATTCAAGGTCTGAAGACCATCTAAGGTAAAAGTTCTAAGATTACCAGTACTATCAGTATAACTCACAATATTTCTATGAATATAGTCACAGTAGTCATTAATAGTATTTAATAAGTCGTCTTCTCCGTTAAAACGACTAAGAATTTGCTTCTCTGAAACTTTATTCGTCAGAGAAATTCTGTAAGAAACTAAAATTGTTTTCATTTCTTTTCTTATTTGTTTTTTTAAGCCTCTACGGTAATGAAGCGTTAAAACCGAATTTGATTTTTGGAAAAGAATTATTAAAAACTTATTTTTGTGGAAGTTTTTAACATGAGATGAGGTAATCTCAATTCATTCAATAAATTTAAAAGCTTTGGACGGCATTAAATTTAAAACTTATCAAATTTCCAAAGGGTGTTTATTCACCCTTTATTTATTTTCTATCCCTCTTACCTGCTTCTTTTAGTTAATAAATAAAACTCAATATCATTTTCAGTTTCTTTTTTAATATCGAAGATTATAGTTTCATTTTTATAATCTATACCTCTTTTATCAAAAACATACTTTAAATTTATATAGAAGTAATCACCAGCTTTTGAAACTTTAAAGGCTTTATCATTTTCTGGTGAAGACACCAAATACAAAAAATCGTCTTGATTTTCTTCATTAAAACCTACTAAAAAGTAAGTGTTCTCATTAATCCCTATAAATTCCTGAGCAGCAGCAGAAAAGCCCAATTTACCAGTTTTATGTATAGTCGCCTTTATAACTCCACCACCTTTACTTGCATCTTCAAAAAAAACAGCATCTAATTTCATAATACTTTATTTATAAAAACAAAGCTATACATATTTTCTTTAAAATACAATACGATAACACCTGTTTTATAAACATAATTTATTCTCTTATGCATTCTCTTTTAATTTTACACACAAAAAACGCACTTAATCGTATTTATTTACACTTTATCTGTTCGGTAAATAAAAAAAGCCCCTGCATTACTGCAGGGGCTTTTTCGTTGTATACTGACTTTTTATTATAGTTCTAACGCTTTTCTTGCATTACCATCCATAAGCAATTCTACCGGATTTTCTAATCCTTCTTTAACCGCTACTAGGAAACCTACAGACTCACGACCGTCAATAATTCTGTGGTCATAAGAAAGTGCCACATACATCATTGGGTGAATCTCAACTTTACCGTCTACAGCAATAGGACGCTCAATAATGTTGTGCATACCAAGAATACCTGATTGCGGAGGGTTAATAATTGGAGTAGATAACATACTACCAAATACACCACCGTTAGTAATAGTGAACGTACCACCTGTCATATCGTCTACAGTGATTTGTCCGTCACGCGCACGAAGGGCAAGACGCTTAATCTCTGCCTCAATACCACGGAAAGTTAATGCCTCAGCATTTCTTACCACCGGCACCATAAGTCCTTTAGGTCCTGACACTGCAATAGAAACGTCTACAAAGTCATAAGACACTTTGTAATCGCCATCCATCATAGAGTTTACATCAGGATATAGTTGTAATGCTCTAACAACTGCTTTAGTAAAGAATGACATAAAGCCAAGGCTTACACCAGCGTGTTTCGCTTTAAACTCATCTTTAAACTCAGCACGTACTTTGTTTATAGGCGTCATGTTCACCTCGTTGAACGTAGTAAGCATAGCTGTTTCGTTTTTAGCCGAAACCAAACGCTCTGCCACTTTTCTTCTAAGCATAGAAAGCTTAGTACGCTCACTGGCACGGTTACCACCTGTAGGAGTACCCATAGAGGCTTTTGCATTTACAGCATCATCTTTAGTTACTCTACCGCCTTTACCTGTACCTGTTACAGTAGCAGGATCAATGTTTTTCTCGTCTAATATTTTTCTTGCCGCAGGCGAAGGTGTTCCTGTAGCATATGTTTTCTCTGCAGGAGCTTCTTTCTTAGGCTCTTCTTTTTTCTCTTCAGCTTTTGGAGCCTCTTCTTTTTTCTCCTCTTTAGCAGGAGCAGATCCTTCCGGTTTTGCCGCACCAGTATCTATAAGGCAAACAACCTGGCCTACAGCTACTGCATCTCCTTCTTCAGCTTTTAGTGTAATGATACCGCTAGCCTCAGCAGGAAGTTCTAGTGTTGCTTTATCTGAATCAACTTCGGCAATTGCCTGGTCTTTTTCTACATAATCCCCGTCACTTACCAGCCATGTTGCAATCTCAACTTCTGTTATTGATTCCCCCGGCGAAGGAACTTTCATTTCTAAAATCATGTCAGTATAATTTTATTTGCGTTGTTGTTAATCTATTGAAAATCAAAAATACGATATTAATTAAATAAATCTTTATCAAAAACCATTGCTATAGCAGTAGCATGACGTTTTTTAGCACGTGTATAACTACCTGCTGCAGGAGCACTATAGGCTTTTAATGATGCCACCCTGAACTTAACCTCGGTAAAGTTCATTAACATGTAGCTGTAAGCCCCCATGTTTCTTGGCTCTTCCTGCGCCCACACATAATCGTCGGCGTTAGAATATTTGGCAATCACCTCTTTTAACTGCTCTATCGGTAACGGAAACAGCTGCTCCAGCCTTACAAAAGCCACATCGTCACGACCAAGGTTTTCTCTTTCGGCTACAAGATCGTAGTAGAACTTACCGGTACAGAATACCAGTGTTTTTACTTTTTTAGCATCTGCTGCCGGATCGTCAAGCACCTCGTGGAATGTTCCTTCTGCAAGTTCCTCTACTGTAGAAACCGCTGCAGGGTGACGCAGTAAGCTCTTAGGTGTAAACACGATAAGTGGCTTTCTGAACGTGGTTTTCATCTGCCTTCTTAATAAGTGAAAGAAGTTAGCAGGCGTAGTACAGTCGGCTATATACATATTGTGGTTAGCACAAAGCTGCAGGTAACGCTCCATACGCGCAGAAGAGTGTTCTGCACCCTGACCTTCATAACCGTGTGGCAGTAACATTACAAGACCGTTTTGGTTATTCCATTTATCTTCGGCTGCCGAGATGTACTGGTCAATCATAATCTGAGCACCGTTTGAAAAATCACCAAATTGTGCTTCCCAAATAGTAAGTGTTCTTGGACTTGCCAATGCATAACCGTAATCAAAACCTACAACACCATACTCTGAAAGCAGTGAGTTATAAACCTGGAAATTACCGTTTTGCTCTTTAAGCCTGTTAAGTAGCACTACCTCTTCTTCAGAGTCTTCTACTTTAACAACAGCATGACGGTGAGAGAATGTACCCCTCTCCACATCCTGACCGGATAAACGAATGCTGTATCCTTCTGTAAGAAGTGATCCGTAAGCTAAAAGCTCACCCATTGCCCAGTCCAGCTTATCGTTATCGAAGTACATTGCCTTACGGTCGTTGATAAGCTTTTGTATCTTATTAATGAATTTTTTGTCTGTAGGAAGTTGCGTGATAACTTCAGCAATTTCGTCAAGCATCTCTTTAGAGAATGCCGTGTTTACTTTTTGAAGCATTTGCTCTTCTGTAGCCTGAGAGAACCCTTCCCACTCGTTTTGCATAAACGGAGTGATAATCGTAAGATCCTTTTTCCTTGAAGCCTCAAGGTTTTCTTCAAGCACAGCTTTGTACTGCTGCTCCAGCTCTTTCACAAAACCTTCCTGAATTACACCACTGCTTAAAAGCTCGGCAGCATAAATATCTCTTGGGTTTTTGTGCTTAGCGATTATTTTATAAAGTTTTGGCTGTGTGAAACGAGGCTCATCACCTTCGTTGTGTCCGTACTTTCTGTAACCTAAAAGATCAATAAATACGTCTCCGCCAAATTTCATTCTGTAGTCAAGCGCAAACAACATAGCGTGCACCACTGCCTCTACATCATCGGCATTTACGTGAAGTACCGGAGAAAGAGTAACCTTAGCAATATCTGTACAGTAAGTAGATGTACGTGCATCAAGGTAGTTAGTGGTAAAACCAACCTGGTTATTTACTACAAGATGGATAGTACCTCCGGTTTTGTAACCGTCAAGACCAGCCATTTGTACAATCTCATACACTATACCCTGGCCTGCAACCGCAGCATCACCGTGTAGCGCAATAGGAAGTACTTTAGAGTTGTCTTCAGGGTAATACTTATCCTGTTTTGCTCTTGCAATACCTTCAATCACTGCACCTACAGTTTCAAGGTGCGACGGGTTTGGTGCAAGGTTAATATTTATGTTTTTACCTGTTCTTGTTTTCTTGTCGGCAGTAAGACCAAGGTGGTATTTTACGTCACCGTCAAACAGGGCATCATCATCATAATCCTTTCCGTCAAACTCACTAAAGATATCTGATGTTGACTTACCAAAAATATTAGCAAGTACGTTTAGACGTCCCCTGTGTGCCATACCCATTACAAACTGCTCTACACCTTTTTCGGCAGCAGCCTCGACAAGGGCGTCAAGTGCCGGGATAAGAGCCTCTGCACCTTCAAGCGAGAAACGTTTTTGACCCACATACTTAGTATGAAGGAAGTTCTCGAAAGCAACAGCTTCGTTAAGTTTTAAAAGGATGTGTTTTTTAGCCTCATCAGAGAAAGCCGGTAAATTTTCATTTACACCAAGCCTGTCCTGAATCCACTTTCTAACCTCAGGGTTACGTATGTACATATACTCAACACCAATGTGCTGGCAGTATACTTTTGTTAAGTGATCGATGATTTGCCTAAGAGTAGAAGGCTGTAAATTGATCTCTTTTGCTGCATCAAAAACAGTATCTAAATCGGCGTTGGAAAGCCCGAAGTTTTCAAGCTCTAAGGTTGGAGTGTAAGTCCTTCTGTCCCTAACCGGATTGGTTTTGGTAAAAAGGTGTCCTCTTGTCCTGTAGCCTTCAATTAGGTTAAGTACCTTGAACTCTTTTTGTATCTTTTCAGGTACTCCCGAAAAGTCTGGCGCTGCTGTGCCATTTTGTTGTGGAGTGGCTTCAAATAAGCCTGACCCGTAATCCGAAGCTGCAAAGTCAAATCCCTGGAAAAAACTTCTCCAGCTAGGCTCTACACTGTCAGGATTTTCTATATATTGTTCATACAAATCTGCAAAAAAAGCAGTATGTGCTGCGTTTAAAAAGGAAAACCTGTCCATACTAATGTCTTTATGACCTTTGTTTTAAAAAATTTTATGCAAAAGTACAATATTTGTAATAATCTTTCAGTGTTTTTTATATATTTATATTCATAAACCTACAACCTTTACCAACATGAAATCAGGCTTTTTGAGTTTTTTAACAAAAACGGGCATCGCATTGGCTTTTTGCCTTAGTTGCATAAGCGCCAAAGCCCAAAATAATAGTGATTTTTGGAGCAGGGTACGTTTTGGCGGTGCCATAGGCGCTTCCTTCGGAAATAACTATACCGATGTTACCCTTGCACCGGGCGCATTATATGAAGTTAACCAGTATTATGGCGTTGGTTTATCCCTGCAGGGAACCTATGTACAACAAAAGGATTTTTATGAATCGTGGATGTATGGAGGCTCAATAATAAACGTTTTTAACCCTATACCGCAAATACAGCTTTCTGCCGAACTGGAACAACTAAGGGTAAATCTTGATTTTGACGAGAGATATACCGATTTTTATGGCAATCAGGACAGGGATTTTTGGAATACCGCACTGTTTTTAGGAGCAGGTTACCGCGCTCAAAATGTAACCTTCGGCATACGCTACAATGTATTGTATAACGACAACGACTACGTTTACAGCGAAGCCTGGATGCCATTTATAAGGGTTTATTTTTAACCAACCAATAAAACCATCACCAAATACATTAAAATGCAACCCACGTTACTTAAAACCCTCTTTCTATTTATAGCAGCGAATACTTTTCTATTTGCACAGGAACCAAATATTGAAACCAAAATAAAAAACAAAAAGGTTGACTACTACATCATTCTTGAACAAAAAATAAAAAGTGAGCCATACGAGAGTAATACAAATTTCATTACCCCTTATGCACAACCTTTAATTTTTAAGCGAAAAGAAAAAGGAATACCCGATCTTTTAGTGTATTATTATTTCACCAAAAACGACTCTATCGTAAAAAAAATACTGTATGAATGGGATGTAAACAACTTTGAGGACGAAGAAAACAACCCAAAACCCCAGTCATTTCAGAAAAAAATGATCAAAAAATACAACAGTATCCTATCAACCATCACATCAAAATACGGAGAAAGCACCTCAACAGGAAGTCTTGCTGATTTATCGCAGGCGGCCACCGAAAACGGAATAAAGAAAAGTGATGAATGGAACACAAATGATACTGAGGCAGAATTATACATTACCCTTTCTAACTATTACAATAAGGAAGGAATTATAACCACCCCAACGACTCACAAAATAAGATATTACCTAAAAGAGACATCCAAACAGAATGCGCAGGCTTCAATCCAGGAAAAGCAAACTGCTTTAGACAGCAACTTTAAAAAATTTATAACCAGTGTAGAAAACAACAACCTTGCGGAAGCTAAAAACCTATGCTCACAAAAAATAAGACATAGTATTACTCAGGAACTAATTAACCAAATAAAACCGGAACTTACAGGCGACAGCAAACTAATACCATATATGGCAGGCATGCAAATAATGCAGGATGGCAACTCTTACCCAATGATAAAATACAAATACGAAAACGACACCAACACTCCGCCTGCAAAACTTGTAAATGTATTTTTTGACAACGACAATACTATTTTAGGAATCCAGCCAATAGAACGCTCTGAATACAAGGCAACCCCGAATTAAACTTTAAACATCAAAAACAAATAAAACTACACCATGATAGTATTCGGAGTCGGGTCTACCCGCAAGGAAATTGGACGCGGTAAAATAAGAACAACCTGTATTAAATGCCAGGAACCAACCAATATCAACATCTTTATAATTCAGCGCTATGCTCATGCCTATTGGATTCCGTTTTTCCCTTCAGGGAAAAAAATCATTTCAGAATGCACTAACTGCGAACACCTTTTAGAGAAAAAAAACTTTCCCGAAAAATACTTAAACGGCTACAAAGAGATAAAGTCAGGCATAAGAACACCTATATGGATGTATACAGGTCTTGGCATTATTGGGCTTATTCTTATTGCAATTTTCGCATCCAGAGAACAAAAATACTCTGAAAATACCGAACTCATACTATCACCTCAAAAAGGTGACATTTATGAGGTTAGACTTCCTGACGAACAGTACACCATTTACAAAGTAGACAAAGTAGAAGGCAATACTGTGTATTTTTTTGAAAATGAATACATGACCGATAGGTTAAGTGGCGTTGAAGAACTTTCACAAAAACCATTTACCACAGAAAGTTATCCGGTAATGAAAACCGACCTTAAAGTAATGCTGGAGAACCACGAAATAATGGATATAGAAAGACCGGAATAAAAAGTTGTTTATTTTATTTACAGGGGAGGTAGAATAGTAATTAAGAAATCACAACTATCTTTCTAAATCATACCAACTGCGCTAGCTCATTATAACAGAAATATCAAATAATTAATTTTACAAAATGAAGAAATGCTTAACTCTTACTATAATAGCAACAGGCATGTTTCTAATTAGCTGCAACAACAGCAAAGAACCTCTTAAAACATTAAGACCAAGCACTCAAAAACTAATCAATCCAGGCGAATGGATTAGCGAAACCGACTCTATGGCTGGTATTAGTATTAGAGAAAATAGACTGGCTTTTTTTAAGGATATGAAGTTTACCGCAGACAAAGTTTACGAGTACGAACTTATCGATTCCATATACATATACCCTAAAGCAGAAAACAAAGTTGGAGAGTACCTGATAATTAAAAAACCGAAAGACACACTTCGTTATCAGATTATAACTAAATCTGAAAATATTCTGATTTTAAAAACCGACAACAAAGAGGAAAAATTCACTATTAAAAACTAGGTTCAAACACATTAGCCTTTCAATTAAAAAAGCTACCCCAATAGCCCTTAATTGGTTTTTACCAATTTTATTAGCCTGTCATGAAAGAACTCAATTATTACCTTTTTTGAATTCACAACCAACCATGTATCAAAACTAACCGCTAAAACATCGTCAATATTTTCCAGAAAAGAAGCAACAGTAGTTTCAATAACCGGCAATGACATGTCGTTCCACAACACAAGGCACTTATCCTCAGCACTAATATGATTTAGTATTTCTCTTGAGTTTTGTATCTCTTCAAAATCGTTTAAATTCTCCCAATCAATCCTACCATACCAGGTAATAGGTACACTATTTTCAAACTTTTTAAATACTACAGCTGTTTCAGTTTTATCTAACACCTTGGCAGACTCCCCAAGAACTTCAATACACTCTTCAAATAAATTCATAATCACATTACGACATTTAGTTTAATTTAAATGTTATCCCTGCTGATTTCTGCCCTTTAAGTGAAATAGCTAACAATCCATTTCCCTCAATAACAGTTGCCTCCTGTAAAGTAACCTCCCCATTATTATCAATAAAACTGGAAGCTATTTGCTTACCCCCTAACAAAACCATATTCTCATCAAAAAGCAGGTACCCTACCTCCTTAACCGAATTATAGGCACTTAAATAAAAAACTATTATCCTTTTATCTGCCAGCACTTTTGAATCAATAAAACAACCATTTAACAATCTTACCTCATCCATACCGGGCAACTCTGCTAAGTCAGCCTGAGGAGAGCAAAATTTTAACGGTATAAGATTTAGGTTTTGTTCAAAAAAAACCTTCCCAAAAGAAAGTGTTTTCATTTCTCTTTGAGGTATTACATCTGTTTTCCTATTAAAATCTATACAGTCCGACTCTTCACAATCTAACCTATAAAAAGGGAAGAATCCATCCATCTGTTTATAAACCATATATTCAGTAGTATTCTCAGGACTTAATTTACCCACAATCCTGTTAGGATATACTACCGCAGACTTAGACTCTAATTCCGTTCTCCAGGCAATACATTCAAAACTAACCAGTTTTTGATTCTTATCATACAAATTCAGAAAACACGTTGGTGTGTTTGTTTCCTCATTTTTAAAAAATAAAATCACTGCCAGACAATCATGATAATCAAACTTACCATACACATAAATAATACTTTCATTATTGGGTAGTATAAGCGAAAAAGAATTGTCTTCATTTTTTAAAAGCCCCGAAACATCTCCATACCTCACGGGAGTATAGTTATCAATTTCGCTAAAGTTAAAATCATCAACTACAACCGGAAGATTAAGGTATTTTACATCGTCAAAAAAATATTTCTTTCCCTCCTGACAAAAACCGAGAGAAGATATAAAGACACCAATTATTAAAAAGTAATATAGTTTTTTCATTGACTAAGTATTTCTATTACCGGAAGCAATTATTCTTCATCCGCTTTCACAAGCCGTTAAGTTAAACACAGACGACTTTATTTCTTTAAAAGTGGCTTAGAATCATAATTTGCCATCACATTAGAAAGCCCTAACGGAGATACTCCGTGTTTGTTTTCAATATTTTTATCTGCTCCCTTCTCTAATAAATAACTAATATAAAACGGATCATCATTTCTATACCACATAACGGCAATCCATAATGGCGTATTACCCTCTTCATCTACAGCATCTATATCTACATTATACTCCACAAGCTGAACAACCAAATCTCGTTTTTTAAGTTTAACAGCTAAATGCAATGCGCTGCTTTTAGGCGATTTTGACTGTAGTGAATTCAAATCAAACCCTTCACTAAACAACATATCAAGAAACTGTTTACTGTCAATAGCCAAACTCTCACTATTTTTCAGATAATAATGCAGTATGTTATTACCATGCTTATCGTAAGAATTAACATCAAAATCTAAAAATAAATTTTCTATTTCATTATTCAACAGTCTCACCTTTACTTCTTCAATACTTGCCATACCTATAAAACCTACAAGGGTGTTTTAATTAAACAATTTTGACATTATGCTTTTCCTGTATATCATAAACCAAACCATATGCCTCATCAGTATAAAAACCTGAGTTTTTCCATTCCAATAAAACCGTATTGATTTCACACTCGAGATGTTTTAAAAAATCAGTCATCATAAAATTATGAACTATATAATTACCATTTTCAAAATAAGACACCTCTCCTATCCTTTTATTATTAAGCCCGATATAGAAAGTAGGCAAAAAAGTTCCACTCAGGGTAAAAGTATGATTTGAAAAATAATCTTCCAGCTTATGCAGGTAATCATCAATGCTGTAATTTTCAATATTATCAAACAGTAAACTTCTTAGTTCGGCTATACTTAAATCATCAGGATTGTTAATTGGGATTTCTTTTTCAAGATTATACCTTACTCTATAATACCATTCAACAACTGGGAGTAAATTCCACTCCTGCTCAAAAAGCAACTCATCATTAAAAGACAAACTTATCCTGCTCCAAATTTCATATTCAGAACCAGATTCATTTTTATACGGATTATTTCTTAATTCAAACGTAAACCTTAAATCCATTTTATCAGTTTAATATATAAATCAACCTCTTCTTTATTAAAGAGATTAGGGAAAAACACTTTACAATCAGGCTTATTCATCAGCATTATCTACAGAAACCCAGTCTTCAAAATCAAAATCCCTCCAAATTTCGGTATCGTAAATCATTGAAAGGTTATTAACCACTTCTTTTGTCTTTCCATTCATATAAAAATAACACTTAACCCCTTCATGATCGAAAGGATTTTGCGGATCTAAAAGCCTGAAAAAATAAGCCTTATCTCGAGTTAAATTTATTGATGCATAATGCAAAAAACCTCCGGGGTCACCAAATATACACGGACCATCCATTTTTTCATCCATAAAACCTGAATAATAGTATGACGCCTGAAACCACACCTCAACTTCTCCGTATTTATTTTTAGAAAAAATATACTCGAACATGTATTCCTTTAGCTCTATGTTTTTATACAGTTTTAAGAATGAATCCAAAACTTTGTCAAAATGTTTTCTTTCTTCATCCGTAGGAATATATGCCGTATTTTGAGGAAACCAACTATTTGGTTCTGAAAGCCCACTTTTTACCAAATCATACTCAAACATAATCTTTTTTGAAGAACATGATACCAAAAGAAAAAGCATAACAATACTAATAACTCTCATAATTCCACCTGTACTTAAAGGTTAACAAAACAGAGTATTCTAAACTGATTTATAAATATATAAATCTCTTTTTGTATTAATTGATGATAGGAATATTTTTAAAGAATTTACCTGCAAAAATATCGCTTACCTAAAAAGAAGAGCAGAGAAACAAAAGAAATTAGCGATGAAAGTAAAAAGGCATATACCATTAAATACACCATCCATAAAAGGAAGTTACTATAACAGTCAACATAATGCAGAAACGAAGAAAAAAGCCAGGTAAAAATGACTCCGCTAATACTTACTATAAAAATCTTCGTTAAAAATGATATCTTTTTCTGCATTGTTAAGGTGTGTTATTATAATTAAAACCTGTTTCTAAACCATACCTTTTGCCATTCCCTTTTAAGTATTAAAAAAGCTACCTGTTCGGCCAGTTCGCTAAGATCGCCCCCATTAAGGCTTTTTATTTCTTTTTCAGGAACATCTATTATATACAGCAGGTTAAGGTATTCGCCAAATTTATACTGAATTAGCTTATACACCTTTTCATGTAGCTCCATTTTAATGTTTATAGGAGTAATGGCAACATCAAAATCTACCGGTTCATTTGCCAGCGCAAAGTCCTTATTAACCTGTTCAACCAGTTTAACATAAAGCGACTCTTTCTGTGCTTCAGAAAGCAGTAAATCAGTATTGGCAGGAGCTGTATACATTATACCTTGCGTTGCATTAAGTTTTCACCAAAAGCCCTAAGCATGGCTTTTTTACTATCATCAATATCCAGTTTTTCCAGCATATCAAATGCTTTAAGTGTATACTCCTCAATAGCATTTTTGGTTTGAACATCAGCTCCGCTTGTGGTAAAAATATTCTTTACTACCTCCACCTTTTCATCACTGTTTTCCGGCTGCAGGCAAAACAACTCTTTAAGCTGCTCTTTACTAACGTCGTCACCGTGTTGCAGCGCCATTAAATAAAGGTACGTTTTTTTGTTTTCAATAATATCACCACCTACCTGCTTACCAAAAGTTTCGGGGTCACCAAAAGCATCCAGGTAATCGTCCTGTAACTGGAAGGCAATACCCAGATTTCGGCCAAAGTCATAAATCAAATCGGCATTCTCCTGAGAGGTGTTTGCCACTATAGCACCCATTTTCATGGCTGCACCTACTAACACTGCCGTTTTGTATTCAATCATTTTAAGATATTCCGGAACGGTTACATCATTCCTTTCCTCAAAATCAACATCCCACTGCTGCCCTTCACACACTTCAAGTGCTGTTTTACTAAATAGCTTTGCCAAATCACGGAAGGTCTCCGGCTCATAAGCCTCAAAATAACGGTAGGCCATTATAAGCATAGCATCTCCCGAAAGGATAGCGGTATTGGTATTCCATTTTTCATGCACGGTTTCCTTACCTCTTCTCAGAGGGGCATCGTCCATAATATCATCATGCACCAGTGAGAAATTATGAAAAATTTCAACTGCTACTGCCGCCGGAAGAGCTTCTTTGCAGTCGGCATTAAAAATTTCGGCAGCCATTAAAGTGAGCACCGGGCGCATTCTTTTACCTCCTAACGATAAAATGTAGGCTGCTGGCTCATATAAATTAACCGGATCTTTTACTACTGAAAGTGCATTGAAATAATCTGAAATTACCTGCTGATAGTGCGATATAGCTTGCATGAAATATTTTTTTGCAAAAGTAAACCCTTTCAGTTTTTTAACCAAGTATTATTTTTTTGATGAAATTTTACAAAAAAACTACGGAAACTTTTTTGGTTTTAAAAGTTTCCTTCATACATTTGCCCTCATCTTAATACATTGAATGAGAGATACTATATTAAAAAAAGCAAACGAAATGTTTCTTGCCTATGGTTTTAAAAGCGTTACCATGGACGACATTGCAACAGAGCTGGGAATATCTAAAAAAACCATATATCAGCACTTTGCAAACAAAAACGACCTGGTAGAAGCAAGTACCGACCATTTGTTTGAAACAGTATCATGCGGTATAGATAACATTAGGGAGCAGGATAAAAACTCTATTGAAGAGATTTTTATCATACGTAGCTTTATGATGCAGCAGTTAAACAACGAGAGTGCCTCTCCGTTTTATCAGCTGCAAAAGTTTTTCCCAAAAATATTCTCATGCCTTCGCGCCAAACAGTTTGAAAAGATGAATGACTGTATGATAGAAAACCAGGCTAAAGGCATAGAACACGGCTTATACAGGCCGGATATAGATGTAAACTTTATATCCAGAATGTATTTTACCGGATTAACCGGTATTAAGGATAGTGATGTTTTTCCTACAGACCAGTTTAATGCATATGAGCTTACACAAAAATTCTTAGAATATCATTTAAGAGCCATAGTCACACCAAAAGGATTAAGCATACTGGAGGGTTTGATAAAAACCGATTAAATAAAATTTAACATAAAAGTTTGTTACAAACAGCCGACTTTTGCGTTAACAAAAATGTCAAACATTAAAGTTAAACAAATATGTCAATACAGGAAATAGACATAGACACCGAAGAGTTGATTAAAGAAACCGCCAAAAGAGTATTTTTTGGCGAAGGCCGTTTTAAGGCCACAACACAGGAGATTGCCGATGCCGCAGGTGTAAACAGGACGTTGATAAACTACTATTTCAGATCCAGAAATAATCTCTTTGAAATTGTTTTTGAAGATGCCCAAACCAAGGAAAATGCCATAGCAGAACAGATTATTTTTTCTGACCTGCCTTTCCACCAAAAAATAGAGAAATACCTTGACCTGTTTTTTGAGCAGGCAAAAAAGTACCCTTATCTGGAAATATATATGGTTACACAAATGAATCAGGGAAGTTGTTTTAAAGATCCCGATACCATGAACAGGATGCTGGACAAGTTTTACCTTGAAATAGCTTTAGAGATGGAAAAAGGCAATATAGCCAAAATGAGGCCTGAACAGTTTATGCTAAACCTTATATCGCTTACCTCCTTCCCTGTTTCTATGCGCCCCCTTTTACAGGAAAGCATGGGCATGAGTAATGAAGCTTACGATTCACTTATAGACGAGCGTAAGAAAATAGTAATGGATACCCTTTTTAAATAATAATCATCAAATCAATTAACACAGTTAGTATGGAGAAAATCATCAATTCTTTAAACGGTAAAGCCATAAGGCGTTTTGCTGCTGCATTGATTCTCTTGTCTGTACTCCCTTCACAGGCACAGGAAGAGCCCCAAAGCTATTCCTTTAGCCTTAACGAGGCAATACAGCATGCCATGGAATATAACTACAAGGTTATAAACTCGGGCAGGGATATAGAAGCTGCAAACAAGAAAAAATGGGAAACCATTGCAACGGGTTTACCACAAATTAGCGCAAGCGGTAATTACCAGTACAATTTCGAGCTGCAAAAGTCGGTTGTACCTGCCGAATTCTTCGGTGGTAACCCGGGCGAATTTGTAGAAGTGGCCTTTGGCACAAAGCATTCGGTAGATGCTAAGGCTACACTTAATCAGCTGATTTTTGACGGAACATACATAGTAGGCCTTAAAGCGGCAAGGGTATATCTGGACTACTATGAAAGCTCTAAGCAAAAAACAGACATCGACGTAAAAGAACAGGTTATTAACGCTTACGGTAATGTATTGCTACTGGAAGAAAGTGTTCGCATCCTTGAAAAAAACAAGGAAACACTGGAAAAAAATTACCGCGAAACCAATGAAAGCTTTAAAAACGGGCTATCGGAAGAGGAAGATGTGGAACAAATTTCCATTACACTTGCTACCATTAACAGCTCCCTTAAAAACTCAATAAGGGTAAGGGAAATTTCCCTTAATATGCTTAAAATAATATTAGGTATTGAATTGGAAGATCAGCTTGCACTTACCGATAATCTGGAAGACCTGACCACAGATAACCTCGATATTACCGTTGCAGCAGAAGGTTTTAATGTAGAACAGAATATTGACTACAGGTTGGGACAGATAAACACCATTCAGAAAGAGCTTTTAATGAAGCAGGAAATGAGCAAAGCACTACCTACACTTTCTACAAACCTTGCTTTTGGTTACAACGGGTTTAATGACAGCTTTGATTTCTTCCAGAGAAATCAGCAATGGTTAAACTATTCGTACTTAGGGTTAAGTCTTAACGTGCCTATTTTCAGCAGCCTTGGACGTAGTGCCAGGACACAGCAGGCAAGAATCGCTTTAGAGCAGGCAAAAACACAACAGGAAGAGCTGGAGCAAAACCTTAAACTGGAATACCAGCGCGCTAAAAGTGAGTATGAGTACAGTATTGAAGAATACTTTACTTCAAAAAACAACCTTAAGCTTGCAGAGCGTATTGAGAACAAACAACAAATAAAATTTAAAGAAGGTTTATCCAGCAGTTTTGAGTTTACCGAAGCACAACGCCAGTTGTATTCGGCACAGCAAAGCTTTCTGGAGTCTATGACCGAAGTGATAAACAAAAGGGCTGCCCTTGAAAAACTAACCGCACAATAAAACACCTAAAATTTAAGAGATGAAAAAATTAGCATATATCACTACACTATCCCTTATGATGTTTTCATGCGGGGAAAAGAAATTAAACGTAGACGAAGTCGTTGACACCAATGATATAAAAAAGATAAGGGAAGCACGCGAACAGGTACAAACCGAATATGATAAATTGACTGCCGATCTTGCCAAAATAGATAAAGCAATCGATTCACTTGACCCTAACAGAAGCCGTGTACTTGTTAGAACCATAACCGTTAAGGATACATCGTTTGTACACTATATAGAGATACAGGGTAATGTAGATACTAAACAAAACATACTTATCTACCCAGAGATATCTGGTATACTGCAACAGCTTAATGTAAAAGCCGGGCAAAAAGTATCTAAAGGACAGGTACTGGCAAGAATAGACGATGGTGGTATTAGCGCACAGCTGGCACAGGCTCAGGCGCAGTTAAGCCTGTCGCAGACTACTTTTGACAGACAGAAAAGGCTTTGGGATCAAAAAATAGGTAGTGAAATACAATACCTACAGGCTAAAACCTCACTGGAAAGTCAGCAAAAAGTGGTAGATCAGCTTCAGTCACAATTAAACAAATCGGTAGTAAGAGCTCCGTTTACAGGAACTATAGACGAGGTAATGACTGAAAGAGGTAAAGTTGTAGCTCCAGGTCAGGAACTGTTCAGAATAGTAAACCTTGGCGACATGTATGTTTCAGCTACCGTGCCTGAAACCTATTTAAGTCAGCTAAAACTTGGTGCACCTGTAGAGGTACATCTTAACGCTATTGGTAAAACTTATAAAGGTAAAGTACGTCAGGTAGGTAACTACATTAACCCTAATAACAGAACTTTTGGTATTGAGGTAGCACTTCCAAACCCAGACAACCTATTACGCCCTAATCAGGTAGCAGTACTTAAAATTGAAGATTACAAAACCGACACTGCCCTATTGCTTCCTGAAACAATTATTCAGCAAAAAGCAGGCGGAAGACTTGTAGTATACGGCTTAGACAAATCTAACAAAGAAGAAATCAAAGCTGTTGAGAAAACCATTGAAACCGGTTATACTTCTAAAGGTTATGTTGAGATCAAATCAGGTATCAAAAAAGGCGACGAAATTGTTACCGATGGTGCTAAGAGTATAAAAGAAGGCTCAACTGTAGAAATCATTAAATAAAACAAACTCATAACACAACCAAAATGAGTAAAAAAATAGAGAAAAGTTTCGGTATTTCCACCTGGGCCATTAACAACAAGATGACAGTTTATGTTATCACGGCTATTTTATTTCTGGGCGGACTTATCTCCTACTATTCCATGCCAAGGGAAAGCTTCCCTGAAATTAAGGAGACTAAGATATATGTAAGCTCCATAAATCCCGGCAACTCTGCCGAGGATGTGGAGAAACTAATAACCAAACCCCTTGAAGACGAGTTTAACAACATATCGGGGGTTACAAAAATCACCTCAAACACACTGGAAGACTATTCCATGGTACTGGTGGAGTTTGATGAGGATATTACTGTTGAAGATGCTAAGCAAAAGATTAAAGATAAGGTAGATAAGGTAAAGGCTGATACTGAGTGGCCAACCCTTGACGGTGGTGCTAAAGTAGAGCCTAACGTATTTGACCTTAACATTGCCGAGGAGACTCCTATACTAAACGTTAACCTTACGGGTGACTTTACATCGGAGAAACTAAAGGAGTTTGCCGAATATCTTGAAGACCACATAGAAAGGCTTCCGCAAATTAAAGAAGCTGCCATTCGTGGTGCAGAAGACAAAGAGGTCGAAATTGCTGTAGACATCTACAAAATGGCCTCTGCAAAAGTAAGCTTTGACGATATTATCAATGCCGTAAAATATGAGAACAAAACCATATCTGGTGGTAGTGTAACGTTAGACGGTATCAAGAAAAATATTAGGGTAATTGGTGAAATCAGTGATCCGGCACAGCTTAACAACATTATCGTTAAGCATCAGGACGGTAAAGTATACCTTAAGGATATAGCAAAAATTACCTTTAAAGAAAAAGAAAGAACCACTTATGCCAGGGAATATGGCAACCCTGTAGTTATGCTTGACATCAAAAAGCGTAGCGGTAAAAACATGGTTGAAGCTGTAGATGGCGTTAAGGAGATAATCAGCAAGGCACAGGAAAACTATTTCCCTAAAGGGCTTAATATTACCTATGCTAATGACCAGTCTACAAGAACCATTGCCCAGGTAGACGACCTTGTAAACAACATCATTTTTGGTGTGGTACTGGTGGTTGTGGTACTTATGTTTTTTCTTGGGTTACGCAATGCTATCTTCGTAGGTATAGCTATCCCGTTATCCATGTTCATGTCATACATGATACTGGCAGCACTGGGTATTACCCTTAACACCATGGTACTTTTTGCCCTTGTAATGGGACTGGGTATGCTGGTAGATAATGGTATTGTGGTTGTAGAAAACGTATACTCACTTATGAGTCAGGGTATGTCGCGCAAAAAAGCAGCTATCGAAGGTATTGGTGAGATTGCATGGCCTATTATAGCCTCTACTGCTACTACACTGGCGGCCTTCTTCCCGCTTGGTTTGTGGCCGGGTACTATGGGTAAATTCATGAT
The DNA here is from genome assembly GCF_036347315.1 of Flavobacterium sp. C4GT6. Lineage (NCBI taxonomy): Bacteria > Pseudomonadati > Bacteroidota > Flavobacteriia > Flavobacteriales > Flavobacteriaceae > Flavobacterium > Flavobacterium sp. C4GT6. The sequence goes on from NZ_JAZGZU010000003.1 coordinate 174,607, forward strand.
CTATTTCCCTATGACGCTTTCTATCGTACTGGGTTCATCACTGTTTGTGGCACTGGTTATTAACGCTATGTTCACTTCAGACTTTATGAGGCTTGAAGAGAAAGAGATGCCTAAAAAGAAAATGATATTGCTTAGTGCCATTATTGGGGGTATAGGGTTAATAACTCTTGTTATAGGTTTCTCAAGTGGATCTGGAGCTGCAAAAGGTATGGGTAACCTTATGCTGTTCTTTGTAATCATGATGTGGGTATACAAGTACTTCCTGCTTAAACGTATGGACAAGTTCCAGAGAAACAGTTTGGTTTGGCTTGAAAACAAATACCAAAACTTCCTTGATTTTGCACTTACAGGTTACAGACCACGCTTGTTCTTTATAGGTACCTTTGGTATACTTATCGCATCGTTTATTGCTGTTGGTGTAAGTCAGCCTAACGTATTATTCTTCCCGGAAAACCAACCGAACCAAATTATGGTTTATATAGAGTTCCCGGAAGGTACAGACATTAAGAAAACCGATGCCTTTACCAAAATCATAGAGGAAAAGGTATATAAAATTGCCAAACAATATGTGGAAGACGGCAGCAACTACATGGTAGAAAGTGCCATTGCACAGGTAGGACAGGGTGCCGGAAACCCGCAAACCGATGGCGGATCTGAAAACGACATGCCTCACAGAGGTAAGGTTACACTTACCATGACTGAGTTTAAATACCGTAAAGGTAAAAACAGCCAGGATGTGATGGATGAAATCAGGAATGCTGTTAAAGGTTATGCAGGGGTATCGGTAATTGTAGAGAAAGAACAAAATGGTCCGCCGGCAGGTTATCCGGTTAATATCGAAATTACCGGAGAGGATTATGACCAGATGCTTGCTGAGGCAGAGCAACTGAAAGCCTTTATTAATACCAAAAACATCGCTGGTATTGAAGAACTTAAAATAGATGTAAACAAACAAAAACCGGGAGTAGATATCAGGGTAGATATTGATAAGGCGGGTCAGCTTGGTATTACATCAAGCCAGGTAGGACAAACCCTTAGACGATCTATATATGGTGAAAAAATATCGACTTACAAGGAAGGGAAAGATGACTATGAAATTAATGTAAGACTGGAGGAAGATCAGCGTAATGACAACGCTGTTCTTTACAATCAGCCGGTAACATTCAGAAATCAGGCAAACGGGCAACTGGTACAGGTACCAATATCTGCCATCACCGATGCTAAGAACTCTGTTACCTTTAATACTATAAAAAGAAAAAACCTTAAAAGGGTAATCACTGTTTACTCTAACGTTACCACTGGCTATAACGGTAACGACATTGTAGCACGAATCAAAAAGGAACTGGCAACCTACAAAATGCCAAGCGATATAACTTATGCCTTTACAGGAGAGCAGGAAGAGCAGTCTAAAAACATGGGCTTCCTTGTTAAAGCGCTTCTTATTGCACTGGGTGGTATTGTACTTATCCTTGTGGCACAGTTTAACTCGGTTTCCAAACCTATTATCATCATGACATCGGTATTACTGAGCTTTGGTGGTGTATTCTTCGGTATGGTATTCCTTGGCGATGACTTCGTGATTATCATGACCATGATGGGTATTATATCCCTTGCGGGTATTGTGGTAAATAACGCCATTGTACTTATTGACTATACCCAACTCCTTATTGACCGTAAACTGGCCGAAAAAGGAATGGATAAAGACGAGCTACTTACTAAAGAAGAGTATAAAGAACTTATTGTAGAAGGTGGCCGTAGCCGTTTAAGACCGGTACTTTTAACGGCAATTACAACCGTACTGGGGCTTGTACCACTGGCAATAGGGCTTAACATTGACTTCTTTAACCTGTTTATTGAATACAATCCAAAAATATACCTGGGTGGTGACAACGTAATCTTTTGGGGACCACTGGCTAAAACTGTTATTTACGGTTTGATATTCGCCACGTTCCTTACCCTGGTTATTGTACCGGTTATGTTCTTTATGCTACAGAAAATTAAAATCTGGCTTAAGAAAAAACCTGCCGAACCTACCCTTCATTAATACTCAATTATATAATTTGTAAATAGCCAAGCAATCTTGTTTGGCTATTTTTTTTGGTTTTACACTTCAAAAAAGCCATTATATCACTATTAATATTTAACTCATGACCTGATTTTTTTTCACTTCTTTCAAAAAAAGGACTAATTTTTTAATTATAATAAATCTAAATAAACGTTTTTTACATTTATTTAGAATAATTAAAAATAATTTGTCTGGTTGTTTATTGCCCTGTACTTTTGTGCCCATAACAAATACCCATTACAAACAATGAACAACTCAATATTAAAGCAATTACTGTTTTGCTTCGTTTTAATGTGTTCGGTAACTGTATCGGCACAGGAAAGAGCCAAAATAAACGGTACTGTAACTTTAAGCGGAAACACACCGGCCGAAAACATTTCGGTTGTGCTTAAAGGTTCTTCTTTTTCTGCTGTAACCAATTCGGTAGGTAAATACGAAATCAAAAACATCAAACCGGGTACTTATGTACTTCGTGTTTCTGCCATCGGTATTACTCCGGTAGAGGAGAACATTACCCTTGAGGCAGGACAAACCATAACAAAAAGCTTTACCCTATCTGAAAGCCTTGAAGAGCTTAACGAAGTGGTAATTGACGGTAAAGGAAATAAGTTTACCAGAACACAAAGCAGGGTAGTTTCTAAAATGCCTTTAAAGGATATAGAAAACCCTCAGGTATATAACGTTATTACAAGCGAGCTTTTAAAAGAGCAGGTAGTTACTAACTTTGACGATGCTCTTAAAAATGCGCCTGGTATAGACAAACTATGGGAATCTACAGGTCGTGGTGGCGATGGTGCCGGTTATTTCTCTTTAAGAGGTTTTGCAGTACAGCCAACATTGGTTAACGGCTTACCAAGTATTACAAACGGTAGCCCAGACCCAGCTAATATGGAGAGTATTGAGGTTGTAAAAGGTCCGTCGGGAACTTTATTTGGTAGCTCACTGGTTTCTTACGGTGGTTTAATTAACATAAATACTAAAAAGCCATACAATTACTTTGGCGGAAACATGTCATACACTGCAGGTACTTACGGATTAAACCGTTTCACTGTAGATGTTAACACTCCGCTAAACGACAGTAAAAATGCTCTTTTCCGTTTAAATGCGGCTTACCACACAGAGAACAGCTTTCAGGATGCAGGATTCAAAAAATCACTTTTTGTAGCGCCATCTATCTCTTACAAGGTGAACGACAAATTGTCTTTCCTTGTTAATACTGAATTTTACAACGGTAAAAGTACTAACCAAACAATGCTTTTCCTTGACCGAGGTGCTGAACTTAGAGTTCATGACATGAACGAATTGAAATATGACAGCTACCGCTCATACACCGGTAACGACCTATACATTGAAACACCTACCTTCAGTATACAGGGACAAATGTTCTATAAAATATCTGAGCAGTGGACATCTCAAACTGTATTCTCAAGAACATCGGCCAAATCAGACGGATACTACTCATACTTATATGAAGGTACTCAATATACTCCGGTAACAGAAGGTATCGTACTTAACCGTTACATCAACAAACAAAACTCTGAAACCTACGGTACAGATATTCAGCAAAACTTTATTGGCGACTTTAATATCGCAGGCCTTAGAAACAGAATGGTTGTAGGTTTTGACTACTTTAACAGAAACGTAACAAACAACAGCAGCCCTTATGTAACAAATGGTGCAATTTACATAGGTGACAACCTACAACAGTTTAATGAACTTGTATTAGGTATAACAGATCCTGCTGCTTATACAGATGAAACAGGCGTGCTTACACAGGCAGGTACTGATGCTCTTTTAGGAAACAGTCAAATAAACCCTATAAAAACAAGTCAGGAAATATTCAGTGCTTATGCTTCAGATGTTATTAACATTACCCCTTCCCTATCGGCTATGTTAAGTTTAAGGGTAGACCGTTTTGCTAACAAAGGTAACCTTAGCACTAAGGCAGACGATTATAACCAAACGGCGCTTTCTCCAAAATTCGGATTAGTATACCAGCCTATTCTTGATAAAGTATCGGTTTTCGCTAACTACATGAACGGATTTAGCAATGTAGCCCCAATCGTTTCGGGTACAGGAGAGGAAACTTTCACTTTTGACCCAGAGCAGGCCGATCAGTTTGAAGTAGGTACTAAATTAAACCTAATAAACAATAAAGTAACAGCTACATTAAGCTATTACGATATTAAAGTAACAAACACTGTACTACAGGTAGCCCCAAATAAGTATACTCAGGGTGGGGAGCGCACAAGTAAAGGTTTTGAAGCCAGTGTAGTGGCAAGCCCTGTAAACGGACTTAACATTATAGCAGGTTACAGCTACAACGACAGCCGTCTTGATAAAGCGGCAGAAGGTGACGACTTTGTAGGCAGAAGACCAGAGAGTGCAGGTCCGCAAAACTTGGCAAGCCTTTGGGCAAGCTATAAGTTTACTACAGGTAAACTAAACGGTTTCGGTCTTGGATTTGGTGGTAACTACGGTAGTGAGAACAAAATATTTAACCGTAACCTGGGTGGTACATTCACACTTCCTGAGTACACCGTGTTAAATGCATCTGTTTTCTATAATGCAGAAGCCTTTAGCATCACTCTTAAAATGGATAACATTACAAATAAGGAATACTTTAAAGGTTGGTCTACAATCAGCCCGCAAAAACCAAGAATTTTTGCTGCTAACTTAACGTATAACTTCTAAGAAATAATAACAAAACAATCCCCTTCCTGTAATAGAAGGGGATGTTTTAATTTACATAAACACCATGAAAAAATCAGTTTTATTATTGCTTTTACTTTTGGTTTCAGCAAACTCTTTCGCACACTTCATGTGGGTAGAAACCGCTATGACAGGTAAAGTAAACCAAAAACAGGAAGTAAAGGTTTATTTTGGCGAATATACCTATGGTATGATTGAAGAAGTAAACGGCGAAGCGTTTAATAAAATGAAAAAGTTTACGGTATGGGTTGTGGCTCCAAACGGAGAAAAACAACAACTTGAAATGAAAGCCGGAGAAACTTTTTACAGCGGTTACTTTACGCCAAAAGCAAACGGTACACATACCGTAGTGCTTAATAATAATGAAATTGATGTGGTAGATTATACTCAGTACGATTTCGGAATATTTAAAACCCATTACCACTCGGTAGCAAAAGTGGAAGTAGGCAATAAAACTGCCGAAACTGCCGCTATAAATCCTGAGGGACTTACAATTGTTGATCTTACTAAAAAAGTACATACTGAGAAAGGTGAAACCGTTTTAAAAGTTTTATATAAAGGCCAATCGGTAAAGGAACAGGAAGTAACTGTATTCATTTCTGACCTATGGTCTAAAAAAGTATATACTGATGAAAAGGGTGAAATCCGTTTTACATTACCGTGGAACACAAAGTACATCCTTGAGGTAACCCACAAAGAAGAAGTACCGGGAAGCTACAACGGACAGGATTATCAATTTATATGGCATTCTGCCACTTATGCAATCCCTCTTGGATAAAAATAAAGCCTGATGAGTAAGCAGAAAGGTAAAAAGAAAAAAGGTTTCAAACACTGGGTTGGCAAAGCCCATTTATGGCTCGGATTAGCATCCGGGCTCATTGTTTTATTGCTGTCGGTAACAGGGTGCATTTATGTTTTTAGCCAGGAAATAAACGGAGCCATTCGTAAGGATGAAATTTATGTCCCTAAGGTAAAGGAAACACGCCTGCCTGTAAGCAAGCTTTGGAATGAAACCCAAAAAACACTGGGCGATTCCATAATAATAAACAGGGTTGATGTATTTAACAACCCCGAAAAATCGGTACGTTTCTTTTGTTATAAAGGAGCTACCGAGAAAAACTCCGTATTCTATTTCAGGAATATAGACTATTACTATACAGTATATACTGACCCCTACACAGGTAAGGTACTGGGCATTTATGATGAAAAGAAAGACTTTTTCAACATAATTAAAATGCTACACTGGAGCCTGTTACTTGAAACCGAAATAGGACAGCCCGTAGTAGGCTGGGCTACCTTTATTTTTGTGATAATGCTTATTACAGGTATTATACTGTGGTGGCCTAAAAATAAGGCTGCCCGCAAACAACGCTTTAAATTTCAGTGGAAAGACAGTACCCAATGGCGTCGCAAAAACTACGACATCCATAACATACTGGGCTTTTATATATCTACCATCGCTGCGATAATTGCCTTTACGGGTATGGTTTGGGCCTTTACCTGGTTTCAGGCTATAGTATATGTTGCCGGATCACAAAGCCTTACTCCTCCTGAGGTTAAAAGGGAACAATCTGTATTTTTAGAAAAAAGTGACAAAGATGCTGCTTTTGATACCGCCATTCAAACAAGCATGGAAAGGCACAGTACTGCCGATGCTTTTGGGGTAAGCAAAGCTGCCGATTCCACAGGAGTTATTAGTGCTTACATACAGCAACATGAGGGAACCTATTATGTAAACCATCAGTTGCAGTTTGACCAATATACCGGTAGGCTATTAAACGAAAGATTACACGATGAGAAAAACTTTGGCGAGAAACTTATAACAGCTAATTATGATATCCACGTAGGAGCCATTTTAGGTATTCCGGGTAAGATAATCGCTTTCATTGCCAGCTTTATAAGCGGCTTGCTACCTATTACAGGTTTCCTTATATGGTGGGGCCGTAAAAACAAAAAAGCAAAGCATGCCAAGGCTAAAAAATAAAGTTATATAAAAAACCACCTTTCCACAATCTTAGATTGGTAAGTGATTAGTGTATTCTATTTTTACAAAAAAAAGGCTGTAAGTATACTACTTACAGCCTTTTCTCAATAAATAAATCAACGACTTACTTATTTACAACTACAGCTTCTTTAGACCACTTTTTAACATCTGCGATCCTGCTGTCTGTATAATCTACCTCATTAAGGATAGACCCGGTCCAAAAGAACCATTTTCCTGTTTTATTTCCGTTAGTGTACTCACCTATTGCCTGCTTTGTTCCGTCTTCATTATAAGCCACCCATGTTCCGTGAAGCTTACCGTCTTTATTATAAGAACCTTCTTTTTTTATTTGTCCGTTATCATAATAAAAAGTAGCTTTAACTGTTTGGCTTTCTAACTCATATTTTGGCTTTACGTTTTCCTGTGCTGAAATTAAACCTGCTGATAATAGCATCCCGGCAATAATAATCTTTCTCATATCAGTTTTGTGTTTATATTTACCATTTATATATACGAATATACAAAATAATTTTACATTAAATATACGTTGAGTTAACAGTTTGGTAACATTGAATTAAAATTTAACATACAGGTTATGTGAATATTAGCCAAAACACCTGTAAACACTGGGATTTACAAATAAAAAGCTTACTATTGAAAAAATCGCATAAATTACTATTAATACATAACAAAACTGTATTATTTTAAGTTTTTACGTACTATTTTATCTTTACTACCCTATTCGCTTAACATTAAATTTACATTAAAAACACTGTACACAAATCAAGACTTACACCTATATATATACATTTATAATTTTTGCGGTCACAAACTCAGGCATTATTCGTAATTGTTTCTAAATTTGCACTCTAAAATTAATTGAGATAATGTATAGAAGTCATAATTGTGGAGAGCTTAACGCTTCACATATCAACCAGGAAGTAACTCTAGCAGGATGGGTACAAAAAACACGTAACAAAGGTTTCCTAATCTGGACTGACCTTAGAGACCGTTATGGCGTAACACAGTTAATATTTGACGAAGCCAGAACCCAGAAAGATGTTTTTGAACTTGCCGAAACCCTTGGTCGTGAATTTGTAATTCAGGTAAAAGGTACCGTTATAGAGCGTGAGTCTAAAAACCCTAATATGGCTACAGGAGATATCGAGATCCTGGTTAAAGAACTTACTATACTTAACGCAGCACAGGTACCTCCTTTCACCATTGAAGATGAAACCGATGGTGGTGAGGATATCAGGATGAAATACCGTTACCTGGACATTCGTCGTAACCCGGTTAAAAACAGTCTGCTATTCCGTCATAAAGTAGCAATGGAGGTAAGAAACTATCTTTCTGCACAGGGCTTTATAGAGGTAGAAACACCTGTACTTATAAAATCAACTCCCGAAGGAGCACGTGACTTTGTCGTACCATCAAGAATGAACGAGGGTCAGTTTTATGCACTTCCGCAATCACCACAAACCTTTAAGCAGTTGCTTATGGTAGGTGGTATGGACAAATACTTCCAGATTGTTAAATGCTTCCGTGATGAAGACCTTCGTGCCGACAGACAGCCTGAGTTTACACAAATTGACTGTGAAATGGCATTTGTGGAACAGGAAGACATCATGCAGGCTTTTGAAGGACTTGCAAGCCACCTTTTAAAAGAACTTAAAGGAGTGGAAACAGGTGCTTTTCCAAGAATGACCTATGATGAAGCCATGAGAAAATACGGTAACGACAAACCGGATATCCGTTTCGGAATGGAATTTGGTGAACTTAACGAAGTGGCACAACACAAAGATTTCGGGGTATTTAATAACTCTGAGCTTGTAGTTGGGATAGCCGTACCGGGCGGAGCAGCTTATACACGTAAAGAAATCGATGCACTTATTGACTGGGTAAAACGCCCACAAGTAGGCGCAAGCGGTATGGTATATGTAAAATGTGAAGAAGGCGGTACTTACAAATCATCTGTAGATAAGTTTTACGATCAGGAAGATCTTAAAAAATGGGCAGATATTACCGGTGCTAATGCCGGAGACCTTATATTAGTGCTTTCGGGCGATGCCTTTAAAACACGTACACGCTTAAGCGCCTTACGTATGGAACTGGCAACACGCCTGGGCTTAAGAAAACCGGATGAGTTTGCACCACTTTGGGTTGTAGACTTCCCGTTATTAGAGTGGGACGAGGATAGTGAAAGATTCCATGCTATGCACCACCCGTTCACATCGCCAAAACCGGAAGACATTCCGTTATTGGAAACCAATCCGGGTAAAGTAAGAGCAAACGCTTATGACCTTGTATTAAACGGTAACGAAATAGGCGGTGGCTCTATCAGGATACACGACAAGGATGTACAGGCACTTATGTTTAAACATCTTGGATTTACAGACGAAGAGGCTAAAGCACAGTTTGGGTTCCTAATGGATGCATTCCAGTATGGTGCACCACCACACGGCGGACTTGCATTTGGTTTTGACAGGCTGGTAGCGATACTTGGCGGACAGGAAACAATCAGGGACTTTATTGCATTCCCTAAAAATAATTCAGGTCGTGATGTAATGATCGATGCTCCGTCTGTAATCAACAATGCACAACTGGAAGAGCTTCACATTAAGCTGAAGTAATTTCAATACCCATAAACAGATACATAAAATCCGGATTTATTAATTATATACACCTAATTATATAATAATAAACCCGGATTTTCATTTTTTTAAAATGCTTTTACAACTTACAAACTTCCCTCTCTTTATAGCAAAAACAAAATCTTAATATTGAAAAAAGGCACAATTACAGCCTTAGCAATATTAACAATTCTGCAAACAATATTATAAAGACTAATACATTTAACTTATTAGTTAACTGGAATTTTCAACATTAATTTTAAAATTTCTTAACAAAGAAGTGCAAATAAAAAAAACTTCAAACTTTTTTAACATTTTTTCTTTGCCATATCATAATTAAGATTACCTTTGGGTTATTATTAATTTTTTTTATATTACCCTTATGCGCACAGGCAAAGTAAAATTTTTCAATGAATCTAAAGGTTACGGTTTCATTGTAGACGACGAAACAGGCAATGAAATTTTTGTTCATGCTACCGGAATCAACGTAGAAAATCTTCGTGAAGGAGATAAAGTAAGCTACGAAGAAGAAGAAGGAAGAAAAGGTAAAGTAGCAGCTAAAGTTGCTATTATTTAATATACTGAATTATTAAATTACCTCTTACAAAGGCTTAAAGCTGCTCTGGTGAGCAGCTTTTTTTATTGCATAATTCCCAGTAAAAACACAGTTTTTTAATTCTTTCTTTAAGATATAATTAACATAAAAACCCTGTTTTTGGTAATTCGGCATACACAGCAAAAACAGCCTTTTATTATTTTTATTAGTTCTAAATAAAAATTAACCATATACAACTTCATCAATCGGCAAATCCTTTAAATAGTTCACACAGGACATGTATATTTGTGAATTGATTTAATAAAAAGACCCGATTATGCAATCTTCAACTCAGGTAGATTTCTATCCTATATTAATGCAAACCCTACTGGCGGTAGGCTTTGTGGCTGCAACCATTGCTGTATCAAACTTTTTAGGACCTAAAAGGAGCTCCATAAACAAAGACAAAAACTTTGAGTGTGGTGTAGAGTCTGTAGGTAACGCACGTATTCCTTTCTCTGTAAAGTACTTTCTGGTAGCTATCCTATTTGTATTGTTTGACGTAGAGGTAATATTTATGTACCCTTGGGCTGTTAACTTCCGCGAAATGGGATTTGAAGGCTTTTACAAAATGGGTATCTTTATGACCCTGCTTGTTGTTGGGTTCTTTTACGTTATCAAGAAAAAAGGATTGGAATGGGAATAGTATCAGGTATGCTTTTTGTAGCATAATAACCTGATAATCAAAATTAAATTACTATGAGCAATTCATCAGATATAAAATTAGTAGACGCTCCTGAAGGAGTTCAGGGCGAAGGATTTTTTGCAACCAAACTAGACTCTGTAGTAGGTTTGGCACGTGCTAACTCACTATGGCCTTTACCATTTGCAACTTCTTGTTGTGGTATTGAGTTCATGGCAACAATGGCATCACATTATGATGTGGCACGTTTCGGGTCTGAGCGTATGAGTTTCTCTCCGCGCCAGGCAGACATGCTACTGGTTATGGGTACCATTGCCAAAAAAATGGCACCTATATTACGTCAGGTTTATGAGCAAATGAGTGAGCCTAGATGGGTAATCGCAGTAGGTGCATGCGCATCGTCAGGCGGAGTATTCGATACTTACTCAGTACTACAGGGTATTGACAAAGTAATTCCGGTAGACGTATATGTACCGGGATGCCCTCCAAGACCGGAACAGATTCTTGAAGGTATTATGAGCCTGCAGGAGATTGTAAAATCAGAATCGGTTAGGCGAAGAAACTCTCCTGAATATAAAGAATTATTAGCTTCTTATAATATTTCATAAAGTAATATGGCTTTAGAAACAACTGTTATACAGGACAAGCTTACAGATAAATTTGGTAACAAGGTAACCGGATTTGTTCAGCAACACGATATATTTACCTTTGAGGTAGACTCCAACTCAATGAACGATGTAATGCGTTTTCTTAAAGAAGACGATACTTTACGCTTTAACTTCCTAACCGATATTTGTGGTGTACACTATCCTGATTTTGAGAAGGACAGACAGTTTGCCGTGGTTTACCACATGCACAACTGGATGGACAATGTACGCATTAGGTTTAAATGTTTTCTTAACGGAGACAAACCTGAGGTAGACACTGCCACAAACCTATTTTTAGGAGCTAACTGGCAGGAGCGCGAAACGTATGACTTTTATGGTATTATATTTAAAGGTCATCCGCAGCTTAAAAGGATACTGAATATGGACGAGATGGAATCGTTCCCTATGAGAAAAGAGTTCCCTATGGAAGATGGCGGCCGTACCGATAAGGATGACCGTTTCTTTGGTAGGACAACCGACAATGCTAATAATAACCTGAAATAATTTTTGATATAAAATGTCAGACCTGTTATTACCACCAGAACATCGCTATGCCAAACAGATTGAAGAGAGGCGTAATGAAGACGGCAGCGAACTATCTGTACTAAACCTTGGGCCTACACACCCTGCCACACACGGTATTTTCCAAAACATCCTTTTAATGGATGGTGAAAGAATCCTTGATGGCGAAGGTACAGTAGGATACATACACCGTGCTTTTGAAAAAATTGCCGAAAACAGGCCGTTCTATCAAATTACTCCGCTAACAGACAGGATGAACTACTGTTCTGCCCCAATTAACAATATGGGTTGGTGGATGACATTAGAAAAAGCATTAGGTATAGAAGTACCTAAAAGAGTACAATATCTAAGGGTTATTATTATGGAACTTGCCCGTATTGCAGACCATATTATATGTAACTCAGTACTTGGTGTGGATACCGGAGCCCTTACAGGTTTCCTTTATGTATTCCAGTACAGAGAAAAAATATACGAGATATACGAAGAGATATGCGGAGCCCGACTTACTACAAACATGGGACGCATCGGCGGATTTGAAAGGGACTGGAGCCCTGCCGCTTTTAAAAAAATCAACGAGTTTATGGACGAATTCCCAAAAATTTGGGAAGACTTTGAAAACCTGCTTACACGTAACAGGATTTTTATGGACCGTACCATTAACGTTGGTCCTATCTCTGCCGAAAAGGCAATGAGCTATGGCTTTACAGGTCCTAACCTTAGGGCAGCGGGCGTAGATTATGACGTTCGTGTTATGCAACCATACAGCTCTTACGAAGACTTTGAATTTAATGTACCGGTTGGTAAATCAGGAGATACTTACGACAGATTCTGTGTGCGTAATGCAGAGGTTTGGGAAAGCCTTAAAATTATACGCCAGGCACTTGATAAGCTTCCTGAAGGACCTTACCATGCCGATGTACCGGACTATTACCTTCCTCCAAAAGAAGACGTTTACACTAACATGGAAGCGCTTATTTACCACTTTAAAATCGTTATGGGTGAAGTACCTGTTCCGGTTACAGAAGTGTATCACCCTGTGGAAGGCGGTAACGGAGAACTTGGTTTCTACCTTATTACCGATGGTAGCCGTACACCATACAGATTACACTTCAGAAGGCCGTGTTTTATATACTACCAGGCTTTTAACGATATGATTAAAGGACAAATGCTGTCTGACGCAATTGCAACACTATCAAGCCTCAATGTTATTGCAGGCGAACTAGACGCTTAAGGATTATGGAAATTTCAAACGCAAAACAGGTTATCAATATAGATGCGCAACTTATGGAACGCATCAACGAACTATTAAGCCACTACCCTGCCGATAAGAAAAAATCAGCATTGCTACCGGTACTTCACGAAGTACAGGATGCTCACGATAACTGGCTTAGTATAGAGCTTCAGGATAAGGTGGCCGAAATACTGGAAATTAAACCTATTGAGGTTTATGAGGTGGTTTCTTTTTATACCATGTACAACCAAAAGCCTATAGGCAAATATATGTTTGAATTTTGCAGAACTTCATGCTGTGCCATTCGCGGTGCCGAAAATCTTATGGATTATACCTGCGAAAAACTGGGCATTAAAGAAGGTGAAACCACTCCCGACGGTATGTTTACCGTAGTAGGTGTTGAGTGCCTTGGAGCATGTGGTTATGCACCAATGATGCAGCTGGGCGACTACTACAAGGAAAACCTTACCAAAGAAAAGGTAGACCAGATTATTGAAGATTGCAGGAACGGCAAAGTTAATTTACACTAGGACCATTATACCAAAGTAACAATGGGAATGAAAATATTATTAGAACACGCAAACGTACCGGGGATTAAAACCTACGAAGTATACCGCCAAAACGGAGGGTACCGCTCTGTAGAGAAAGCCATAAAAAGCATGACCCCGGATGAAGTTGTGGAACAGGTTAAAGCTTCAGGATTAAGAGGACGCGGAGGGGCTGGTTTCCCTACCGGACTTAAATGGAGCTTTATTGATAAAAAATCAGGAAAACCAAGACACCTGGTATGTAATGCCGATGAGTCTGAGCCGGGAACCTTTAAGGATCGCTATCTGATGGAATACATCCCTCACCTGCTTATTGAAGGTATGATTACCTCAAGTTATGCATTGGGCTGTAACCTTTCTTACATCTATATACGTGGCGAGTATATGTGGGTATTCCGCATATTAGAAAAAGCAATCAAAGAAGCCTATGCTGCAGGTTGGCTGGGTAAAAACATATTAGGTTCTGGCTACGACCTTGACCTGCACGTACACTGTGGTGCCGGAGCTTACATTTGTGGTGAGGAAACTGCACTTATTGAATCGCTTGAAGGTAAAAGAGGTAATCCAAGAATCAAACCTCCGTTCCCTGCGGTAAGCGGTTTATGGTCTAACCCAACAGTGGTAAACAATGTAGAGTCTATCTCTGCCGTGCCATGGATTGTAAACAATACCGGTGAGGAATATGCCAAAATAGGTATTGGGCGATCTACAGGAACAAAACTTATATCTGCTTCAGGTCACATTAAAAACCCTGGGGTATACGAAATAGAACTTGGCTTAAGCGTGGATGAGTTTATGAACTCTGACCAGTACTTAGGCGGTATGATGGATGACAGGCCTTTAAAAGCCTTAGTTCCGGGAGGTTCGTCGGTGCCAATCTTACCGGCAAACCTTATCTTTAAAAATGCCGAAGGAGGTGACCGTTTAATGAGTTACGAGTCATTAAGCGAAGGTGGATTCCAGTCGGGCTCTATGCTGGGCTCAGGTGGTTTTATCGTGTATAACGATACTACCTGTATTGTTCGCAACACATGGAACTTCTCCCGTTTTTACCACCACGAGAGCTGCGGACAGTGTTCGCCATGTCGTGAAGGTACAGGATGGATGGAAAAAGTACTTCACAGAATTGAAACCGGTTACGGTCGTGAGGAAGATATTGAGCTGCTATGGGATATCCAGAGAAAAATTGAAGGCAACACCATTTGTCCGTTAGGAGATGCGGCAGCATGGCCGGTAGCAGCAGCTATACGCCACTTTAGGGAAGAGTTTGAATACCACGTTCGTTTCCCAGAAAAAATTAAAAACAGAGATCACTTTGTTGCCGAGCCTTTTGAAAAGGTGAGACATCTGGTAGCAAAGCAGGAAATATAACTGAGTTATTAAGTTAAAGTCGAAAGTACCAGTAAACTTTCAAACCAAGGATACAAAATGAAAG
Source organism: Flavobacterium sp. C4GT6 (assembly GCF_036347315.1). Taxonomy (NCBI): domain Bacteria; kingdom Pseudomonadati; phylum Bacteroidota; class Flavobacteriia; order Flavobacteriales; family Flavobacteriaceae; genus Flavobacterium; species Flavobacterium sp. C4GT6. The sequence goes on from NZ_JAZGZU010000003.1 coordinate 189,622, forward strand.
TAACAATAGACGGTCAGGAAATAAATGTAGAACCGGGGACCACCATCCTGCAGGCTGCAAGAATGATAGGCGGAGAATCTGTGCCGCCGGCAATGTGCTACTACTCTAAACTAAAAGGTAGCGGTGGTAAATGCCGTTGCTGTTTAGTAGAGGTTTCTAAAGGTAGTGAAGCCGATCCAAGACCTATGCCTAAACTAATGGCATCGTGTGTAACCGGTGTTATGGACGGTATGGAGGTAAAAAGCATCTCTTCTGAAAGGGTGCTTGATGCCAGAAAATCGGTAACCGAATTCTTATTGATAAACCATCCGCTGGATTGCCCAATTTGTGATCAGGCAGGTGAATGTGACCTACAGAATCTAAGCTTTAAGCACGGTTCGGCAAAAACACGTTACATAGAAGAAAGAAGAAGATTTGAGCCGGAAAATATTGGTGACAAAATTCAGCTTCACATGAACCGCTGTATTCTTTGCTACCGTTGTGTTATGACAGCCGATCAGCTTACTGATAACAGGGTACACGGAGTTGTAAACCGTGGTGATCATGCTCAGATTTCTACCTGTATCTCTAAAGCAATTGATAATGAGTTCTCAGGAAACATGATTGATGTTTGCCCTGTAGGAGCTCTTACAGATAAAACATTCCGCTTTAAGCAAAGGGTATGGTTTAACAAGCCATACAATGCTCACAGAGACTGTGACAAATGTTGCGGTAAAACTACACTGTGGATGTTTGGTAACGAAATACAAAGGGTTACTGCCCGTAAAGACCAATACCATGAGGTAGAGGAATTTATTTGTAATGAGTGCCGTTTTGACCACAAAGATGTTAATGACTGGGTAATTGAAGGTCCTAGAAAATTCGAGAAAGATTCTGTAATCAACCAGAACAACTATACCCGAGAAATTGAACCAGTTAAAATTGATACCGAAAAGAACATTTTATTAGGTAGGGACAAAGACAGGAAGAAAATAAGTATGCCTGACGTGCCGCTTAAGGAAAAAGAAGAAAAGGTATATAAAGAAGGTAACGTATAGATATGGAACAGACAATAGTAATAGAAAAAGGTATTTTTATTGTTATAATATTTGCCATCACCATGTTAATGGCAATGTATGCTACACTAGCCGAAAGAAAAATTGCTGCCTGGCTTCAGGATCGTATAGGACCTAACCGCGCCGGTAAAGGAGGTATACTACAACCTCTTGCCGATGGTTTAAAACTTTTTGCCAAAGAGGAGTTTTTCCCTAATACGCCAAACAAATTCCTGTTCATAGCAGGACCTGCCATATCTATGAGTACAGCATTAATGACGAGTGCCGTTATTCCGTGGGGCGATAAGCTTCACCTTTTCGGGCGCGACATTATCCTTCAGGCAACCGATATTAACGTTGCCATGCTGTTTATTTTTGCAGTATTATCCATAGGTGTTTATGGTATTATGATAGGCGGATGGGCTTCTAACAACAAGTTCTCCCTTATGAGTGCCATGCGTGCCGCTTCACAAATGATTTCGTATGAGGTTGCTATGGGACTTGCAATCATTGCTCTTGTAATGATGACAGGTACACTTAGCCTTCGTGAAATGGCTGCACAACAAAGCGGTATGAACTGGAATGTATTTTACCAGCCGGTAGGATTCCTTATATTCCTTGTATGTTCATTTGCCGAAACAAACCGTACCCCGTTTGACCTTGCTGAGTGTGAGGCCGAGCTTATTGGTGGTTACCACACTGAATACTCTTCCATGAAAATGGGATTCTATCTTTTTGCAGAATATGCGAGTATGTTTATCTCCTCTACTATTCTTGCCGTACTTTACTTTGGGGCTTACAACTATCCGGGTATGCAGTGGGCAGAAGAGAACTGGGGTGTTAACATCGCTAACATTATAGGTATAATGGTATTATTTGCCAAGTTGTGCTTCTTCATATTCTTCTATATGTGGGTGCGCTGGACAATACCAAGATTCCGTTATGACCAGCTAATGCGCTTAGGGTGGCAAATGCTTATCCCGCTAGCCATAGCAAACATTGTAGTAACGGGAATAGTTATTTTGCTTACTCAGTAAGCTACTGATCTAGAGAAATTAATTGAATACCTCCTGCACAAGGGCGGATTAATAAAAGATAAAAATGTCTATAGAAACCATATCATTATCGGGAAGAAAAAAAGAGGTTTCCAACAAAAAGATGAGTTTTTGGGAAAGCCTTTATCTTGTGGCGATAGTTAAAGGATTACTTATTACAATCCGACATTTATTTAAAAGAAAGGTAACCATTAAGTACCCTGAACAAACCAGGGAACTTAGCCCTGTTTACCGTGGCCAGCACATGCTTATGCGTGATGAGGAAGGAAGAGAACGTTGTACTGCCTGTGGGCTTTGTGCGCTGTCGTGCCCTGCCGAAGCAATTACCATGAAAGCGGAAGAAAGAAAACCGGAAGAGAAACACCTGTACAGGGAAGAGAAATATGCATCTATCTATGAAATTAACATGCTTAGATGTATTTTCTGCGGACTTTGTGAAGAGGCTTGCCCTAAGCAGGCTATTTACCTTACTAAATCAAGAGTAATGGTAAAACCTTCAAGCGACAGGGAAGATTTCATCTACGGAAAAGAAAAACTGGTTATGCCACTTGATATGGCTATTAAGAACACTCAAATGAAAACGGCTAATTAATATGCTTACAGTATTCTATATTTTATCGGCCATTACACTGGGAACTGCATTTTTGACTATTCTTAGCAAAAACCCTATCCACAGTGCTATCTATCTTGTACTTTGCTTTTTCTCTATAGCAGGACATTACTTACTGTTCAATGCTCAGTTCCTTGCAATTGTACACATTATTGTTTACTCAGGAGCCATCATGATCCTGATGCTCTTTACCATAATGCTCATGAACCTCAATAAGGAAGATGAACAAAACAAATCAGTACTCACCAGGTTTGCGGCAGCTATAGCCTTAGGACTTGTGGCTTTTGTACTACTGGCAACGTTTATTAAAGCACAGCCGGTTATTGAGAGTTACCAGGTTTCAGGTCAGGATTACCAGTCTATTAAAGTACTGGGTAAGGTACTGCTTAACGAGTATATGGTTCCGTTTGAGTTTGCTTCGGTACTGCTTCTTGTATCTATGATTGGAGCCGTATTATTGTCTAAAAAAGAACACATAAACAGCTAGTATGGAAAATATATTACAACAGATAGGTATTGAGAACTACATTTATCTTTCCACATTACTATTTTGTGTAGGTGTGTTTGGAGTTCTTTTCAGAAGAAACGCTATCGTGATGTTCATGTCTATAGAAATTATGCTAAACGCAGTTAACCTGCTTTTAGTAGCATTTTCTACATACCATCAGGATGCTGCGGGACAGGTATTCGTATTTTTCTCCATGGCTGTTGCAGCAGCAGAAGTTGCCGTGGGTCTTGCCATTCTTGTGGCCATTTATAGGAACCTGAATAACATTGATATTGATAGTTTAAAAAAATTAAAAGGATAACGCCTAATGGAGACTAATTTGGCATTAATACTACTTCTAGCCCCTTTTATAGGGTTTTTGATTAACGTATTTGCAGGAAAAAAATTAAGCGGTAACCTGCCGGGTATACTGGGTACAGTTGCCGTGGCTACGTCATTTGCCGTAACGCTTTCGTTCTTTTTACAGGTAAGCAGCTCAAAAGAGCCGGTAATGATAGACCTGTTTGAATGGATGCAACTTGGAAACTTTAACGTACATATTGCTTTTCAGCTGGATCAGCTTTCGCTGTTATGGCTAATGTTCGTAACAGGTATCGGTACGCTAATCCACATGTACTCCATCAGCTACATGCATGATGATGAAAACGTACACAAGTTTTTTGCATACCTAAACCTTTTCATTTTCTTTATGATTACCCTTGTAATGGGTAGCAACCTGCTTATTATGTTTATAGGCTGGGAAGGTGTAGGTTTATGTTCATACCTCCTTATTGGATTTTGGTACAAAAACCACGATTACAATGATGCAGCTAAAAAAGCATTCATTATGAACCGTATAGGTGACCTTGGTTTCCTTATCGGTATCTTTATACTGGGTTTCATATTCAACTCACTGGATTATACAGTTATAAGAACTGCTATTGAGAGTGGCAAGCTTCTTGAACCATCATGGGGAATTTCTATCGCTGCACTATGTTTATTTATTGGTGCTTGTGGTAAAAGTGCTCAAATTCCGCTTTACACATGGTTACCCGATGCGATGGCGGGTCCTACCCCGGTATCGGCACTTATCCACGCAGCTACCATGGTAACTGCAGGTATCTTTATGATTACAAGGCTAAACTTCTTGTTTGACCTTGCTCCAGAAGTACAAAACATTATTGCCATAGTAGGTGCTGTAACATCACTTATTGCAGCCTCTATAGGTTTAGTTCAAAACGATATCAAAAAAGTACTGGCTTACTCTACTGTATCACAGTTAGGTTTAATGTTCCTTGCTTTAGGCTTAGGTGCTTATCAAATAGCAGTATTCCATGTTATTACACACGCTTTCTTTAAAGCTTGTTTATTCCTAGGTTCGGGGTCTGTTATCCACGCTATGCACGGCGAGCAGGACATGCGTTATATGGGTGGTCTTCGTAAGGTGATGAAAGTTACATTTATTACTTTCCTTATCTCTACCCTTGCCATTTCGGGCTTACCACCATTCTCAGGATTCTTCTCTAAAGACGAGATATTAATGACTGCTTTCCATCATAACAAACCACTTTGGGTTATTGGGTCGGTAGCATCTATCATGACAGCATTCTATATGTTCCGTTTACTTTACCTTACTTTCTATAAAGATTTCAGAGGTACAGAGGAGCAGAAAAAACATTTACACGAGTCTCCGGGACTTATTACATTCCCTCTAATAGTACTGGCTATATTAGCACTTGTAGGAGGTGCTATAAGCTTACCTGGTAACAGCTGGTTAAACGAATACTTAGCTCCTGTTATCGCTAAGCAAAGTGAACACCACCACATGGGTACTACAGAGTACATGCTTATGGGTGTAGCCATTATAGGTGCATTTATAGGTATTGGATTAGCTTATGCTAAATATATCAAACAGTCTGCTGTACCGAGTCAGGACAGCGAGATTACAGGCTTTGCCAAAGTACTTTACAACAAGTTTTATGTTGACGAAATATACACAGCCCTTATAGTAAAACCTATTTATGCACTGGGTAGCTTCTTTAAAAATGCTATCGAGGTTGCTATTTCAGGCTTTATTTTCGGCTTGGGTAAACTTGCCAACGTATTAGGCACCGAAGGCAAAACACTCCAGAACGGAAGCATTGGTTTTTACCTGTTTGCTTTTGTACTGGGTATATGTTCAATAATCGTTTATATCTTTTTAGCAAAATAATTCATACCTGATGGACGTATCATTTATACTTATCACTTTACTGATTGGAGCTGCAGCTACTTATTTTGCAGGAAATAAATGGGCTTCAAAAGTCGCACTGCTATTTAGTGTTGCTGCTTTTGCTGTCACGCTTTGTACAGTAAACCTATTAAACAATGGCGAAAACGTAAACTCTGTAACCTACTGGATTAAAAATCCAATGATATCCATTAGCCTTGTTGGTGACGGACTATCACTTATAATGGTGTTGCTTACAACCTCGCTAACAGCAATTATAATACTTGCTACATTAAAAAATACGTTTAAAAACGCTAAGTCTTTTTATGCTCTTATACTATTTATGGCATTTGCCATGGCTGGTACATTTTTAAGCGCAGACGGATTTGTATATTATATATTCTGGGAACTTTCGCTAATCCCTATTTACTTTATTGCCCTTATTTGGGGGGGTGGTGAGGCCGAAGCCAGAAAAAAAGATGTTATTAAATTTTTCATCTACACTTTTGCAGGTTCACTATTTATGCTTGTGGCATTTATTTACCTGTATCAAAAAACAGGATCTTTTATAAACGGAGCACTTGTAAGGGTAAACCTAACAGACAAGGAGCAGTTTTGGATTTTCCTTGCTTTCTTCCTGGCTTATGCTATTAAAATTCCGATTATACCATTCCACACATGGCAGGCAAACGTGTATCAAAAAGCACCTTCTGCCGGTACAATGTTACTATCAGGTATCATGCTTAAAATGGCAATATACAGTATAATAAGATGGCAGCTTCCTTTAGCTCCGGCTCCGGCAAAAGAGTACATGCATGTACTTATTGCACTTTGTGTAGCTGGTGTTATTTATGGTTCAATACTGGCATTAAAACAGCAGGATCTTAAAAAATTACTGGCTTACTCATCACTTGCACACGTTGGTCTTATAGCTGCAGGTGCCTACACCCTTACACTTGATGGTTTAAGAGGTGCAGTACTGCAAATGATTGCCCACGGTTTTGTAGTGGTAGGTCTTTTCTATGCTGCCGAGATTATCATACGCAGATATAACACTACTGAGATAAGCGAAATGGGAGGCATACGTATACAAACTCCGCGTTTCACCTCTATGTTCATGATACTGGTACTGGCTTCTGTTGCGCTGCCTGCTACCTTTAACTTTATTGGAGAGTTTGAATTACTTTACAGTTTGGCACAAACCAATATATGGATTGCCGTACTGGGAGGAACAACCATTATATTAGGTGCATTTTATATGCTTAGAATGTTCCAGCAGGTAATGCTTGGTGAGCAAAATGCTAAGCCGTTTGCCGATGTTACTTTTGGTGAAGGTTTTGTATTTGTAACTATAATAGGTATTTTATTATTCTTTGGTTTATATCCTAAACCAATAATAGACTTTATCACACCGGCACTAGAGAACACATTAAATTTAATAAACAGATAATTAAGCCCGATAAGAAATGACTACATTAATAGCTATTGCAGGATTAGGGATTATATGCCTTATAGCTGAAATTTTCAACCTGAGAAAAGCAATTGTACCGGTTACTATTATCGGTCTATTGGCTATACTGTGCCTAAACGTGGTAAATATACCGGGTGTTCACGTGGCTAATTTAAATATGGAGCAACGTTCGTTCTATAATAACATGATTATTCAAAACAATTATGGAACACTTTTCTCTTCACTGTTTATAGTACTTACCATATTTTTGGTAGCACTAAGTCCTGACTTCCATAAAGAGCACAAAGCCAAGTTATCTGATTTTATCTCCATAAAACTGTTCCTGCTTGCAGGTGCTGTTGCCATGGTTTCTTTTGGTAATATGGCGATGTTCTTCCTTGGTATAGAAATCTTATCCATATCACTTTATGTACTTGCTGCCAGCGAACCTAAAAACGTTAGCAGTAACGAAGCCGGTATGAAATACTTCCTTATGGGATCGTTCGCATCAGGACTTATCCTGTTTGGTATTGCTTTAATATATGGTGCTACCGGCGCATTTGACATTGCTGCAATTTATGAAGCTGTAAGTACAGGTGTTGCAAAAGGATGGTTTTTCCCTGGTGTGGTATTACTTACCATAGGATTACTGTTTAAAATAGCAGCGGTACCATTCCATTTCTGGGCTCCCGATGTATACGAAGGATCGCCTGCCCTAACTACAGCTACCATGAGTACGCTGGCTAAAGTTGCGGCAATGGCTGCCTTTTATAAACTGATGAGGGGTATTAACCTTGAAGTGCCGGGAACTTATGTAACCGTACTTATAATAGTTTCTGCTTTATCTATGTTTGTAGGCAACCTTACGGCATTAAAACAAAACAATGTTAAGCGTATGCTTGCATTCTCTGGTATATCACATGCCGGTTTTATGTTGATGGTATTCCTTAACCCACCGGTAACAGCAGGTACTTTATTTTACTATGCAGCAGCCTATACCCTTGCCGGTATTGCAGCCTTTGCAGTAGTAATAAGCGTTTGTGGTGATAAGAGAAACGAAGAAAGCTTTAAGTTTAACGGACTTGGTAAAACAAACCCGTTAATGGCTGCCGTACTTACATGCGCATTGCTATCTATGGCAGGTATCCCTATTTTCTCCGGGTTCTTCGCTAAATTCTTCCTGTTTAACCAGGCATTAAAAGCCGGACAGGTTGCTATTGTTATCATAGCTGTGGTGAACTCTATAATAAGTGTAGGATACTACTTTAAACTCATCCTTGCTATGTACACCAAAGAAAGTACCGAAGAAAAACAGGTCGTTCCGTTTGCTTATACAGCTGTAGCTGTAGTTGCAATACTGCTTAATATCCTTTTAGGTATTTTCCCAGACATGGTTTTAGGTTACCTATAGTCAATAACAAAATTATATAAAAAATGCCCGTTAAATAACGGGCATTTTTATTTTATATATTCTTCCAACAATTATATTGAAGTATATCCGCCATCGGCAATAACATAGCTTCCGGTGGTAAACGAAGACCTATCCGAACTTAAAAAAGTAACAAGTTCTGCTATCTCCTGCGGAGTACCCAGCCTGTTCATAGTGCTTTTTGAAGCTACGGCTTCCATCATTTCCTTATTTAAATGATCTGTCAATAATGGAGTTTCAATATAACCCGGTCCTACGGCATTACACCTAATATTTTTTTGCCCATACTCGGCTGCAATATTTTTGGTAAGACCAACAACCCCATGTTTAGAGGCTGTATACGCCGGACTGTTTGGTGCGGCTACCGTACCGTGTATAGAAGCAATATTTACAATACTTCCTCCACCATTTTTCATCATTTGCTCAATTTGGTAACGACAGGCATAAAACACTCCGCTAAGGTTAAGAGCAATCACTCTGTCCCAACCGTCAATATCATACTCTCCCGTTGGTGCGGCAGGCCCACCCATACCAGCATTGTTACAGGCAACATCAAGCCTGCCATATTTAGCTACAACAGCCTCAACCACTTTTTTGTTATCCTCTGCTTTAGAAGAATCTGCCTTAATAAAAAAAGCCTCTCCTCCGGCTTTCTTAATAGCAGCTACGGTTTCCTCGCCGTGTGCTTCATTAATATCAGTAATTACAACTTTTGCGCCTTCACGGGCATATGTTTCTGCAATGGCCCTTCCTATCCCCGATCCTGCACCGGAAACAACAGCCACTTTATCTTTTAATAATGACATAATATATGTTTTTAATTGTCCTATAAATTTACGGATAAAAGTCCGTTATACCCCACTACACAAGGGTTTTAGACTTTTTTTAACTGACAGACAAAAATTATATAAGATTATTTTCATATATAATAGAAAATAATCTAAATTTGTACTATGTATGCATTAATTGACTGTAATAACTTTTACGTTTCCTGCGAGAGGGCTTTCCAGCCCCAATGGCAGGATAAACCTGTTGTAGTACTGTCTAATAACGACGGGTGCATTATATCACGAAGTGAAGAAGCTAAAGCACTTGGCGTACCAATGGCCTCCCCTGAATTTAAAATAAGAGAACTATTACAGCAAAACAATATAAAGGTGTTTTCATCCAATTACCCCCTGTATGGTGACCTGAGCGAAAGAGTTATGAAAATTATGGAAGGATTTACCCCAAATGTAGAAGTGTATAGTATAGACGAAGCATTTTTGGATTTTAACGGCATTGAAGTAATCGACTTCTATACTTATGGAACTGAAATGAAAGAAAGGGTTTGGAAATGGGTCGGACTACCTATATGCGTTGGATTTGCTCCTACCAAAACATTATCAAAGGTAGCTAACAGGATTGCCAAAAAATATCAGGAAAAAACCGGAGGCGTATACGTAATTGACAATAATGAAAAACGCCTAAAAGCCATAAAATGGCTAAAAGTAGAAGACGTTTGGGGTATAGGCCACCGAACAGTAAAGAAACTAAAGGCAAGAAATGTAAATACGGCTTACGATTTTACCCTACCCCATATAGAACCATGGATAAGAAAAGAAATGGGTGTAGTAGGGATGCGCATTAAGTATGAACTGGAAGGAAACCCTGCTATTGGTGACGGACAGGTGCCGGAAGTAAGAAGAAGCATTGCCACCACGCGTACTTTCCCAAAACAGATAACCGACTTTGATTTACTACGCGAACGTATTACCACCTTTGCTATGGTCACTGCCGAAAAACTGAGAAAACAAAAAAGCTGTTGCCAAACCATTATTGTAACCCTTGTGGCCGATAAGCATAAAACCGAAACCTCAAAGTATTATTACAGCAGGGCTTTGTTACTTCCTTTCGCTACACAGTCTGGCATTACTATAAGCAATACTGCTATATCACTACTGAAAGGCCTGTTACCGGAAACAGTTTCTGTAAAATTTAAAAAAGCCGGGGTTATCGTATCAGACCTTATCCCCGAAAATACACGCCAGTTTAATTTATTTACAGACGAAAACCCAAAGCACATGTCTCTCATGAAAACATTGGACAAGGTTAATGCAAAAATGGGCGAACGCGTAATACGACTCGCCTCACAGGAAAAAAAGACATGGGACATGAAACAAAACATGCTCTCACCCAGATATACCACTAATATTAACGAAATATTACAGATAAATGTTGACAGTTAGTAATAAATACAGGGCGCTTAATGTATATGCTCCTGATATGGAGAGTAAAAACGGACTCCCGTTTGTTTCTCACGGGGTATCGGCAGGATTTCCATCTCCGGCGCAGGATTTTATGGAAACAAGAATAGATCTCAATAAAGAGCTCTCTAAAAATCCGTTAAGTACTTTTTATATAAGGGTATCGGGCAATTCCATGATCGATGCCGGTATAAACAATGCCGACATACTGGTGGTAGACCGCAGCCTGGAACCTGGAAACGGAAAAATAGCCGTATGCCTAATAGATGGTGAGTTTACCGTTAAAAGACTATTAACCGAAACCGACAACTTGTACCTTATGCCCGAAAATAAAGCTTACAAACCTTTAAAGGTTACTGAAGAAAACCAGTTTATGGTTTGGGGAATAGTGACTTATGTGATTAAGAAAATACAATAAAAAAACCCGAAAGCCAAAAGCTAACGGGTTTTTGTACCTGGAGTGGGAATCGAACCCACACACCGTAGTACACGAGTTTGAGTCGTGCGCGTCTACCAATTCCGCCATCCAGGCTATTAACGGTTATTGTGGCTGCAAATGTAAAAAATAATTCCAATTGAGCCGAAAAATAACCCAAAAAAACTTCCAGAGTTCAATTAAATTCCTAAATTTGCACCTCGTTTACGAAAACAACACACTAAATAACTACAAAACAAGTATTTAAGATGTCATACATGGAGCCGGAAGCAAAGATATTTTCATGTTCTAACAGTGTATATCTGGCAGAAAAAATCGCCAAAAGTTACGGTATAGAATTAGGTAAAGTTACCTTTTCAGAGTACAGTGACGGTGAATTTCAACCATCATTTGAAGAGTCTATAAGGGGACTTCGTGTTTTCCTTGTTTGCTCTACTTTCCCAAGTTCAGACAATCTAATGGAATTATTACTGATGATAGATGCTGCTAAAAGAGCATCTGCAAGACACATCACTGCAGTAATACCTTACTTTGGATGGGCAAGACAGGATAGAAAAGACAAACCAAGGGTTCCGATAGGAGCTAAACTGGTTGCTAAGCTTCTTGAATCGGCAGGCGCTACAAGAATCATGACTATGGATCTTCACGCTGACCAGATTCAGGGCTTCTTCGAAAAACCGGTAGACCACCTGTTTGCATCTACAATATTCTTACCGTACGTTAAGAGCCTTAACCTTGAAAACCTTACCATCGCCTCTCCGGATATGGGTGGTTCAAAAAGGGCTTATGCATACTCTAAATTCTTAGGTAGCGATGTAGTTATATGCTACAAGCAGAGAAGAGAAGCTAACGTTATCGAGACTATGGAGGTTATTGGTGATGTTAAAGGACGTAACATTGTTCTTGTTGACGATATGGTTGACACAGGAGGTACGCTTACAAAAGCTGCCGACATGATGATGGAAAGAGGTGCATTAAGCGTAAGAGCTATATGTACACATCCTATACTCTCTGGTAGTGCTTATGAGAAAATTGAGAATTCTCAACTTCTTGAGCTGATTGTTACCGACAGTATTCCGCTTAAAAAAGAGAGCAAAAAAATACGCGTAGTTACGTGTGCTGAACTGTTTGCTGATGTAATGCATAAAGTAAACAGTAACAACTCAATAAGCGGTAAATTTTTAATGTAATTTATTTTTATTAATTAATATATTTCACAAATGAAATCAATTACGATCAAAGGATCTGAAAGAGAAAGCGTGGGCAAAGCGGCAACGCGTGCGGCACGTAATGCTGGAATGGTACCTTGCGTGTTATACGGAGGAGATCAGCCAGTACACTTTACTGCAGAAGAAAAAGGATTTAAAAGCCTTGTTTACACTCCAGACGTACACACTGTGGTAATTGACCTTAACGGTAAAACTTACAACGCTATCCTACAGGATATCCAGTTCCACCCTGTAAGTGATAAAATCCTTCACATGGACTTCTATCAACTACATGATGATAAAGAAATCACTATGGAAGTACCGGTTAAAGTTATTGGTAACTCTAAAGGTGTTATGGCTGGTGGTGTTTTACGTCTTAACCAACGTAAACTTAAAGTTAGAGCCTTACCTACTAACCTTCCTGACTTTGTTGAAGCAGATATCACTAACCTTGAAATGGGTAACAAACTTTATGTTACTGAAGTTCCTTCAGACAACTTTAAGTTACTTCACCCGGACAACACTGTTGTTGCACAGGTAAGAATTTCACGTGCTGCAATGAAAGCTGCTCAGGAAGCCGCAAAAGCTGCAAAAGAAGCTACAAAGAAGAAAAAATAATCAATCTTCTATTATACAGAAAAGCGTCCTTATACAGGACGCTTTTTTTTATTCTGGTTATTAGCTATTTTTGAACCATGAAATGGCTTACAAACCTTTTTAAACAAAACACGACAGTAGACACTACCGATCCTATGAAAAAATATCTTATAGCAGGCCTGGGCAATATAGGTGCCGAATATGTAAACACACGCCACAATATTGGTTTTAAAGTAGTAGACAGGCTCGCGCAACAGGAAGGAGAATCGTTTGAAACCGCTAAACTGGGAACTCTGGCACAAGTTAAGGTAAAAGGCAGAACCCTTTTCCTGCTAAAACCTAACACTTACATGAATCTTAGTGGTAAGGCTATAAAATACTGGATGGACAAAGAAAACATCCCTAAGGAAAACCTGCTTGTGGTTACTGATGACCTTAACCTTCCTTTCGGAACAATACGAATGAAAGCGAAAGGTAGTGACGGAGGCCATAACGGACTTAAAAATATTCAGCAGATACTTAACTCGGTAGAATACCCGCGCTTTCGTTTCGGCATAAGCGATGAGTTTAAAAAAGGTCAGCAGGTAGACTATGTTTTAGGCGAATGGAGCGAAGAGGAAAAAGCAAAACTTTCTGAAAGACTGGATGTAGCCTGCGAAGCCATTAAATCGTTTGCCCTTGCCGGACTTAACAACACCATGAATACTTTTAATGGTAAATAATTCCTAATTACACCAGTGTTTTAACCATTAATATGTAATTTGGCGTAAAGTTTGTTTTTATAAACTAAAATAAAACTATGAAAAAACTTACTATAGTTCTAGCCTTTGCTGCTATGCTTAGCGCATGTGGAAGTCAAAAAACTCTTTTACAATCAGGCAAATATAACCTGCAAAGCGAATGCCCTGCAAACGGTGACTGCACTTTCATAGTAGCGAAAGACAGTAGTATGACTTTGGTTGAAGATGGGGTAGGTAAAATGCGTTACAATATGACCAGTCATGAAGGCAAAAGTATCTTAACATACAAATACAATAAAAAATCAGACCCACGTGCACAAGATGATTTTTACAGTGAAGAGGTTATTATTGAAACTAACAGTGATATAGCCTCTTTAAATAAAGACAGTGAAATCAAAATGTTGTTTGGAGTATTTTGCTACTGTAAAGGTGTAGCAGGATATTATGAGGTAAAAGACGGTTATGCCGAATACAGGGACGGCAAAGTGATTATAACCGTACCTAAAGTTATCGAAAATCAAAAAACCAATATCATTATAGCTGATATAAAATAAAAAAAGGCGCTTATTTATAATAAGCGCCTTTTTTGTATGTGTTAAGTAGTAAATTACTGAACCACTATTCTTTTCACTTCTTTTCTGCTACCATCCTGAACGTTTACAAGATAAACTCCGGATTGTATTCCCTGCAAATTAAGCTCTTTAGAGATTAAACCTGTATTGGTATATACATTACCAAATATCTGTCTGCCTCTCATATCGTAAACTGAAATGTTGATATCATTAGTAGAATCAGAATTAAACTGTACAGTAAAGCTACCATTGTTAGGGTTTGGATAAAGTGTAAAACCGTCAAGACCAAAATCTTCAACGCCTGCAATATCAGTAATAGTAAACCCTCTTAAATTCACAGCATAAAAAATATTACCTACAGCCTCAACTAAAACTCTGCAATTTGTAGCAAGAGGAGTATCTGTAGGAACAGTGAATGACTCTGAACCGTCATTTGGAGTGTTTTCAACAAGCATTTCAAATGTTGCGCCTCCATCTGTAGACAATAAAATATTAACATTAGATACATTGATAAGACCGCTATCAGTACCAGCCACATCCCAGGTAACAGTTTGGCTGGTACCTGTTTGCCATGCAACATTAAATTCGTCTTGAGAAGTAACCTTAAATGGACCTGCAGAACTTAAAACAGACACCTGTAAATTACGTCTTGCTGTTTGCCCTCCGTTTGGTACAGCATTATCTCTTACAGTAAGTGCAAAATTAAGTGTTCTTGCTACAACTGGTGTAACCTCCCATGTTGGTGTCAGGTTATTTGCTAACACACTGCTAAAGCTAGGCATATATCTTACTGAAGACTCTGTAGGACTTAAAGATCTATATAACGGACCAGAACTCGAAATAGGGCTTGGTGAACCTGTAGTAGCTGTACCATTAGCATCGGTTTCTTCCCAGCAATAAGTAAGAGCATCACCATCTGCATCTGTAGCATTACCTCTTAAAACATATGCTGTAGTAGCAGGAATGTAGTATGAAGGTTGATCAAAAGCATTAATTTCAGGAGCAGTATTATTGTTAGGTGTCTCAACTGCACAAGTTGCTGAATTACTAACAAAATCAAATATCTGTACTAAGCTTGCCGCATGGAAATAGTCATCCGAGTGCTGTTGCACATCGGCATTAGCACATATACCGGCATACCCCATAATCGTAGTACCGCTACCGGGCTCAACAGCAGTAAACCCTGATCTGTTACCATTACAACTCCCTGTACCTCCACCACTTGCATTAAATGTGTGTGTAGCACTAAACTGGTGCCCCATTTCGTGAGCAACATAATCAACATCATAAGAATCACCCACAGGAGCAGCACTACCTGTAACACCACGAGCCTTGCTTGATGTACAAACACACCCCAGCTGAGCAATACCTCCTCCGCCTGTACTCACAACGTGACCAATATCGTAGTTTGAAAAACCTACTCCGTTATCAATCACATCCTGCACTTCGTTTAAAAGAGTTCCGCCGCTTTCACCAGAAAATGGATCGGTTGCATTTGTAACAAAAATTATATCATCATTACCGTCTATTATCTCCATTGTAACAGCAGCATCTCTCTCATAAATACCATTTACCCTTGTCATTGTAACATTCATAGCAGCAAGAACAGCTTCTTTCTTTTGTGAAGTTGTTCCTGAGGTAACACCTGCAGCCTGCATATGGAAAAGCGCATAAGAATAAGTACAGGTCATTGCAAGTCTGTAAGTTCTTAAAGTACCATCATCTGCCAGTACGTTTTTAGGCGCAAACTTAGCACCAAACTGTGCCGGCATATCTGCATCAGGAGCATCACAACTAAAAGACCTGCTTCCTACAGGAAGACTGGATTTATTATACACTATATAGTTTTGAAGATCTTTTGTAAATGTATCTATATAATAAGTACCATTTGTTGTAAAAGCCATTGAGTGTAATCCAAAAAGCGTAGTACTGAAACGGATCATTGTTGAAGGATTATCTATGCCCTTACCAATATACGAGCGTATACCAGGATATTTTGCCACAAGACCCGGATGCATTATAGATGCTTCATAGATAACAAATTTTTCCATTTGCCCTGTAGGTGTAGGGAAATAAACAACAACATCAGATGTTGTTAAATCTTTTCTTGACGGGGCAGTAGCAAGAACATTTTTCATCGCTTCGAAATCAAGATGGTAAAGTCCGTACTCTGCAGGCATATCAGTACGATCTGATTTTTCTAAAGGAGCTACACGCTCTTCAGATACTTCTCTCCAAAAATTCGATTGCGAATAGCCACAAAGTGTTTGCATTATGACTATCAGGGGAATTAATAGTTTTTTTGTCATTGTAGTAGTAGTATTTTTATCATAGCCGACAAATATAGCAATTAATAAGCCTAAATATTAGCGTTTTAGCATTGAAAAAATGTTAATATTGAATTTTAACCTAAAAAAAAACGACTTATTTTAAATAAATTCAAATCAGTAATTCATAATTAACTAATCTTATTAAATTTGCTAATTATAACTATTAGCCTTTGAAAATATTCAACTCTATACAGGAATTTACTACTAACGCACCTACTATTGTAACCCTTGGTACTTTTGACGGAGTGCATAAAGGACACAAGAGCATTCTTGAGAAAATAACTTCAAGCAGTAAAAATACAGTTTGTGAAAGTGTGTTGCTTACTTTTTTTCCGCATCCGCGGATGGTTTTGCAGCAAAATACAGATATAAAACTGCTTAATACAATTAAGGAAAAGGCTATGCTGCTGGAGCAACACGGTATAGACAATCTTATTATACACCCTTTTGACCATGCCTTTTCAAGACTAACTGCCGAAGAGTTTGTAAAAAACATACTGGTAGACAAGTTTATGGTAAGGAAAATTATAATAGGATACGACCATCGTTTCGGACGAAACAGGACTGCCGATATAAACGACCTTATACAATATGGTGAGGAATATAATTTTGAGGTAGAACAAATTTCAGCACTCGAGATTAATGAAGTATCCGTAAGCTCTACCAAAATACGCAATGCCCTAAATGCCGGTTATCTTGAAACTGCAAACAGGTATTTGGGCTACCCTTATTTCCTTACCGGAAATGTTGTTAAAGGAAAACAGCTGGGCCGAACCATAGGCTTTCCTACCGCTAACATCAACATTACCGAGAGCTATAAATTAATACCAGACAAAGGTGTATATGTAGTATCTTCCGAAATAGCAGGCAAAACGGTATACGGAATGATGAATATAGGCAACAACCCTACAGTGGGTGGTGTAGCTGAATCCATTGAGGTGCATTTCTTTGATTTTAACAGCGACCTTTACAATCAGGAAATAAGAATAAATATTCATTACAAGATACGCAATGAAATAAAGTTCCCAAGCGTTAACCACCTAAAAGAACAACTCAAGGAAGACCAAAAAACATCTTTAGAATATATCGCCACAAAACTGACATGAAACCACGCCTTTTCCAGCAAATAGACAATAGCCCTCTTATTATATTCAGAATATTTTTCGGCTTTCTGCTTGCCTGCGAAACTATTGGCGCCATCCTCACAGGGTGGGTAAAAGAAAATTTCATCGATGTTCAGTTCACCTTTAATCACATAGGCATGGACTGGCTCCAACCCCTACCCGGCCACGGCATGTATTTCTACTTTATTACTATGGGTATATTAGGCCTACTTGTTATGTTGGGCTATAAATATAGATGGACGCTTGGCGCATTTACCATAATGTGGGCCGGAGTTTACTTTATGCAAAAAACCTCATACAACAACCATTATTACCTGTTATTACTGGTTTGTTTAATAATGTGGTTTTTACCCGCAAACACTTATGCCTCTCTAGATGCTAAACAAAACCCCAGTATAAAAAGCCTAACTATGCCTGCATGGTGCTCATGGATAATGATAGCACAGGTAGCAATAGTATATTTTTTTGCCACCATTGCTAAATTTTACCCTGACTGGCTGGACGGCACCTTTACCAAGAACCTGCTGGACAGATCGGTTAAAAATGAAACATTACACGACTTTTTTACTCAAAAATGGTTCTACCTGTTTATTGCCTATGCCGGTATTGCTTTCGATTTACTGATTGTCCCTTTACTGCTTTTCAAAAAAACCAGAACATGGGCCTTTATAGCTTCACTAATATTTCACATCTTTAATTCCATCACATTACAAATAGGCATATTCCCTTATTTTGCACTGAGTTTTGCGGTTTTCTTTTATCCGCCCGAAAAAATGCGTTCGCTGTTCTTTAAAAAGAAACCACAAATCACTACTATTCAGGAAACAGGAAAGGACTACAAAAGCACACTGTATTACTTTTTTATACCTTATTTAATTATACAGCTACTACTACCTATAAGACATCATTTCATTAAGGGGGATGTTTTTTGGACTGAAGAAGGCCATCGCCTAAGCTGGCGAATGATGCTACGTACCCGAAACGGATATACCCGCTTTAAAGTGGTAGACAAAAACACCAACGAAATCATTTTTTACAATACAAACAGTAAACTTACCCCTAAGCAGTTTAACAGCATGCGTACCAAACCCGATATGATTTGGCAGTTTGCACAGCGAATAAAAAACGAATTTAAGGAAATGGACAGGGATGTTGCTATTTATGCCAATACTTCTGCCGGAGTAAATGGTGCTCCAATGAAAAAACTTATTGACCCCGATGTCGATTTAGGCGAAGCCAAATGGGATTATTTCTTCCATAACGACTGGATACTACTTCACGAAGACAAGCAATAAACCTTATCATCACTGGTTTTAACCAAATTTTAAAACAGTAATATTTATTGTATTAAAATTTTATTAATTCTTTTATTTTTTCATGTTTTAATTAGTAAATTCGATAAGAGATTGAGTCAATCCGTGTCTTACAAACTTTTGAAAGAAAATACACTTAAAAAAGCCATAAGGCTATAAAACAATTAATTAACGAATAAAACACAAGGCTATGAAAGTTTCAAGAATAATAACCAATGGTATCATTATTTTTATAGGTATTGGACTATTTTTCCTTTTAATGGAAAAACTGGGGTTGGGAGATAAAATTTACCTTAGGCTGGTAAACTTCATTTTTGTGATATATGGTGTAAACAGAACTATTAAACAGGATTATAAAGAACATATAGATGGTTACTTCACTAATCTTAGTTCGGCATTCTTTACAGCATTTACCAGTTTAATATTAACCATATTTGCATTTATCGCTTATGCCAATGCCAGAGGAGGTGAAGAATATATCCATACGTTTGTAAACCACTACATTTTTGGAGGCACTCCGTCACTATACCAATTCTGTATCGGTCTGTTTATTGAAGGGCTTGCAGCCAGTGCCATAGTATCGTTTACACTAATGCAGTTTTGGAAAGATAAAGTAGAAAAAATCAACAAGGTAGACGACGTAAATCATAACTAAGTAAAGTTTAAAGTGTTTTTTCGGTTGTTATAACGGAATTTGCTACTTTTGAACCAACTTTAAAATTCCGTTATGAATACAATTAGACACGACTGGACGAAGGAAGAAATCATTGCCCTATATAACAAGCCATTAATGGATCTGCTGTATGAAGCAGCAACGGCTCACAGACAATTTCATGACCCTAATGTAGTACAGGTGTCTACCCTGCTATCAATTAAAACAGGAGGTTGCCCTGAAGATTGCGGTTACTGTCCGCAGGCTGCACGTTACCATACTGATATTGAAGGGAACGACCTTATGACTGTTTCTCAGGTAAAAGCTCAGGCATTACGTGCCAAATCGAGCGGATCATCAAGAGTATGTATGGGTGCTGCATGGCGTAATGTGAAGGACGGACCTGAATTTGATCAGGTACTTGAAATGGTTAGAACCATCAACAAACTGGACATGGAGGTTTGCTGTACACTGGGTATGATTACCGAAAATCAGGCACAACGCCTTGCAGAGGCAGGCTTATATGCATACAACCACAACCTTGATACATCTGAAGAATACTATAAAGAAGTAATCTCTACAAGAGGATACGAAGACAGACTACAAACTATTGATAACGTAAGAAAAACAAACGTTACCGTATGTAGCGGTGGTATTATTGGTATGGGAGAAAGCGTTGAAGACAGAGCCGGAATGCTTGTTGCTCTTGCTTCATTAAGTCCACAACCGGAATCTGTACCTATCAATGCACTTGTAGCTGTAGACGGCACTCCACTTGAAGATGAAAAACCTGTTGAGATTTGGGACATGATTAGAATGGTAGCAACTACCCGTATCGTTATGCCTTTAACTCAGGTTAGACTTTCTGCAGGAAGAACTCAAATGTCAAGAGAAGGACAGGCAATGTGCTTCTTTGCAGGTGCTAATTCTATTTTTGCAGGAGACAAATTACTTACTACCCCTAACCCGGATGTAAACGAAGACATGAAAATGTTTGAAATGCTTGGTCTTATCCCTCAAAAACCATTTGCTAAAAAATCTCAGCCAAAAACGGTTGAAGCAGAAGAGTCTGAATTTGAAGCAATGGGTGAAAAACCAAAATGGACACGCCCTGGACATGCAATTGAGCGTAACCTGAAAGCATCAGGTAAAATCTAAACATTTATTTACCCGATATACGTTAAAGCTTCTCCTTTTAAGGAGGAGCTTTTTTTATTTACATTAATTATATATTTATATTTGAAGAAATTACCCACATTACCATTGCTCACTAATGCTTAAAAAGAAATTCCATATCAACCTTTACATGTTACTTATGCTACTGTTTGCCATAAACCTTTCGGCAAATACTATACAGCATTGTGACTCGCTTATCAAACAAGGGGTTGATGCTATGTGGAAAAAAGAGCATGTAAAGTCATTGGAGCTATTAACAGAAGCCCGAAATCTTGCCGAGAAAAACCACTGGTACGAGCAGGTTTTTCTGGCCACAAATAACATAGGTGCTAATTATTTCACCATGCTTGATTATGGTGAAGCCCTTAACTATTACCTGGAAAGCTACACCATAGCAGTTAAGGAACTGGATCCGCAACACGAAATGGTAGTACTTAACAACATTGCTATTATTTACACCAAAGAAAGGAATTTTGAAAAGGCCGAAGAGTACTTTAAAAAAGCCTATGAGATAGCCAAAGAAAAAAAAGACTCTCTCAAAATAGGGCTCTATGCCATGAACCTTGGCGGAGTAGCCAATGAAACTAATAGGCTGGAAGAAGCCAAAAAATACATAATAGAGTCTATTCCGTTATTAAAACAACAGCCCCATTTATTGGTTTTAGCCGAAATATGCTTAGCCGAGAACGAACTGCTTAAAGGGAGTACCACTCTGGCTCGCGAAAAAGCACAGGAATTATATACCTCTACTGATAACCTGGATTATAATGATACCGGAATCTCCCTTATGCTCATTATTGTAAAGAGCTATTTAAAGGAAGGAAAATACAACCAAGCTATAACTGCTGCCAATAAAATACTTACCGGAAAACCAAATTTAGAGAACAAAAAAACAGTATATACATTACTGGCAGATATCTATTTTAAAGATAAAACATACGATAAAGCACTACAATATAAAGACTCTGTATTATGGGCCGAAGTACAGCTTAACGATATAAAAAACGGAAAATTACTTGAAACCAGTAAAGTAAAGTTTGAAATACAGGACTATAAAAACCAGATAGCCCTGAATAAGGAAAAACTAAACACCGAAAGAAAAACATTTTACAGTATTATAGCAGCTATTGTTGCTCTTGTAATAATACTGGTACTGATACTCCGAAACAGATCGGTTAAGCTAATGCAAAAGAAACTCGTAGCCGAAAGAAATGAAAAAGCGATAGCACTGGAACTGGCACAGGAAAAAAATGAGAATCTGCTATTGGAAAAACAAATTCAGGACAAGGAGAACAAAGCCAAACTGGAACAGGAACGACTTAAAAATGAGATAGAATCACGTAACAGAGAACTATCGGCAAAAGCATTATACCTATCACAACGCAACACTATACTTGAAGATATACTTACCTCACTGGGAAAAGTACCCGAGCTTTCTAAAAACGAATCGCTGGCAGGACATATCAAAACCCTTAAAAGTCATCTTAAAGACGAAAACGAATGGGAAAACTTCCTTACCCACTTTGAAGAGGTTAACCAAGGGTATATAACAAGGCTAAAAACACTCCATCCTTCCCTAAACGCTAACGATGTAAGGTTTATATGCTATGTATACATGAACCTTAGCACTAAGGAAATAGCCTCAATGCTTAACATTACTGTAGAAGCGTGCCGAAAGCGAAAGGAACGTATAGCTGCAAAATTAGAACTACCGGATAGTTCCCACCTATACAGTTACCTCTATACTGTTTAGCTGCAATACTTTAGTAAACACTAAAATATTATATTACAAAAAATGATATTTTTAACTCAACTTATAAAAATATCACAAAAATTTCTATCTTTAACCAGCATGAACAAAGCGCTCGCTTAAAAAAGGCGTTTTGCTCACCCCAACATTAACTATACTAAATAACTATACAAACACTACTAAAAATTACTTTTTATGAAGAAATTATACCTTGCGGCGCTTTTAGCGCTGTGCGGTCTGGCAGATGTTTCTGCCCAGCAGGATCCGCACTATACGCAGTACATGTATAACATGAACGTGATCAACCCTGCCTATGCGGGTTCAAAGGAGAACTTATCCTTTGGGCTGTTATACCGCAAACAGTGGGTTGACATAGAGGATGCGCCAACCACGGCGACCTTTTCGGGCAGCAGCCCTGTGGGCAAGAACGTAGGATTGGGACTATCGGTAATCAATGATGAAATCGGTCCTGTAAAAGAAACCAACGTGTATGCCGACTTTTCCTATACTCTTAACCTTGGCGGAGAGCACCGTTTAGCCTTAGGTATTAAGGCGGGTACTACCTTCCACGATGTAGGCCTTTTCAGTGACATCGGTAACGGTAACGTTCCGGCATTGGATGACCCTGCTTTTCAGGAAAACGTAAACAACACTTATTTCAATGTAGGAGCAGGCTTCTTCTACTACACCCAGAAGTACTACCTTGCTTTTTCGGTACCTAATATGCTGAACAGCAAACACCTTGACATCAATTACAGTGGTCAGGACTTTCAATTCGGGTCGGAAACCCAACACTACTTCCTAACGGGAGGTTATGTATTCCAGTTATCGGAAAATGTAAAGCTAAAGCCATCGTTTATGCTTAAATCAGCCTTTGATGTATCGCCATCTGTTGACGGATCGTTAAACGCATTGTTCTTTGAGCGCTTTGAGATAGGAGCTACCTACAGGATAGATGACTCATTTGGCGGTATGGTAAACTACAGGATTACACCCAACCTTAGATTAGGTTATGCTTACGATCATATCGTGTCCGACCTAAACATCACCACCCCTTCTTCGCATGAGATCATGCTTTTGTTTGATTTGAACTTCCCGAAGAAAGTATCCCGTTCACCACGTTATTTCTAACCTAAAAGCGACCACGAAAGATGAAGAACCTATATATCAGTTTAAGTTTTATGCTGGCAGCACAGTTTGCCATGGCACAAAATAAAGACACGGAAAAAGCAGATAAACTATTCAGCCGTTTTGAATACATTGATGCTGCCGACGAATACATGAAGCTTACCAACAAAAAAGACCCATATGTATACAGGCAGCTTGCTGAGAGTTACTATAACATGTTTAACAGTAAAGAAGCCATTAAATGGTATGAAAAGGCTGTTAAATCTAAGCAGGACTCTGAGATTTATTACCACTATGCCCAGATGCTGAAGGCCGAAGGCAGGTATGAGGAAGCTAATGCACAAATGCTCACTTTTGCCAAAATGGCACCTAAGGATCAAAGAGCAATCATATTTATGAAAGATCCTGATTATCTTCCTAAACTAAAAAGTCAAACTAAGCTTTTTGACGAGCAATACTTAGACATCAGTGATAAAAAATATACCGATTTTGGTGCTGTATTAAACGACGATAAGTCTTTTTACTTTACCAGTACGCGTAACACCGTTCGCAGAAAATATGGCCGTAACGAAGAGCCATATCTTGATTTATATGTCGCTACCTATCAGGGAGACGGTAAATTTAGCAGCCCAGAACCGATTACTGAGATAAACAGTAAATGGCACGATGGTCCTGCAACTATTACAGCCGATGGTAACACGATGTACTTTGCCAGTGAAAGTTTTAAAGAGGGAAAATTTGAGAAAGACAACGGTCAGCAAACCGGACTACTTTACATCTTTAAAGCTACTAAAGTAAACGGAAAATGGGGTAACGTAGAGGCTTTACCGCTTAACGACAAGCGTTGGTCATCTGCTAACCCATCGGTTAGTGCCGATGGCAAAACCCTTTATTTCTCTTCAAACAGAACAGGTTCAATGGGTGAAACTGACATCTGGAAAGTAGACATTAAAGGCCCTAACTCATACGGAAAACCAGAGAATCTTGGACCAAAAGTAAATACAGAAGGTAGGGAAAGCTTCCCTTACATAACATCAGACAATAAACTTTTCTTCTCTTCAGAAGGACGTAAAGGATTTGGTGGTTATGACGTATATATGATAGACTTAAACGGTGACAAGGAGGCTATTAATCTGGGAGACCCTATCAATACTCCTAAAGACGACTTCTCATTCACCTTTAACGCTTCACAAAACGTTGGTTTCTTTGCCAGTAACCGTTTAGGAACAGATAACCTTTACATGGCTACTCCTATTTGTGGTGTGGAGGTTATAGTTACCGTTAGGGACAAAAAAACCGGAAAAATTATTCCGGCAGGAAAAGTAGCTATACTTGACGACAGAAATAACGTAATCGAGACCAGAACAGCAGATGCAAACGGTAAGGTTACCTACAGTGTAGACTGTGACACTGATTACACAGTACAGGCATCAATAGAAGGTTACAAGACAGATAACTTCCCGGCAGAGAAGAAACACGGTGGTGAAGTTGCGGTAATGGCCGATCTTGAACCGCTAGACGATCTTATTGTAGGCGACAGGGTAGTACTAAACAGTATTTATTTTGAATATGATAAAAGCAACATTACCCCTCAGGCAGCCTTTGAGCTAAACAAACTTGTAGATGTAATGAAGTCATACCCTGAAATGGTTATCGAGGCACAAGCACATACTGATAGCCGAGGTAGTGATGACTACAACATGAAGCTATCTGAACAAAGAGCGAAATCTGTAATGCAGTATGTTGTATCACAGGGCATATCAAGAGAAAGGATAACCGGAAAAGGTTATGGAGAGACTATGCCTAAAGTAAACTGTGGCGACAACTGTACTGAAGAAGAGCATGCTAAGAACAGACGTAATGAGTTTGTTATAATAAAAAGATAAGCCGTTCTAATTTAACAGAAGGTTAAAAAAAGCAGCCCTATGTGGCTGCTTTTTCAATATTTAACCTTTTTTTTATAAATTATTTGCACGGCTATACTTTACATTTTGGTAACGCTTTAGTAATTTTGCTCTGCATTTAACTTCAGCATTATTTATGCCTTTACACCTAACTGAAATAGAACGTGTAAAAACCATCTCAAAAGAAGATTTTTACAATAACTACGTGAAAAAGCAAAAACCTGTAGTAATTGAACAATTAACTCAGGATTGGCCTGCTTACGAAAAATGGAAACTGAATTATATTAAGGATTTAGCCGGAGACAAGACTGTACCTCTGTATGACGACCGTCCGGTTTCACATGAAGACGGATTTAATGAAGCACATGCCGAAATGAAAATGTCTGAATACATAGACCTGCTTCAGTCAAAACCAACAAACTATCGCATATTTCTATATAACCTGATGAAGGAAGTCCCTTCACTTCAAAAAGACTTTAAATGGCCTGATTTAGGCTTACGGCTTATAAAACAACTCCCAATGTTGTTTTTTGGAGGAGAAAATTCAAAAGTATTTATCCATTACGATATTGATTATTCTAATATACTGCACTTCCATTTTCACGGTAAAAAAAGATGTATACTTTTTGCTCCAAACCAAACTCCTTACCTGTACAAAGTACCGCATTCATTAATTTCAAGAGAAGATATTGATTTTGACGACCCTGATCTTGAAAAATGGCCGGCACTACAACATGCTGAAGGACTTGTAGCAAACCTTGAACACGGTGAAATGCTATATATGCCCGAAGGTTACTGGCATTATATGAAATACGTAACCCCGGGATTCTCCATGAGCCTAAGGGCACTGCCTAGAAAAATAAGCAACCTGTCTAAAGCTGTTTACAATATATTTGTAATGAGGCATTATGACAACTTTATGCGACGATACAAAGGGCAGGCCTGGATTGATTATAAAAACGAACAAGCTGTTAAGCGAACACACAAAAAGCTTAATATACCTGCATAAAAATAGTAATCCCGTTCGGCAAGAATGGGATTATTATTTACCTTTAAACACTAGCCTCATTCTTTATTTATGCACAAAACCTATACTGTTGAAGAAGCCAAACGAAAACTGGAGCAATACTGTGCCTACCAGGATCGTTGTCATGCAGAGGTTTTACAAAAATTAAAAGGCATGAATATGATTTCGCAGGCATGTGATGTTATTATCACCCATCTTATAGAACATAATTTCCTTAATGAAGAACGCTTTGCCAAAAGCTTTGCCCGAGGTAAATTCAGAATTAAAAACTGGGGGCGCATCCGTATAAAAAACGAGCTTAAACTTAGGGATATTTCACGTTTTAATCTTGAAACAGCCCTAAAAGAAATCCCAGACGGAGAATACCTTGAAGCTTTTCACTCCCTTGCCGAAAAACAATGGGATAACATAAGGGAAACCAACATCCAAAAGAAAAAAAAGAAGCTTTTTGACTTCCTGATGCGTAAGGGTTTTGAAAGTAATTTGATTTATGATAAACTCAGTGAATTAGCTGCCCAATCATAACTTAAATTATCTTAACAAAATGTTAAATAAAATTTAGTACCTTAGCAGTCCCCACAAATATATGTTAACGTAAAAATTCCCCTAGCGCTATGAGAACAAGAATTCTTTTGGCCACTCTGCTTGTTGCGGCCTTTTGTTACGGACAAGAATTTAACTTCAAAGAACTGAATACCAAAGGTAGGCAACTCATGCTTACCAAACCCGACAGTGCCATTGTATACCTTAAAAAAGGCATGCAGGAAGCCGAAAGGATTAAAGCTCCTGATACCATTTTTGGCGACTTATATCATCTATACGGTATACGAGATCTTATGCTCAACAAATTTGATTCGGGTATAATATACTTTAAAAAAGCGGCAGAATACAACAAAAACTACCCTGACAAACAGGTAAGGTCATTTTGTAATATTGCTATATGTTACAGAAACTTAGGCCAGCTTGACAAATCAATAAAACAATTAAATGAAATACTCAAGTCAGGTAAACAAACCGAAAAAACACTTGCTATAGTATATGGCGAACTAGCCTCAAACTATATGCAAAAGTTTGAAAACCAAAAAGCCATTAACAGCCTTCTTAAAGCCATAGATGTTCTAAAGGAGATGAAAGATGACTCTGAAGTTTACCCTATAAAGCAAAAGCTGGCTAATATTTATATGCTACAGGGCAATTATGAGTTTGCTATAGATCTATATGATGAAAGTATTGCCGGATTTAAGAAAAGAGGTGATAATAAGAACCTATCATACACTTATCTCAATAAAGCCGAAAGCCTTATACAGCTTAATAAACTGGATGAAGCCAAAGAAAACCTGAACTTAAGCATTAAATGGCTAAAGGAATACCAGGACATAGCGGTACTTGGCGTAGCTTATTCTAAAATAGGGCATATAGAAGCTCGCGAAGGAAATGAAGCAGAGGCTCTTGGCTCATATGAATATGCTATGGAAAATCTTAGCGCCTCAAATTCACCATATATTATAAGAGTAGGTCTTGAATATATAAATCATCTTAACCGAAATAAAAAATATAAAAAATCACTGGCAGTTATTGATCAGGTCATTGAAAGTGAAGCCTATAAGAATATTAATCTTGAAGACAGGATGTATTTTTCACAGGCAATGGCAGATACTTATAAATTTACCGGTAACTACAAAAAGGCGACCGACAACTATACGGAAACCATTATCCTGAAGGATTCTATCGCTAAAATGGATAAGGAAAATGCCCTAAACGAAATAGAAGCTAAGCTCCAAAACGAAATACAGCGTGAAAAAAATATAGCTCTCACAAACAGCAACAAGGCGCTTGAGGAAAAAATAAGCAAAAACAAAATTATAACCTGGCTTAGTATTATAGGAAGTCTTGTAATCATCATATTAGTGCTTACTATATTGAGATCGGCTAAACTTAAAAACCGACTACAAAAAGAAGCTCTCAAGACCATTGCTGCCGAAAAGAACTTACTGGAACAGCAAAGCCAGTATGATAAGGAAATTTATGAAGCCCAAAAAGAACGCATTACAGAAAAGCAAAGAGAGCTTACATCGAGTGCACTAAGGATGGCAAACCTTCAGGACAGTATAAACGACATTATAAACAAATGCCTACGCAAGGAGATTATAAATATTAATGATGTAAGAAAGGAGCTCCAGCTACTAACCAAACAAAAAGATTACTGGAAACAGTTTGAAACGCGTTTCAATAAGGTACACCCTAACTTTAACCATTCGTTGGCAGAGAAATTTGACAACCTTACAAAGAATGATTTAGAGTTCTGCTCCCTTTTAAAGCTGAATTTAACTAATAAGGAAATCGCATCCCTGTTACAAATTTCGCATGAAAGCGTAATTACCAAAAAATATAGGATTAAGAAAAAAATGAATATTCAGGAAGATGTAGACTTTGAAAAGATACTTATGGAAATTTAGACTTCTTTTTTCTTACATTTATCACTATCCAAAACATAGACAATCACAATACATTGAAAAACAATATTTTAACCGTTAAAAAAAATAGCCTTGTCTATAGTTTGTCTATCAAAATTTCGTTAAAAACCAAGGTCTATATCTTAAATTTGTAGCATACAACTCGACAAAGTGATTCATAAATCCGACGAGTGGTTGTTTGGTAAAATAATAGTTCTTGAAATTTCCTGCTTTATATTACTAAATAACTGGTGCTATTTTAGACTCATGATATGAAATACACGCCCCGTATTTTATGTTAAAAAATCCAACACCGGTGATTGCAACGCCCCCTGTAATCATTGGTGTTTTTTTTTGTAAGACACCTCCTTCAACACAAGTAATCCCCTAACTCACTATAAATTATGATAAAAAATAAAGAAAACTTCATAAAAAATTAAAATAACAAGCTACTATTTATCTTGTATTTTACACTATTTTCTGCTTATTATACAACGTTTCGCTTATATTAGTATTTAGATTATAAATAAAATACTTGTTAATTAAAATATAAACAAAAATTCACTCCCTTAACCATAAATAATTATATATCAGTATATTTGCCCCGATTTAAAGCTAAATAATTATTTATTATTTGTGCTTAACGAATTGAATTTTAATTACAAGAGGTTATATAAAACAACTACCACTAACTAAAAAGTAAATGGTTAGTTTTTAAAGCATATTATGGGTTCTTAGTCCCGTAATGTTTAGTAATTTTTTAGTTGGATGCAAGGAACCCCCTACTCAGTAAGGGGTTTCTTTTTTTATTTAGATACCAGTATACTAACTGCATTACCACCGAAACCAACAGCATTTACCAATATCTTTTTAAGTTTTTTATCCTGAACAAAAGGAACATCTTTAGCAAACGGAACATTTACAAACTGCTGTTTGTTAAGCATCATCACAGCAAGCTCCAGGCTTAATAGCCCCGAAGCACCAAACGTATGCCCTATTTTCCACTTGTTAGTAGTAATTAACGGTAACTTATCGCCAAAGAGTTTTTTTATGGCATTAAGCTCCGAAAAATCACCCTTTATAGTTCCCGGAGCATGCATTACAACGGCATCAATTTCACTTTTATCAATACCCTCAATAGCCATAAGCATGGACTTTTGTAAACAATCGGCATCGGCAGATATGGAAACACTATGTTTTAAAATCTCTGTAGAGTAACCTATACCTTCAACATAAGCAAGAGCATTTTCTTTTTTTCCTGCTTCCAGGCATGCTATTGCCGCACCTTCACCAAGCACCATGGTATTCATCTCTTTTTCCATGTCAAGCGCATGGCAGGGATACTCTCCTTTTTGGGTAGAGTATATTTTCATGGCCTGCATTTGGGCAATAGTAAAAGGCGTAAGCGGTGCTTCGCTTCCTCCTACCATAAACTTATCAGACATACCACCTCTTATCCATGCCACGCCATTAAGAAGCGCGTGCAGAGCTGTTGAGCAGGTTATGGAATGCGAAATATCGGGTCCGGTGCTTTTAAGGTCGTGTGCTACCCAAGATGAAATATTCCCTAAAGTGGTAGATGGCGAAGCCTGAACCCCTGCCTTACCGGTTTCAAGAAATTCCCTGTAGTGATTCTCAAACAATTCGGTTGCACCTCTGGAAGAGCCTATATTAATCCCGAAAACGTCTCCTTCTTTCCATCCTGACTCTTTTGCAGCTGTTCTCGATGCCAGTATAGCAAACAGTACAGATTTGTCCAGATTTCTGTATTTAAGATCTGACTCAGCCAGTTGCGCTATCCTTTCAGTAAGCTCATCGGTAAGTTTTGCTGCCGGAACACTCTTTCCGCCTATTTCGGTATATTGGATTTTTGTGCTTGTTTGCAGATAATTTTCCCATACCTGTTGGGCAGTATCGCCTAACGGTGAAAGGGAAGCTATGGAAGTTATGGAAACAGGTGTTGCCAAAATAATAGAATTTGCCTGCAAAAGTAAGGCAAACAATAAAAAAAACCGAGGATTAACCCCGGTTTATATGTTTTAGCTCTACTTTAGTTTTTAAACTATTTCATCTATTGCCTGTTTCACAACACCATAAACCTTATCCAGTAGTTCATTACTTATAATATATGGCGGAAGTATATAGATGATATTTCCTACAGGCCTTAGTATCACTCCGTTTTCAATAAAGAAATTATAAAGTTTGTTTCTAAAATCTCCATAGTAGCTCTCATTACCATCACGCTTAATCTCAAAAGCCATTATAACACCTAGTACACGTGCATTGATAACCTTTGGGTGATTTTCAATCTCAGCTATAAAATCAAGATGACTGGCATTAATACGGGCAAGGTTGGCTTTCATCTCATCTTTAAGCAATAATTCCAGTCCGGCTAGTGCTGCTGCACATCCTGTTGGATTAGCCGTAAAGGTATGTCCGTGAAATAAGGCTTTGTTTATATCATCATCATAAAAACCTTCAAAAAGCTCCTCGGTAAAAGTGGTTATCGCCATAGGTATAGTACCGGCTGTAAGCG
This sequence comes from Flavobacterium sp. C4GT6, assembly GCF_036347315.1. Lineage (NCBI taxonomy): Bacteria > Pseudomonadati > Bacteroidota > Flavobacteriia > Flavobacteriales > Flavobacteriaceae > Flavobacterium > Flavobacterium sp. C4GT6. The sequence goes on from NZ_JAZGZU010000003.1 coordinate 221,088, forward strand.
CCTTGGAAAGGCACATCATATCGGGCTCAACGGTAAGATAATCACAGGCAAATATTTTTCCTGTTTTACCAAAGCCTGTCATCACCTCGTCGGCAATAGTGAATACTCCGTGTTCTTTACACACTTTAATCAGGTTATCAAGAGCCTGTGGTTCATACATTACCATACCTGCTGCCCCCTGTACCAACGGCTCAAATATAAACGCCGCATATTCTCCGGTAGCCGCCAGTTCCTTTATGGTCGCCAAACTCTTTTCCTCTTCTCCTTTTACAGGTACAGGAACACGAACTACCTCTACCAGCGAGCCTTTGAAAGCTTCGGTAAAAAAAGAAATACCACTCGCTGCCATAGCTGCAAAGGTATCACCGTGAAAAGCCTCTTCAAAAGCCAGTATCTTGGTACGTTTTTCACCTTTATTAAAATAATATTGAAGCGCTACTTTAATGGCCACTTCTACAGCTGTCGATCCGTTATCTGAAAAAAACATCTTCTTCTGGCTACTCGGTAGTATCTCTACCAGCTTTTCCGAAAGTACAACTGCAGGTTCGTGTGTAAACCCACCAAACAGCACATGTTCCAATGATGTTAGTTGTTTATAAATAGCATCAGCCACATGCTTATTGCTATGCCCGTAAGGATTAACCCACCACGAAGCAATGGCATCTATATATTCTTTTCCGTTCTCGTCCCATAAAAGGGCTCCTTCACCTTTTACAATCCCTATAGGTTTTGCAGCGGTTTTATGTTGTGTATAAGGGTGCCACAGGTGTTTGCTGTCGCGCTCTGTAAGCCCCTTTGTATTTCGAATACTCATGTTATAAGTTTTTCAGATTTTCCCTAAAATCGTCGGCATATTGCAGCACAACGTTTTTATCAAAATAAGGTTCTTCCTCAATACGACCAATCATTTTTATACCTGTGCGTTTTAGTACTACTTCTTCGGTTGAAGGAACTTCGGTTCCGTTAAAAATAATCCCGGCTACTTCTATCCCTCTGCTTTTTAATACCTCAAGGGTTAACAGGGTGTGATTGATACTCCCCAGGTAATGACGTGATACTATGATTACCTTATAATCAGGCTGAATCAAATCGACTATAGAATCGGTATCGTTTAGGGGGACAAGTAATCCTCCGGCACCTTCAATAACCAAATGGTTTTTGGTAGCAGGCTCTTTAATCTTTTTCAAATCGATAGTAATACCGTCTATCTGTGCTGCAAGGTGCGGACTCACAGGTGTATTAAGTGTATAGCTGTTAGGATGAATAGCCGTTTTATTATTGGTTAAATAGCGTTCAATTTTATGACTGTCTGAATTGTCTAAATCGCCGGCCTGTACAGGCTTCCAATAGTCGGCTTCAAGGGATTCGGTTATTATGGCCGATGCTATGGTTTTACCCACATCAGTACCAATACCGGTTACAAATAGTTTCATTCTATATTAAATTCATTTCCGCAGTTGTTACAGCGGTATTTGTATTTCGTGTAAAACGGAAGTGCCACCGCTATAAAAGTAAAAAGGAATGCAAAAAGCGATTTTATATCTTTAATGGTAGTACCCAGTTCAATTTCATGACTGCTACACTTGGAGCAGGTTAAAGGTTTACCCTGTTCATCAAGCGAATAGCGGCTAACATCCTGTAAAACCTCTGTCGCCCTGTCTTTATCTTCATAACGTACTAACAGCTTTACCCCACCTATGGCGTTACTTACCAACGGATCGGTATCAATGGTATTATTGTCTTTCATAAAAACCTCAATACCTTCGGCTTCCAGTCTTCCTTTTATAATTATCGCTTCAGATGAATACTGAAACGATGCAACTTTTACAAAGGTGTTTTCCATATCGCAAATTTATTAAATAAGCTTTCCACCACCGAGGCAGCTTGTTTTTTTAAGGATTTTAACTAAAATACAACAGTAATTTTAATAAAACATTACCAATACACAGCTGTTATATTAGTTAATTTTGACAATCTCCCTGCTAATTTAACATGTTTTTACTTATATGAACACTGCTAAGGTACCGGCTTACATAAAGTCTGTTTACATATCTCTGCTTATTATAATTATCATATTCTTTATGGTAATAGCTAAGCCGATATTAGTCCCGCTGGTTATATCCGGCTATATTGCCATGTTACTTACTTCGTCCTGCAACTGGCTGGAACGCCGAAAAGTACCACGATCTGTAAGTGCTGCTATATGCCTGCTTATATTTATTTTTGTAATATCGGGACTGCTATTGTTTATCTACACTCAGGTTAAGGGCTTCGCTAACGATTTAGGAGGAGATCTTTATGACAGGGTAAACGCTTTTGTTATAGAAGCCAATGCCTGGTTTGATAAACATATGGGGGTAGACCTGGGTATGCGAAACGGTTTTGAGATTAAAAAGGCTGTTGAGATGGTACAGACTGATGAGGCTCCGCCTACCCAAATACTATGGTCTACCATTAGCATGCTAGGCGATATAATACTACTACCTGTTTATATTTTCTTTTTATTGATATACAGAGATCATCTTGCAGTTTTTGTGGCTAAGGTTTTCAGGAAATCAGACAGTGACGAACTCCTGGAAAAACTAACCTCAATAAGAAAAATTGTGTATGCTTACATATCGGGTGCAGGTAAAGTAATGGTTATACTTGCCATTGCTAATACCGCCGTATTATTTGCCCTGGGAATTGAACACGCTATCTTTTTCGGGGTGCTGGCAGGGATACTTAACATCATCCCTTATTTGGGTCCGTGGATAGGGGTAACACTACCATTATTATTCTCCCTGATAACCAAAGACAGCTTTTTTTACCCTGCCGCTATATTGGTATCATTCACATTCATTCAAATGCTTGAAGGCGCTTTTCTTACACCAAAAATCACCGGAAGCAATGTTAATCTTAATGCCCTTATTACCTTTTTGGGACTGCTTATTGGCGGAGCCATTTGGGGCGTTGTGGGAATGATTATCATAATTCCGAGCATTGCCATACTCAAAAAGCTTTTTGAAATGCACGAAGACACAATGCCTTATGCCTATCTGTTTGGAGAAGAAGACAATAACTGGTTTAAAAAACGAACGAGAAAAAAACGTAAAAAACAGGAAACCGTTACAGATGAAGAAGCTCCCGGAGCTTAGTAAGCACCTGCGTTATTTCCTTATGTGTAGTGTAACTATGCAAACAAAACCTTAATCGTTCCTGCCCCTGTGGCACAGTAGGCGAAAGTATAGGCTTTACATTATACCCCGCCTGTTGTAATGACAACGCCATGTTTTTAACCTTATCGTTACCCGAAACTATAGCACAATGTATAGCCGAATCACTTGGTATAAAGAGTTTAGCTAAATCAAGCCTGTTTATCTCCTTGGCAAAAAAAGCTATATTTTGTTTTAACTGATTTTGAGCTTCCCTGTTTTTTTCAAGATACTGGTAAGCCATATAAATTACGGCAAGCGAATGTGGCGGTAAAGCCGTAGTGTAAATAAAACTACGCGCAAAGTTTAAAAGATACTCCCTTAAACCATCTGGCCCCAATACCGCTGCACCATGACAGCCAAGCCCTTTACCAAAGGTCATTATACGGGCAAAAACCCTGTCTTCATACCCCATTTGCTGTATAAGACCTTCGCCCCGGTTGCCAAAAATACCCAACGCATGAGCCTCATCAATTACAAGTCTGCAATTGTATTTTTCGGCTACAGCCAAAAACTTTTCAATATCAGGGCAGTCGCCATCCATTGAGAAAACCGATTCGGTTACTATATACACCTCGGCCTCTCCTCGTTTGTGTCTGCCTATCAGGTTTTCAATATGACAGGGATCGTTATGACGGAACTTAAATGATTTGGCATTGCTAAGCCTTAGTCCGTCTCTAATTGAAGCATGGATGTATTCGTCATACAATACCACGTCATCCTTTTGCGGAACGGAAGAAAAGAACCCCACATTAGCATCATAACCCGAATTGAACACCAATGCCGAAAGACTGTTGTGAAATTTGGCTATAAAAGCCTCGCTATCCCTATATAAAGCATGGTTACCGCTTATTAATCTGGAACCGGTAGCACCGTTGCTAACCACATTAGCAGAAAGCAGGTATTGATGTGCTTTTTGGAAAATTTCATCAGATTGTGAGAAACCCAGATAATCGTTTGAAGAAAAATCTACCAGCCCTCCAGCTTCGGTTAAAGTACGCAGTGCATTAGTCTCTTTTCGTTGCTGTAGCTTGAGTTGTAAGGATTTCGGTAGTTTTTCCATAACTCAAAAATACGGAAGATTATGCAGCCCTGTATTTCAAAAAAATATTGTTTTTTAAAAATTAATTATTGTTTTTCGATAATTTACATATATTTGCATCAAACAAACCAATCAACTTTACCTACAATGAGCAAAATAAAAATATTAAACTGGATACTTAAAGGCCTTATTCTCATAACCACGCTAGGAATAGCACTTAATATATACCTGTATTATTCCACACTACGACACGATCATTTTTTTAACTCTTTAAAAATCAATGCTTTTTATTATCATTACATTTCACCATTAAAAGCAATATTATTCCTCTCTTCAATAATTTGCCTACAAATTTCAATAGGCTCTTTTATCAAACACAATTTCTTTAACCCCAAAAGTGTAAAATACCTAAAGTATAGTGGAGTTTTACTATTAGTATACAGCCTTGCAGGAATAGCTTTCACCATAATTTTTGTCCTTGCCAATAACTCTTTAAAAGACAGGTTCCCGGATATGGATAGCATGGCATACCTTTTTAAAAGTAATAGTCATATCGCTACACTGATTATAGCTATAGGGATCTTTATAGTAGCCGATATAGTTAAATCAGGAGTTACTATTAAACAGGAAAACGAATTAACGATATAATAAATACCATGAAACGACTTTTAGCACTAAAAACAATTATCAATATATTATTTGCCCTTGCAGTAATACCGGCAATATTTGGCCTGCCCTTTATTTTAATGACAGCCATAATGCCCGACAGGATACCGTTTTCCCTTAACGGCGACGGAGATAAATTTGCCAACATACACGGTGCAGAACTGATAATAGCACTGCTTGCTGTATACATATCTTATGTGTTACTGGTTTACGCAGTATACCTGTTTAAAAAGGCATTAGAAAGTTTTAAAAAGAAACGCTTTTTTGACGAGGCAGTAATTGTTTCCTTTAATCAAATGGGAAAAGCCATAATACTAAGCTGGATTATAGGCACCTTACCTACAGTATATTTTTCCCTTTTGCAGGGCAAAGCGAGCGTAAGCCTGGGCTTTAACACCTCATTATTCACACTGGGTCTTGGTTTCTTTTTTATAGTACTTAGCGATGTTTTCCTTATGGCAAAACATCAAAAAGAAGAAAACGACTTAACCGTTTAAACAATTACTATGAAAAATTACATAATGAAACATATAAATGTTATTATTACCGCATTAAGAATACTACTGGCCGTAGCAGCAATAATGGCTGTATATAACATTGGTGTTGGAATATTTATAATCATAAAAAACAACCGTGAACTTGCTCACGACTTTTTAAATCAAACCTTTAATCTACCTGAGTACACCATAAGCGAAGAAACACAGCTGGCAGGTATTTTTGCTATATTATATGGTGCTTTTTTAGGTTACCTTATATACGGCATTAAACGTTTTTACAAATGCATGAGGAAAATAAAAAATGGGAAAATGTTTTATAACGACCAAGGGGAAGACTTTAGAAAAGCAGGCTCTGCAATAATCACTTTCGCCAAAGCAAAATTTGTATTATACAGTTGCACAGCACTGGTATTACACTTTGATGTACCGTTTTTATTCAAACAAATTTTACCTTTTTTAGGACTATACCTTACAGGAAAGCTACTTTACATTATGGCTTATATGGCAGAAAAGGGAGAATTTATACAGGAAGAAAACGAACTAACAATATAAGCCTATGCCTATTATCATTAACTTAGACGTTATGCTGGCAAAGCGAAAAATGCGCTCTAACGAGCTCGCCGATAAAATAGGTATAACAACAGCTAACCTTTCCATACTTAAAACAGGAAAGGCTAAAGCGATTCGTTTCAGTACGCTGGAGGCCATTTGTAAGGAACTGGATTGCCAGCCCGGAGATATTATGGAATTTATAGACGAAGAAAACGATAGTAACCAATGATATACCTGCTATTTCTTATACCAATATTGGCTACCGTGATATCGCCAAAACGGTTTCCTTTATACGCTACGGTGTTTATTAGTATGTATGCGTTTTACGGATACCTCTGGATTGATGAACACTTTATCTATACCGGAAAAGCCGGATGGAAGGGTTTTGATCTATTTATGTTGACCATGCTAACAGGACTATTTTATTTTGCAATACACACCCTGTTTATATTTTTTGGATGGCTTAAGGAAAATAAAAAAATGATGCGGACACACATAGTAGGACTTATACTATTTACTGTTCATGTCATAGCGATATTTTCTTAAAGTTACAAATCATCAACCCATTCCTTATTAAAAGGATCTGTAGCATCAAGCAAATCAGTATTAAGTTTTACCGCTAACTGACGCCCCATTTCTAAAGAAGCTTCAGGATAACCGTTTGAATATATGGTAAAGTGCTTAGAGGTATTGTACCATACATTTACATCATAAACATAGCCACTACTATCGGTACGCCCGTCGCCATCACTATCTTTAGACCATGCCTGCCTGAATACCGATATATAGTCAATTTCAGGTAATTCAATCCATTTACCGGCTTTAAAAGGACCTACAACAACCTCTTTTTTATATTTCCTGTTTTCAAGATCAAAATAAACGTTGTTTATAGTAGAGAACTTAAGAGCATACCCAAACGTAATTATAGAAAGCGAAATAATAGCAATAACACCTTTAAAAGATTCCATACTAAAGTCTAAAAACAAACTAACAACTGCAATAAGAAATAATACAACGGTTGCTGTATAAAAAAGGGCTGCAATTATGGTTTGCCAAAACGGACGCCTACCCTCACTTATAATAACATTGTCTAAAGTTTTCTCCATAAAACAAGTATAATAAAAAAAGCCCTGTAGTACTACAGGGCTTTCAATTTATATCTAAAAATAATCAAGATTTAGTCAACTAAGATAATCACCTTGTTATCTTTCATTTCCAGCGTACCGGAATTTACAGACAGAAGGAATTTCTGGTCTTTGTCTGACTTTACAAACTTTCCGCCAAAAGAGTTGTTACTCTTAAAATCAGAAACTTCGATTTTTATGTCACCAGCAGCAAGTATCGATACGATATTAGCGTGGTGGTTTAACATCTGGAATTCACCATTTACTCCCGGTACAGTTACTGATGTAACTTCTCCTTTAAATAAGTGGCCTTCCGGTGATACTATTTCTAATAACATAGTTTAAAGTTTTGAGTTTAGGGTTACGTGCTTAGCGTTAACGGATGAACCATGAACTGCAAACCCGAAACCCCGAACTTTTTATTATGCCTCGCTTAACATTTTCTGACCTGCCTCGATTACATCTTCGATGGTACCTTTAAGGTTGAAGGCAGCTTCCGGTAGGTGATCTAGTTCACCATCCATGATCATGTTAAATCCTTTGATTGTATCTTTAATACTTACTAATACCCCAGGGATACCTGTAAACTGCTCTGCTACGTGGAATGGCTGAGAAAGGAAACGTTGAACACGACGAGCGCGTGATACCGATAGTTTATCATCCTCACTAAGTTCTTCCATACCAAGGATAGCAATAATATCCTGAAGCTCTTTATATTTCTGAAGAATATATTTTACTCTTTGTGCACAGTTGTAATGCTCATCACCTAAGATTTGCGGAGTAAGGATTCTTGAAGTAGAATCAAGAGGGTCTACCGCCGGGTAGATACCAAGCTCAGCAATTTTACGTGAAAGTACTGTTGTAGCATCAAGGTGGGCGAAAGTTGTAGCCGGCGCCGGGTCAGTTAAGTCATCCGCAGGCACATATACCGCCTGTACAGAAGTAATAGATCCTTTTTTAGTCGAAGTAATACGCTCCTGCATAGCACCCATCTCTGTAGCTAGAGTTGGCTGATAACCTACCGCAGATGGCATACGACCAAGAAGTGCAGACACCTCAGAACCAGCCTGAGTAAAACGGAAGATGTTATCTACGAAGAAAAGTACGTCTTTCCCCTGTCCGTCACCTGCTCCATCACGGAAATACTCAGCAATTGTAAGACCTGAAAGCGCAACACGTGCACGTGCCCCAGGTGGCTCATTCATCTGTCCGAAAACAAATGTAGCCTTAGACTGCCTCATACCTGCTTTATCTACTTTAGAAAGGTCCCAACCACCGTTCTCCATTGAGTGCATGAAATCGTCACCGTATTTAATAATACCAGACTCAAGCATCTCACGAAGAAGGTCATTACCTTCACGTGTTCTTTCACCTACTCCTGCGAATACAGAAAGACCACCGTGACCTTTTGCAATATTGTTAATCAACTCCTGAATAAGTACCGTTTTACCAACACCAGCACCACCGAAAAGACCAATTTTACCACCTTTTGCATAAGGCTCAATAAGGTCAATTACTTTAATACCGGTAAATAAAACTTCTGATGAAGTTGACAGATCCTCAAATTTAGGTGCCTGACGGTGAATAGGTAAACCATTCTCACCCTCTTTAGGCAAATCACCAAGACCGTCGATAGCATCTCCAACAACATTAAATAAACGTCCGTAAACGTCTCCGCCAACAGGCATCTGGATAGGGTTTCCTGTTGCAACAACTTCCTGCCCTCTGCTTAATCCGTCAGTAGAGTCCATGGAAATAGTACGAACAGTATTCTCACCTACGTGAGACTGTACCTCCAGTACCAGTTTTGAACCATCTTTTTTAGTGATTTCTAATGAATCATAAATTTTTGGAAGCTCAGCGTTTTGGGTGTTAAACACCACATCTACAACCGGCCCGATAATCTGTGCAACTTTTCCTATTCCTTTAGACATTGCTTATATATTTATTTAACAGCTATTTACGTTTCCTGAAAAAACCTCTTTTTTTCGAGCGCAAAGATAGTTTTTTCCAAACAAAATATCCAATTTATTTTTTGCATTTTTTGCAACAAAAAGCCTGATTATTAAAAATACACTGCAATTATCCCCCTATACAAGGTTTCATTTATGAATTTCAAAAATAAAAATACACTTTACTCTTCCATTTTTAAAATAATCAACTCAATATCATAACCCGATTTTAAAGCCTTCTTCGCAACAAAAATTATATTCCACAAAAAAAAGCCGTTAAGTAAATCTTAACGGCTTTTTTTTAATTATTTTATTTTAAGATTACTCTACCGTAACCGATTTTGCCAGGTTTCTCGGTTGATCCACGTTACAATCTCTCATTACCGCAATGTGGTAAGAAAGCAACTGCAACGGTATTGTGGTTACCAGCGGAGAAAGCGCATCGGAAACTTCCGGAATCTCAATAACATGGTCAGCTAAATCTTTCACCTGAGTATCTCCTTTTGTAACTACAGCGATAATTTTTCCGCTACGTGATTTAATTTCCTGTATGTTACTTACAATTTTATCATAGTGCTCTTGCTTTGGCGCCACAACAACAACAGGCATTTGCTCGTCAATAAGAGCGATAGGCCCGTGCTTCATTTCTGCCGCAGGATAACCCTCTGCATGGATATACGATATCTCTTTAAGCTTTAAAGCTCCCTCAAGTGCCACAGGGAAGTTATACCCCCTACCTAAATAAAGACAGTTTGAAGCATCTTTATAGGCAGCTGCTACTTTTTGAGCAACATCGTTAGTTTGAAGCGCTTCTTCCACTTTTTGCGGAATTAGCTCCATTTCCTGTAGGTATCTAAAATAGTCTGATTTTGTAAGCGTACCTTTAGCATTTGCCAAACGTAAAGCAATAAGCGTTAACACCGTAATTTGTGTTGTAAATGCTTTTGTAGATGCTACACCAATCTCAGGACCTGCGTGAGTATAAGCTCCTGCATGAGTCTCTCTCGATATAGATGAACCTACCACATTACAAACTCCAAATACAAATGCTCCGTTCTCTTTTGCCATTTTAATAGCCGCAAGCGTATCGGCAGTTTCACCCGACTGAGATATTGCAATAACAACATCATCTTTATTTATAATCGGATTTCTGTACCTAAATTCAGAAGCATACTCTACCTCTACCGGGATACGTGCAAACTCCTCAAAAATATATTCGGCTACTAAACCTGCGTGCCATGAGGTACCACAGGCAACTATAAGTATCCTGTTTGCATTAAGGAATTTTTGAAGATTATCTTCAACACCGGCCATTTTAATCATACCTGTATCTGCATGAAGTCTACCTCTGTAAGTATCCTTAATTACATTAGGCTGCTCATAAATCTCTTTAAGCATAAAGTGGTCGTAACCGTTTTTCTCTATCTGCTCAAGGTTCATTTGCAGTTCCTGAATGTAAGGATCCACTAACGAGTCATCTTTAATTTTTCTTATTTTAAGCTCTTTTCCAAGCCTTATTACCGCCATTTCCTCATCTTCAAGATATATGGCATTTGAAGTATATTCAATAAAAGGAGAAGCGTCTGACGCGATAAAGAACTCATCCTGACCAACACCAATCGCCAACGGACTACCTAAACGGGCAGCTACAAGCTCATTTGGCTTCTTTTTATCAAAAACCACAATAGCATAAGCACCTACCACTTGGTTTAAAGCTACCTGAACAGCTTTACCCAGTTTAAGGTTATCTTTCTTCTGTACATCTTCAATCAGATTAACTAACACCTCGGTATCAGTATCTGATTTAAAAGTGTATCCTCTTTTAATAAGTTCTTTTTTCAAAGGCTCGTAGTTCTCAATAATACCGTTGTGTATTATTACAAGCTCTCCCGAGTTAGAAAAGTGTGGGTGTGAGTTCACATCGTTTGGCACACCGTGAGTAGCCCACCTTGTATGCCCCATACCAATAGTACCGGCAGATGTCCCCTCCTGTTTCGCTCTCTCTTCTAAATCTGAAACTTTACCTTTTGTTTTGGAAAGTTTAAGGTCATTCCCATCATAAAGAACCACCCCGGCACTATCATACCCTCTGTATTCAAGTCTTTTAAGACCTTTAATAATAATCGGATATGCTTCTTTGTGTCCTATATAACCAACAATTCCACACATAATTTTTAATAATTTGGTTAATTTGGTTTGGTATAATAAATTTCTAGCTTAAGTCTTTTATCTTCCGGAACATTAGCACTCGCTTTACTTCCGTAAAGTACTGTTCCCATCGGACTTATTACCGATGATACGGGAGCCGACTTAACTTCAGTAGTCCAGGTTGTAAACGGAGCCCTTAAGGCTGCATTCGAAATCTGACTTATAGACTCAGTCACAGCAAGCCCAATAACTACGTTTGTAGAATCTTTGTTAACTATATTATTTACGTGGTCTGTAATACGAACTTTATAACGTAGCCCTTCCCCATCATCATCATACTCAAGAATCCCGCCATAAATATAACGGCTGTATTTAGGATTAGATGAATTTGTGGTTTGATCTACATAATAATCATACAAAGGCCTTTTGTTTTTAACATCATAAAGATACAATCTGTTTGGCTCAATTGCATTAGCCATAGCCGCTTTGTCTATGTAAAAAGTAAGATTTGCTTCATTTATAAGCACTCTTTCTCCTGTTACAGGATCTGGCTTAAGGAAATCAAGATCTACCTGATCCAGAATATTTATATACCCTAACGAACCTTCGCCACCCTTAACATACAAACGCTCATCACCCTCTACTTCATCTGAAGAACCTATAGCAGAGGTAAACGTATCGTTATATGTATTATCAAATAGATTTACGGTATTACCCGTTAAGTTAAGAGTAATGGTTTTACTTGTAGTTTCCACATTACCCTCATCATCAAGCACAGGCTCTCCGTCAGTACCCAGTTTTGTATCTGTGTAAAGTATAACAATTTTACCATCTGTAAAATCCATCATACCCATTGCGCTATCACTACCCACCTGCTCTACGTCAAAATAAAGCCCTCTAAAGTAATCCTTAAAAACATTATTGTTTACAAGGCTTCCTTCGGGAGCATTAAAAATCTTCTCAGTAAAGAAATCTTTGTTAAGCTGAAGATACATACCCGGTTTAAATCGCTCAACAAGTTTTTCACTTCCGTCTTCAAGTGTAACCCTTCTGTCTATTTCAGCTTTACTGAAATAGAATTCATTGTTCTCATCAGCATTTGCACTATTGTTTAGTAAAACAGAGCCTTTATAAGCATCGATTAGCGAGCGGTCGTCTGAGTAATATTTCTGAACTCCGTCTTCAGATCCCGGATCAGTACTTCTAAGGTAATATCCGTTTTCAAAAATATTCAGTTTTATCTTGCCATTCTCGCCACCAAAAATAGAATCCAGGGTATAGGTACTTTCGCCATCAGTATCAGTACTTTCAAGATTACTGAAATATGGCACATACAAATACACTGTATCTATCACCGGGTTGGTTAGTGTTGGGTTTTCACTGGCCAGTGTAAGCTGAGTTACAAAACGGGAAATGGTTTTTCCAAAAACAGGGTTATCATATACCCCCAGTGAATTTATAGGCATGTTATTAGTTTGCACTGATCCTGTAGACTTATCAAAAGCTACAGCATTAGCAACATACTTTTCAATACCGTTATGATGTATATCATCCTGAATTATATCAGAACCTACCTCATTATAATCATAATCACAAGCTATTACACCCACAAGAGCAACAGTACCCAAAGCAACAGCAAGTTTATTTAGTATTCGGCTTTTCATAGAATTTTTTTAATATGTTTTTCTATAAAACCTGATTTTTATAGAAATTAGTATACTCCTCTGCAAATTTATCTTTAGGAACATACGGCAGGAATGGTTTTCCTGAAGCCTCAACAAACTTAACCATATCATCAGAAACATTTTCTGAAGCTATGATAACTGCGTCAGAATGCGCTATGGATGCTTTAAGTATATTTTCATAATTTGGTTCGGCAAGATGCTTAACATCACTTTCAGGAACATCATCAAAGACCACCTTTTTGATCATTTCATTATCCAGTGTACCGTCAAAAGACTGACCGTATACCGAAGTAACGATTTTTGTATCAGCAAAAAGTGCTTCATCTTTATAAAAATGTTTCATATAGATAGGCAACATAGCAGCCATCCAGCCATGAACATGAATAATATCCGGAACCCAGTTAAGTTTCTTAACAGTTTCCACTACTCCTTTTGCAAAGAAAATAGACCTCTCGTCGTTATCCGGGTAAAGCGTTCCGTCTTCATCGGCAAAAGTTGCTTTTCTTTTAAAGTACTCGTCGTTATCAATAAAATAAACCTGAATCCTCTCTTTTGGTATAGAAGCCACCTTAATGATAAGTGGCATATCCATATCATTCACCACCAGGTTCATACCTGACAGGCGAATAACCTCATGTAACTGATGCCTTCTTTCATTTATATTACCGTAGCGAGGCATAAAAATCCTGATTTGCCCGCCTTGGTCGTTTATCATTTTTGGCACGTCATACGACATCAAAGACACTTCATTTTCAGCCAAATAAGGTACTACTTCAGATGATACATATAATATCCTCTTATCCTCCATTGTAAATATTAGATTTTAGAATTGGGTATAAAAAACACGCAAAATTAAACAATTTTATGCATTTTATCACTAAAATATTAATTTTGCCTCCAATTTTAATTACAAATTAATGCTCATTTTCAACAACAAAACCGATTTAAAAGCACAGTTAGCCAAGCTTAGGGAAACTAACTCGGGCGTTGGTTTTGTACCTACTATGGGAGCCCTGCACAACGGTCACCTCTCTCTTTTAAAGGAGTCTGTAAAGCACAACAGCCATACTGTTATCAGTATTTTTGTTAACCCAACCCAGTTTAATAATCCCGAAGATCTGGAAAAATATCCGCGCACACTGGAAACAGATGTCGATAAGATTAAAACGGTAAGTGAGAAAATTATTGTTTTCGCACCCAGTGTTAAAGAAATGTATGAGGATAACATTACATCGGCAAACTTTTCTTTTGACGGACTGGAAAACCAAATGGAAGGACGTTTCAGGCCGGGACATTTTGACGGAGTGGGTACCATTGTAAAAAAACTGTTTGAAATAGTAGAGCCTGATAACGCTTACTTTGGCGAAAAGGATTTCCAACAGCTTCAAATCGTTAAGAAGATGGTAGAAAAAAACAATATGCCGGTAAATGTAGTTGGTTGCCCTATACTAAGAGAGGAAAACGGGCTTGCGATGAGTTCACGTAACCAGCGGCTTAGTAATGAAGATAAAACCAAGGCAGCATTAATTTACAAAACCTTAACCGAGGCAAGACAATTATTTGACAACCATTCCGTTGAGTATATTACCAAATATGTAAATAGCATTTTCAAGGCGCATCCGGAGTTTGAAATGGAGTACTTTGAAGTAGCTGAAGAAGATACTCTGCTACCTGCCACCATTAAGGAAAACAAAAAATACCGTGCTTTTATTGCTGTTTTTTTAAGTAATATTCGCCTAATAGACAATATTTCATTAAATTGATTACCTTTGCGCCATGCAAATTCAAGTTGTAAAGTCCAAGATTCACCGCGTTACGGTGACTGGAGCCGATTTAAATTACATAGGCAGTATAACTATTGACGAAGCGTTAATGGAAGCTGCAAACATTATTGAAGGTGAAAAAGTTTCCATAGTTAACATTAACAATGGTGAAAGACTGGAAACTTATGTGATAAAAGGAAACAGGAACAGCGGAGAAATAACACTTAACGGTCCGGCTGCCAGAAAAGTACAAAAGGGAGATATTATTATTATCATCTCTTACGGTATCTTTGAATTCGAAGAGGCTAAAACATTTAAGCCTTCTATTGTTTTCCCAAATGAGACAGACAACTCGCTAACATAATTTGAAAAAAAAGTTAAGCAGAATATTAAGTATACTACTCCCACTTTCGTTGGGAGTTTTTTTAATTAT
Organism: Flavobacterium sp. C4GT6; assembly: GCF_036347315.1. Taxonomy (NCBI): domain Bacteria; kingdom Pseudomonadati; phylum Bacteroidota; class Flavobacteriia; order Flavobacteriales; family Flavobacteriaceae; genus Flavobacterium; species Flavobacterium sp. C4GT6. The sequence continues at coordinate 236,144 of NZ_JAZGZU010000003.1, forward strand.
ATACATATTCAGGCAGTTTACCCCAGAGGAATCATTAGCTGTTAAAAACAGTTTTAAAACAGCCAATTACCTGTATGTAGGTATTTCGCTTTTAGTAGGCATAACCGGATTTTGGGCACGCGCCTACCGCTGGAAATACACTCTTGCACATATAGGCTATACCGCGCCTTTTCATGTAAAATTTAGCGCTGTAAGCATTACTTACCTTATGAACATGCTTGTTCCCCGAAGCGGGGAAGTAAGTCGTGCCATCGTTTTAAAACGATATGCCGATGTACCTTTTGACAAAGGACTGGGAACCATAATCTCCGAAAGAATAATAGACCTTTTCCTGCTTATCATTGTACTGGGCGCCACTGCTATTTTACAGTTTGATGTTGTAAAAGAACACCTTGCCGATGTACCTTTTAAAAAACTACTTATTTACGGGATTATAGCCGGAGTTTTGTTTTTAGGCTCTATCCTGTTTTTTATATACTCAAAACTAAGCTGGGTACTAAAACTCAAAGCAAAAGTATCAGGACTTATTGAAGGTGCACTAAGCGTTTTTAAAATGCCTAACAAATGGCCTTTCCTGTTGCTTTCGGTTTATATATGGTTCTCTTATGTACTCATGTTTTACATAACCATTTATGCCTTACCGGAAACCGCTAGTCTTTCTTTCGGGTCAGTAGCAACCGCCTTTGTGGTAGGCAGCCTTGTTATCACTTTCACTAACGGCGGAACAGGCTGGTTTCCTGTGATTATAGGTAAAACACTTACCATTTACGGGATACCTTTTACTGCCGGAACTGCCTTCGGTTGCATTGTTTGGGGATCGCAAACAGGTCTTATTTTTTTACTTGCCGGCCTGTCATTTTTATTATTGCCTTTACTTCAAAAAAGCAAATAATCGCTATATTTCCACTTTCAACTAAAAACCGACCAAAAGCAATGAAAAAAATTACCTTACTGTTGCTGATTTTTGCTTTTTGCAACACCTACGCCCAGCAGCTTACCACTGAAGAAATTGCATCTGAAGCACTAAAAGAAAACAGACTCGTAACCGTAAAATTACCAAGCTCTTACGAACGCAACAAAGACAAAAAATACCCATTACTTGTATTACTTGACGGTGATTACCTGCTAGACCCTTTCGCAGGTGTACTATCGTACACTTCCTATTGGGACGACCTTCCGGAAGTTATAATAGTAGGAATTAGCCAGCCCGACAGGGATATGGACTGTGAATGGGAAAGCGAAAGCGGACTACCACAGGAAAAAGGAGAAAAATTCTTTGATTTCATAGGTCGCGAAGTTGTACCTATGATGGAAAAAAAATACAGGGTATCTCCTTTTAAAATTATAGCTGGTCACGACGTTACTGCCGGATTTGCTAACTTCTTTCTGTATAAAGACGATCCGCTTTTTAATGCCTATATCATGATGAGCCCGGTACTGCCTGCAGAAATGGAAACCCGTATACCTGCAAGGTTCAAGGCTATAGACAAACCTATTTTTTACTATCTGGCTACTGCCGATGGCGATGTAGGACGACTTAAGAACAAAATAAAAGTAATGGACGAGAACATTAAGGCTGTGACCGAAACTAAGTTCCGTTACCTTTTTGACGAGTTCATTGGGGAATCCCACTATTCATTAGTACCAAATGCCATACCAAGCGCATTGTATCATATTTTCTCTTCTTACCAGCCTATCACGTCAGATGAGTTTCAAAAACTGGCAGCACAAACTTCAGGTTACGTGCAATATCTTGAAGACAAGTATGATATGATTGAAAGGGATCTTGGTGTAAAAATGACCGTTCGCCTTAACGACTTTAAAGCCATCGAAGCGGCTATTATAAAAAATGGTGCTTTTGGCGAGTTTAGAGATTTGGCAAACGTAGCAAGAAAAAACTATCCTAAAACCATAATAGGCGAATACTATGAGGCGCTGTATTACGAACATACAGGCAACATTAAAAAAGCTATCAAAGTATACAACAACAGTTTTAACTTTGAGGAAATAGGCGGGATAACTAAAGATTATATGCTTGAAAAAGCAGAGAGTTTAAAAAATGAGATGTAATATTTATGGCTAAGTTAAAAACAGCTTTTTTTTGTCAGAATTGCGGCACCCAGTACTCTAAATGGCAGGGACAGTGCAATTCGTGCAGGGAATGGAACACCATTGTTGAAGAAGTAATCCAGAAGGAGGAAAAACAGGCATGGAAACCATCGTCTCCCGCAGTTAAAAGAGCTGCAAAGCCATTACGCATTAATGAAATAGACTCTTCTCAGGAAATTCGCCTTAATACGGGCGACGGAGAATTAAACCGTGTACTGGGCGGTGGCCTGGTACCCGGTTCACTTACCCTTTTAGGCGGTGAACCCGGCATAGGTAAAAGTACGCTGCTTTTACAGATATCGCTTCGACTTCCTTACAAAACACTTTATGTATCGGGTGAGGAAAGCCAGAAACAGATAAAAATGCGTGCCGAAAGGATTACTCCATCGGCAGACAATTGCTTTATCCTAACCGAAACCAAAACACAGAATATTTTTAAGCAAATAGCTGCGATTGAACCCGAAGTAGTGATAATCGACTCTATCCAAACACTGCATACTGATTTTATAGAATCGTCTGCCGGAAGTATCTCACAGATAAGGGAAACCACTGCCGAGCTTATTAAGTTTGCCAAAGAGACCAATGTACCGGTTATCCTTATTGGCCACATTACCAAAGACGGTAGCATTGCCGGACCAAAAATACTGGAGCACATGGTAGATACTGTACTTCAGTTTGAAGGTGACCGAAATCATGTATACCGCATACTCCGTTCCCTCAAAAACCGATTTGGATCTACTGCCGAACTGGGCATTTACGAAATGCTGGGAACAGGGCTTAGAGAAGTGGCAAACCCTTCGGAAATACTAATATCCCACAAGGAAGAAGAACTTAGCGGTACAGCAATAGCCACCACTATGGAAGGCATGCGCCCGCTTATGGTAGAGATACAGGCATTGGTGAGTTCTGCTGTATATGGTACTCCGCAGCGAAGCACAACAGGCTACAATGCCAAAAGGCTCAATATGGTACTCGCCGTACTTGAAAAAAGAGCCGGATTCAGGCTCGCAGCAAAAGATGTCTTCCTTAACATTACCGGCGGTATAAATGTAGACGACCCGGCTATTGATCTGGCCGTAGTGGCAGCCATATTATCTTCTAACGAAGACATACCCGTAGGAAAAGACTTTTGTTTTGCGGGAGAAATAGGACTTTCGGGAGAAATTCGCCCCGTTAACCGTGTGGAACAACGCATTTTAGAAGCCGAAAAATTAGGTTTTTCCACTATTTTTGTATCTAAGTACAATAAGATTTCACTTAAAAACACCCTGATAGAAATAAAGCTGGTCTCTAAAATAGAAGATGTAGCAGGTCATTTATTCGGGTAACAGGATACACTATGCGAAAAATCAATCCTAAAAAAGCAGCTATACTCACCCTTAAAATAGTTGCCGCACTACTGGTACTTTTAATTATAGGCTTTTTTGCCTTTCGCAATACATTTTTAAATAAGGCTATAGATAAGACTATAGCCAAAATGAATACCGAATACAACAGCACGTTTACTGTTGGCAATGCCTCTTTTAAAGGGCTGTCGGGTATCGAAGTCAGTAATGTATCATTAAAACCTAAACAGGGTGACACACTACTGAAAATAGAAACTGTAAAAACAAGCATTAACCTGTCACGCCTTTTAGCAGGCGAAGTACAGCTGGGAATGCTTGAAATGAAAAACGGTTACATTCAGTTAATTCAAAACGAAAAAGGGAAAAACTTTGAATCGTTCCTGCATCGCAAAAAGGGAACGGTATCAAAAACCAAAAGCGAAGGTCCTGATTATGCCCGTAAAACATACAAGCTGCTACATAAGTTATTAAACCTTATCCCTACCGATATGCAGCTAGAAAACCTGGCACTTACCGTTAACGATAACGGACGCAGGGTAAACCTCAACCTGAAACAGTTAAGGCTGGTTAACGAACAGCTGGAATCGTTTATGGCAGTGGAGACCGACAGCCTTTCGCAAAACTGGGAGGTAAAAGGTTTTGCCGATCCAAGAAACAGGCAGGCCGACCTTAAGTTTTACAACTCAGACAAAGGCAGGATTATTGTCCCTTACCTTGACGAGCGTTTCGGACTTAAATCAGGTTTTGATTCCATCAGGGTAAATGTAGAGAATATAAACCTTAGCGGAGATGAGTTCAGGGTAGACGGTTTTGCTTCTATTGGCAATTTTATGGTAAATCATCCCAAAATTTCCAAAAAAGATGTAGTAATAAACAGTGCCCGTTTTGACTACCATTTTCTTTTCGGACCTGATTTTATAGAACTGGACAGTACCTCTGCCATGCAACTCAACAAAATAAAAATACAGCCGTTTGTTCGTTACAGTATAGAGAAAGACACCGTTTACCAGTTAAAGGCAACAATTCCTGATATGAAGGCACAGGAGTTTATCAACTCCCTGCCTAACGGACTGTTTACTCATTTTGAAGGGATGGAAGCCGATGGTAATTTTAGTTATCAGCTTGACTTTATGTACAACAAAAACAAACCCGACGATATTGTTTTTGACAGTAGCCTAAAAAAAGAAGGCTTTAAAATCAAAAAATACGGAGAGGCCGATTTGGGTAAACTCAACAGCTCGTTTGTATACAGGGCTATTGATAACGGTGTTAAACAACGTCCTATAGTTGTGGGTCCGGATAACCCTAACTACACACCGTATGACCATATCCCCGATTTCCTTAAAAATGCTGTACTAACAAGCGAAGATCCTTCGTTTTTCCATCACAGGGGTTTTATTAACGAGGCATTTAAACAAAGTATCGTAAAGAACATACAAACCAAAAAATTTGCACGTGGAGCCAGTACCATAAGTATGCAGCTGGTAAAAAATGTTTTCCTTACCCGCGAGAAGACCCTTTCACGAAAACTCGAAGAAATACTGTTGGTTTACATACTAGAAAACAACCGTATTGCCAGTAAGGAAAGAATGTTTGAAGTATACCTCAACATTATTGAATGGGGACCTAATGTATATGGCGTGGGCGAAGCGGCACAATATTATTTCCAAAAACCACCATTGGTGCTGTCACTGGACGAGTCGGTTTATTTAGCAAGTATAATCCCGAGGCCTAAAAAGTTCATGTGGCGCTTTAACGACAGGGGCGAGCTAAGAGATTTTGCCGTAACACACGACAACTATATCAAGAAACTAATGGTAAACCGTGGGGTGATTCAGGCGAATGACACCACTGGTCAAACCGGACAGATTGATGTTACCGGACCTGCAAGAGAATGGCTTAAAATTAGGGAAGAAGCCGTACCGGAAATTGACACTACCGAGACAGCAGGATTCTTTAAAAAACTATTTGGCGGAGAAAATTAACCCCTTCTCCCAACCTTAAACCCATTTTTATGCTCTATAACAATAAATGCAAATTAAATTGTTATGAGAGCACTTCTGATTATTTTATTATTGGCCGGCAATGTAATGGTGGCACAAAAACCGGTATTTACAAATGCCGAAGCTAAATCGGCTACCGTATATTTTAACGGCGCCGAACTTACCCATACAGCAAACGTAAAACTTCCGGCAGGTACAAGTGAGATAGTTATTAAAAATGTAGCCGATTACCTTAACGAGAGTACAGTGCAAATTGGCGCACCTTCTACCCTTACGGTACTTTCGGTACAGTTTACCCGAAATTACATTTCAGAATATACGCCGGATGAAACCTCTCCGCAGGTAAAACAGGTGCGCGACAGTATTACCCTTTTAACTCAAGAATTTAGAAGGATCATAAATGCCAAAACATCTGAAGAAAAGATACTGGAATTACTGGACAAGAACAATCAGGTATACGGTCAGGATTCGGGGTTAAGTGTAGCCGAGCTTATGAAAATGGTAGACTATTACAAAGCCAAAAGAACTGAAACTGCAAATACCATAAATACATTATTGACACAGGAGAAAAAAATCGCTGAAAACATTACCCGCCTTAACCGAAAACTGGAGGTAAACACCAGTAAAACAGAAAAAGACTCACAGGGCAAACTGGTATTACAGGTAATGAATGAAACGGCAGGTAATGTTCCGCTTTCCATAAGCTACCTTACACAAAGTGCCACATGGTCTCCTTTTTATGACCTTAGAGCCGAAAGTATATCTGAACCTATTAACATGATGTATAAGGCACAGGTAACACAACAAACCGGAGTTGACTGGAAAAAAATAAAACTTACCTTATCAAGCGGACAGCCTAACCAAAACAATGAGGCACCTATATTAAGCGCTTGGTTTTTGAGATTTAACCCAGCTTATGCGATTGAAGACAGAGCAAATGCGGCCGTCTTAAACAATTTACAGGGAGCGGTAGCTGGGGTAAAAATTTCATCGGGCAGAGGTGCTCCGGGAGCAGTAGATACTATATATAAAAGAGAATCTTCCCTTGATGAATATGTAGCCATAACTGAAAACCAGCTTACGGTTTCGTTTGATATTGATGTGCCTTATGATATTTTAAGCAATGGTAAAAAACACAGCGTTACACTGAAGGAAATAAAACTTCCTGCCTCATACAGGCATTATTCGGTTCCAAAACTGGAAAAAGAAACTTTCCTGCTTGCCGAAATAGAAGACTACTCCAAATACAACCTATTAAGCGGTGAAGCCAATATTATTTTTGAAGGTATGTATGCCGGAAAAACATACATAGACCCAAACAGTACCAGTGACACTCTAAGGTTAAGTATGGGTCGTGACAAAAAGGTATCGGTTAAAAGGGAAAAAGTGGCCGATAAGTCGGGATCCAAGTTCCTTTCATCTTACAAAGAGCAAACCTTTACCTACGACCTCACTGTAAAAAACAACAAAAAAGAAACCGTATCACTAATGCTAAAAGACCAGTACCCTATTAGTACTGATAAGGATATTCAGGTAGAATTACTGGAAAGTGATGGTGCCAAAATAAACAAAGAAACCGGAGTTTTAACTTGGGGACTGAAGCTAAAACCGGGAGAGAATAAGAAACTTCGTATAAGCTATAAAGTACGCTACCCGAAAGACAAACCCATTTATAACCTATAAGTTTATGTTAACCAGCTTGTTGTATTATTAATTTATTATTACTTTTAAAAAACAACCAATACAATTTAGCTATGAAAACACTATTTACTTTTGTTGTTTGCCTCTGTACAGGGGCTGTTTTTTCACAGGCACAACCCGAACTGGAAATGTATGCTACAGGGTTTAATTCGCCGGTAGTAATAACCAATGCCGGAGATGAGCGCATATTTATAGCCGAGCAGGGCGGGCTTATCCGTTTTATTGATGATGTAAACCCTGATGCAACTACCTTTCTGGACATAAGCGATCTTATCTCAACCGGAGGGGAACGCGGACTGTTAGGACTGGCTTTCCATCCTGACTATGCCACCAACGGATATTTTTATGTAAATTATACCAATGGCGACGGCACAACAGTTATTTCCCGCTTTACTGTAAGTGATGCAGATGAGAATGCTGCCGACCCCGACAGTGAAGTAATGATGATAAACGTACCACAGCCATTTAGCAACCATAACGGTGGTTGCCTACAATTTGGACCGGATGGTTACCTGTACATTGCTATGGGTGATGGCGGTAGCGGTGGTGACCCTAATAACAATGCCCAAAACCTGGAAAGTTATTTAGGGAAACTGCTTCGTATAGATGTTCAGGACGATGGCTCGTATGATATACCGGGAGATAATCCTTTTGCAGGAACAAGCAATGTAGAGGAGATTTGGGCTTATGGATTACGTAACCCGTGGAAGTTTTCGTTTGACTCGGCTACTGGTGATTTATGGATTGCCGATGTGGGTCAAAATGCGATTGAGGAAATAAACAAAGTTGACGGGACCTCGGCAGGACTTAACTACGGATGGCGTTGTTACGAAGGCAGTGACGAATATGACATGAGCGAATGTGTCGGAGTTACAGGAACCGTAATGCCTTATGCGCAATATACCCATAGTGAAACAGGAGGCTGCTCTATAACAGGAGGATATGTTTACAGAGGAACTATGTATCCGGGTATGCAGGGTATGTATTTCTATGCCGACTACTGCTCTAACGTGGTAAGCTCTGTAGATACCGAAGCAAACATAGAAGAGGTTCAAGCCGTAGGCGGAAGTAACTTTACCACATTTGGCGAAGATGCAAACGGAGAGCTATACATTACAGGAATGAGCGGCATTATATACCATATAAAAGATGCTAATCTTGGACTGGAAGATGTTAACGGTAGTCAGTTTGCTGTTTATCCTAACCCGGCATCACAAAACCTGTTTATAAAAAATAATACTGTGAATACTCCTTTAGAGAGGGCTCACATATATGATACAAGCGGAAAAGTGCTTTTAAACAAACCGCTGGAAAATATTGAACTGAACAGTCTTGATATATCAGGACTTTCAAACGGCTTATACATTTTAGCTCTTACCGATGTAAACGGTTCTAAGTATAATTATAAGCTGGCAGTAAAATAAAGTACACAACTATCCTTGATTAAAAAAGCCCGGAAGCAAATACTTCCGGGCTTTTTGTTTCTGTATAAATCAGCTTATTCTATATCGTTAAGCATTTTTGAAATTTCATCCAGTTTTGGTGTAAGGATAATTTCTATCCTTCTGTTTTTAGATCTTCCCTCTGCAGAATCGTTATCAGCTACTGGAGCAAATTCTCCCCTACCGGCTGCAGTTAAGTTTTTAGGGTCAACACCTTTATTATCACGAATAATGTTTACAATAGCCGTAGCACGTTTTGTAGAAAGATCCCAGTTATCAGCAATCTGTCCTGATCCGTTATAAGGTACATTATCTGTATGTCCTTCAATAAGTACAGTAATATCAGGGTTAGTAGCAAGTACTTTAGCTACTTCAGTTACTGCTCTTTTCCCTTCAGTACCTACTGTCCAGCTCCCGGAGTTGAATAACAGTTTATTCTCCATAGACACATATACCTTCCCGTTTTTGTGCTCTACAGTAAGACCTTTACCTTCAAAACCGTTAAGGGCTCTTGAAAGGGTTTCTTTAAGCGCTCTTAAACCTTCTTCCTGAGCAGCAATCATACCTTCAAGCTCATCTACACGTTGTGAACGCTCCTGCAAGTCGCTTTTCAGCTTGTTTAATCTTTCCTGCTCGGCAGCAAGGGCTTTTTCTTTAGCCTCAAGTTCGGCTAAAAGCTCCCTGTTCTTTTTCATATTACTGTCAAGCGCAGCACTACTGTTTTTCTCTAATGCACTGTAGGATGCCTTAAGGTTGTCAAGGCTGTTTTTTGTTGCAGCATAATCGGCAGCAAGTTTATCTCTTTCCTCTTTAGCCTTATCCAGTTGTGACTGTAAATCTTTCGACTGAAGATCAAGGTTGTTTTTCTCCTGAGCCAGTGTTGAATTTTCATCGGCCAGGGCACGATTTTCTTTTTTAAGATCGGCATATTTATTTTCCAGATCCTTATAAACCTTTGATGACACACACGATGTAGTAAGTGCCATTAAAAGTATACCTGCAGTAATTTGCTTTACCATTTGTGTATTCGTGTATTTAGTAATTAATTAGGTTTTTATTCAAATTCCACTACTATAGGGCAGTGGTCACTGTGTTTGGCTTCGGGTAAAATAACAGCCCTTGTAAGCCTTTCACGCATAGGCTCGGTAGCCATGGCATAATCTATACGCCATCCTTTGTTATTGTTACGGGCATTGGCCCTGTAACTCCACCAGCTGTAATTGTGCGGTTCCTTATTAAAATGACGGAATGTATCTATAAACCCGTTTTTGATAAAGGCATCCAGCCAGGCTCTTTCCTCCGGAAGAAAACCTGATACTTTTGCATTTCGCACCGGGTCGTGAATATCTATCGCTTCGTGACATATATTGTAATCACCGCATATAATAAGGTTAGGGATTTCTTTTTTCAGGTTATCCACGTAGTCGTGAAAATCCCTCATGTATTGAAACTTATGCTCTAACCTGTCGATATTAGTACCTGACGGCAGATAAAGACTCATTACCGAAAACGTATCAAAGTCAAGCCTTATATTACGTCCTTCAAAGTCCATATAATCAATTCCTGTACCATAAACCACATTGTTTGGCTTATGCTTAGAGAATATTGCCACACCGCTATATCCCTTTTTTTGGGCCGAAAACCAATAGTGATAGGGGTATCCCGCAGCCTCAATTTGCTGTACGTCTACCTGATCGTGAGTTGCTTTTGTTTCCTGCAGGCAAATAATATCGGGGTCGGCTTGTGTTAACCACTCCATAAACCCTTTTGTAAATGCTGCCCTTATACCATTTACATTGTATGAAATAATCCTCATTTTCCCTTTTTATTTGGTTCAAAAATAACCAAAAAAGGATGAATATAACAATTTGTGCAACAATACATTATAACCGACTTGTTTTCAGAAAACTACAAAAAAACTCATCTTTTACTGCCTTAAAAACAATAATCGCCCCCACCGTTTGTTCAGAATTGTTATCTTTGTTTCTTGCAGTAACACTAATGTAAATGAGCTTAGTTACCTCTAAAGAAGTTGCAAAAGCAATTAAGGCCGATAAATATGGGGTTTTGGGAACCTTTTCAGGCTGGTTGCTAATGAAAGTTCTAAAGATATCAACCCTAAACAAAATATATGATAGGAACAAACATCTTGAGGGTGTTGAGTTCCTTAACTCTATATTGAACGAATTTCAGATTAAGTTTGAAATTCCTGAAGAAGACTTAAAACGCATCCCTAAACAGGGACCTTACATAACCATATCAAACCATCCGCTGGGAGGCATAGACGGCATACTACTTTTAAAATTAATGGTTGAAAAAGATCCAAATTTTAAAATTATTGCCAACTTTTTACTCCACCGCATTGAGCCACTTAAACCGTTTGTAATGCCGGTTAATCCTTTTGAAAACCATAAGGATGCAAAATCGAGCGTTGCCGGGATTAAAGATGCTTTAAGACACTTGAGTGACGAAATGCCTTTGGGAATTTTCCCTGCCGGGGAGGTTTCTACCTACAAAGACGGAAGACTGCTTGTAGACAAGCCATGGGAAGAAGGAGCTATTAAGCTTATTAAAAAAGCACAGGTTCCGGTTATACCTATTTACTTCCATGCTAAAAACAGCAGGCTGTTTTACTGGCTGTCTAAAATAAGCGATACCATGCGTACGGCAAAACTGCCAAGCGAACTGCTTACACAAAAAGACAGAGTTATAAAAGTAAGAATAGGCAAACCTATATCGGTTGCCGAACAAAAGGAACATGAAACTGTTGAGGCTTACTCAGAATTTTTAAGACGAAAAACCTATATGCTTGCAAACCCATTTGAAAAAGGCACTAAGCTTATAGATGCTTCCAACCTTACTTCGAGCCTTAATATTAAAATACCAAGAAGCCCTAAAGAAATTGCAGGTCCGGCTAACCATTCCCAAATACTTTCGGAAATAAAGCTTTTAAGAAAAGGGGATTATCGCCTTTTACAAAGCAAAAACTATGAAGTGTTTTTTGTTTCGGCAGATAAAATTCCGAACATCCTACATGAAATAGGCCGACTTAGGGAAATTACCTTCAGGGAGGTAGGCGAAGGTACTAACGAGTCACTTGACCTTGATAAATATGATAAGTATTACCACCATATGTTCCTTTGGGACGAAGATGCCAAATGCATTGCCGGGGCTTACCGTATGGGGCTGGGTACCGAGATTTATACCAAATACGGTATAGATGGTTTTTATCTGCACGATCTTTTCCGTTTTGAACCGGAACTGTATGATATGATGTCAAAATCCATTGAAATGGGCAGGGCATTTATTATTAAGGAATACCAGCAAAAACCAATGCCTTTATTCCTGTTATGGAAAGGTATTGTACACACCACATTAAGATACCCTGAACACAAGTACCTTATAGGCGGGGTAAGTATTAGTAACCAGTTCTCTGAGTTCTCAAAATCGCTGATGATTGAGTTTATGAAGTCGCATTATTACGACCCTTACATAGCCCAATACATTCACCCGAAAAAAGAATACAAAGTAAAACTTAAGGATGCCGATAAGGATTTTGTTTTTAACGAAACCGAATCAGACCTTAATAAGTTTGACAAGATTATAGAAGAAGTGGAACCTAACAACCTTAGGCTTCCGGTTCTTATTAAAAAATACATTAAGCAAAACGCTAAGGTTATTGCCTTTAACGTAGATCCGTTGTTTAATAACGCTATTGACGGATTAATGTACATAAGGATAGCCGATTTGCCGGAAAGCACCGTAAAACCGGTAATGGAAGAGTTTCAGGCCGAACTGGAACGTAAACTTTCCGAAAAAGAAGAACAATAAAAAAGCCTTCCGTTTGGAAGGCTTTTTTATTGTAAAGCGGATATTTATTATTGCTCAACACCTATTTCATCAACTTCGTTATAAGGATTTTTAGGATCTTCACCATATTGGTTAGAACCGCTATCTCCATCAGTAGCTAAAACTACAATTAACCAAATTGCACCAATTAATGGTATAAGACCTATTAACAAAAACCATCCGCTCTTATTTACATCATGGAGTCTTCTTACAGCCACAGCTAAACCAGGAAGAAGCACAGCTAAACTATAAATATCACCTATAAAATTTAATTCAAGCACATAACCTATAATCGCTAAAAATATAGATATCAAAACATTACATAGAGTAAAATACCAATATTCACTTCTTCTTGCCCTTCCGTTAAAATTCACATAGTTATCTCTAACTACTTTTAGATACCAATTAATCATTTTTTACTTTTATTGTTTGGTTTGTCCTACTCTTAAGGATTTTCGGTTACTCCCTGTTATATTGTTCAGCTCAAAATGCGAAAATAGTTTATTTCTTACAATAATTTATTTCCTCAAAAATATTTTTAGTTAAAGAAATACTCTGTCAATAGGTTCCCACAACTCTATTTTATTACCTTCGGGGTCTACTATCCAGGCAAACTTGCCATAATCATACGCCTCGGGCTCACCAACAAGGGTTACACCTTCCTCTTTTAGTTTAACCAGCAAACCATCCAGATTATGCACTCTAAAGTTTTGCATAAACTGTTTTTGCGAAGGCTCAAAGTATTTGGTGTCGGCTGCAAAAGGCGACCATTGTGTAGATGCTTTATTTCCTTTGTCATCCATCCACCAAAAAGTACAGCCATAATCATCGGTATTAAGACCAAGGTGTTTTTTATACCAGTCTTTAAGCTTAGACGGATCTTCACTTTTAAAGAAAAACCCTCCTACTCCTGTAACACGTTTCTCCGGCTCATTGGCTTCCGTTTCCCCGAAATACAGCGCTTTAATTTTATCTACAATAACCTGCGCCAGTCGTTCGTGGCTTTCAAAAGTCCATCCGGCAATATGCGGAGATAACAGCACTCTGTCAGAATTCAGCAGGTACTGAAAAGCTTCAGGTATATTATCATCTGTAAATAAATGTTCAAATGAAGATTTCTCGTATTCCAATACATCCAGTGCAGCACCTAAAATTTTACCGCTCTCTATAGCATCAGCTAAATCTTTAGTTACAACACTTTTTCCACGTGCCGTATTTATTAGCCAAAACGGTTTGGCAAAAGCATTGATGAAGTCGGCATTCACCATTTTATTAGTTTCGGGAGTCCAGGGTGTGTGCAGGCTAAGTACATCTGCTTTTTCCTGTAACTCTTGTAGCGAAACCTGTTTGGCATTCGCATCAGCCACCATTGGTTTTATATCATAGCACAATACCTCAACATCAAAACCACGTAGTTTTTTGGCAAACGATTTACCCATATTACCATAACCGATAATACCTACCGTTTTGCCGTCAAGCTCATGCCCACGATTCCCTTCCCTTATCCATTTACCCGAACGTATTTCCCTGTCGGCACGGTTAAGGTTATTGAATAGCGACAACAGCATACCCAAAGCCTGCTCCCCTACCGCGTTACTGTTCCCTTCGGGAGCAGCAATAAGGTTTACGCCTTTGGCCTCTGCATAATCACAATCAATACTCTCCAGCCCTGCACCTACGCGGGCTATGAACTGAAGGTTTGTTGCCTTGTCAAGAAAAGCTTTATCGATATCAAAACGGCTACGGATAACAACACCGTTATATTCGTGAATTTTAGCTTCTATTTCCTCTTTGGTCGATTTGTAGTCGGCGTGATTTTCAAATCCGGCCTGTTCCAACTGATCCCATAAAACAGGATTGTTGCTGTCTATATGTAAAACCTTTACGTTTTTAGCATTTAAAGTCATGTCACTTGTATTTGTGACACAAAGTTACCAAAGTTTATTACATATTTATGAAAGCGTTTCGTTATGCTGCGAAAGATCCAACCCCAGTTGTTCTGATTCTTCCGAAACACGAAGCGGAATAAACAGGTTAGTGAATTTGTACAGCACTAAGGCTCCAAAGAAAGAAAAAAGCGCCACAAGCACTAAGGCAATCATGTGGTGTGTAAAAACACCCCATCCGCCATGCAGTAAGCTAGCGTTTTCACCCTCGGCAAAAATAGCCGTAAGTATCATACCCATAATACCGCCTACACCATGGCAGGCAAAAACATCAAGGGTATCGTCTATTTTTTTAAGCTGTTTCCAGTGTACCATTACGTTAGACACTATAGCAGCCGCAAAACCGAAGAATATACTTTTAGGAATAGATACAAACCCGGCAGCAGGTGTAATAGCTACAAGCCCCACAACAGCACCTATACAACACCCCAATGCCGAAACCTTCCTTCCGTTAAGCCTGTCAAAAAAGGCCCAGGTAAGCATAGCCGAAGCCGAAGCAATGGTTGTAGTAGCAAATGCCATGGCTGCAGTATGATTTGCCGCCAGTGCCGACCCTGCATTAAAACCGAACCAACCAAACCAAAGCATCCCTGTACCAAGAAGTACAAAAGGTATATTAGTAGGTATGTGTTCTACATTTTTACGTTTACCCAATACCAGCACCCCAGCTATGGCGGCAAAACCGGCACTCATGTGTACCACGGTACCTCCGGCAAAATCCTTCACGCCAAAGTAAGCACCAAGGAGTCCGTTAGGATGCCAAACCATATGGCACAACGGTGTATAGATAAACAGACAGAAAAGACATATAAATAAAAGGAATGATATAAAACGGATACGTTCTGCCAGCGACCCCGTAATGATCGCCGGAGTGATAACGGCAAATTTCATTTGGAAAAGGGCAAAAAGGATAAACGGAATGGTTGATGCCATTTGCGCATGCGGATGTTCGTCTACAAAATCGAAAAAGGCAAAATCGGTTGGATTACCTATAATACCATATTTCACTCCGTTGATAGTTATACCTATAGACTCTCCAAAAGAAAGACTGAATCCTACCGCTACCCATAACAGACTTATTACCCCAAGACAGATAAAGCTTTTAAGCATAGTAGAGATTACATTCTTTTTCCCTACCATCCCCCCGTAAAAGAAGGCTAAGCCCGGTGTCATAAGCAATACCAGGCACGAAGCCGTAAGCAACCAGGCCACATCGGCAGGTACTATGTTATCGGTACTGTTAAATTGTGAAGTTGTTTCGGTAGGAGAGGCATGCTCCCAAAACAATCCGGTTATAGCAACCGCAGCAGTTATAAAAAAAGCAACAATCCAGCGTTTTTCTAATTTTTTCTCCATAATACCCCTTAAAATTACAGGGTTAAAGATATAAAAATATAGTTTTTTAATTATTACAGTTTATATTTTTGAGGGTATTTTAAAAACACCCCTGCTTTTACCATTTATTTTTTTGATTTATTAATGAATGCTTTCAAAAAGATTTCTTCTTCTAAATTAGTCAGTACTTTTTTAATATCCCAACCGGAAATTAGTTTTTATACGATGATTTTTCGGCTTCCCTTTTTTGAACATGAATTCTTCTTGTCTCATTTTTAAAAATTTTAATACTTTAGCCTCAATAAAACTTCACCTTATGAAAAACAAATATGTAGATTTTATTTCCGATGAGCATCTAATAAAGTGCATAGCCAACCTCCATTCTTCCTACTTGGCAGCAAAAAACGACATAACTAAAAAGAAATTTTACAAAAACAAAGTTGATATTATAAAATTAACTTTTGATTCTTCTTTCAACAATATCAATGAAGAAGATTTAATACAATCAGAAATATTAAGACAAATCGACAAATCAATTAATAATTCTATTGGGACATTTCACGAACAAGTACTGGGTGGCGTTAAAGGATTTGAGGTTGGTCAATTAAGCGGATTTGATATTAAAGCCAATGATGATACATTATTTGCCGATATTAAAAACAAGCACAATACAATGAACAGCAGTTCTTCTGAAGCTTTATTTCAAAAACTTTCAAGATATGCTGACACTCATAAAAAAGCCAAATGCTACTGGGTACAAATCTTAGCAAAGTCAAGTTTTTGCGAACTATGGAAAGGTGATATAAACGGCAAAGAATATAGCCATAGTAGAGTTTATAAAATATCCGGCGACAAATTTTACGAGTTAATAACTAATCAAAAGGATGCTTTTTTTAAGCTATACAAGTCCCTTCCTACAGCTATTAAAGATTATTTATCTTCCATCCAAGAAACCACTACTAAAACAAAGGAAGACTCAGCTTTGGATGAAATTAAAGACGAAATAGAGAAATCAAACCGCACAATTATTGATCAAATTTCCTTTGAAAATTTTAGTTATTATTTAGGTTTTGATAAATTATAATATCTATTTAAAAAATTAACTATTGAATAACCTATTTCCCTCCCCAAATTTACTGGCACAGCATTCCCAATTTGTTTATACTGCTGGGATGCTGAACCTTTAAAACCCCATTCATCAGGAAATGTTTGTATCCTAGCATATTCCCTAACAGTAAAAGGCCTTGTCTCTTCGGGATGGCATCGCTCAGTTTGTTTTTGAGCAGGACTACATGTCAAAGTAAGACAAGGTTCATCCCAGCCTATCCTTCTAGCCATACCTGTTTTACCTCCTCCTAAATAAAAACTTTTACCCATAAATTCCTTTTGAATATCTATCGGCAAATCTCTCCAATATCCTTTTTGAGGAACTAAATCAAGTACATCTTTTTTACTTTTAGGATATTTTGCACCTACAGACTTAGGAACATCAAAGTCATACAACTCTCCTTTTTTAAGTGCATCAGATAAATTATAAATCTTTTTATACGGTTTCGGGTATTCGTAATCAATTGAAATATCTTTTCTAACTCCTACCAGAATTAGTCGTTCTCTTTTTTGAGGCACTTTATAGTTTATCGCTTTCAAAACCTTAACAGGCATGACCCTATAGCCTATTTCATCTAAAACAGAAATCATTCCTTGTAGAGTCCTTCCATTATCATGGTTTAATAAACCCCTTACATTTTCCCCAACACATATTAATGGCTTTACTTCATTTATTACACGAGCAAATTCATAAAAAAGGGTACCTCTTGCATCTTCAAAACCTAATCTTTTTCCTGCATAACTAAATGATTGACATGGAAACCCTCCAGTTACAACATCAACCTCATTTTCATATTTAGAAAAATCAAAATTCTTTATATCCCCTTCCAACACATTCCATTTAGGCCTGTTACTCCTTAAAGTATCACAAGCCCATTTATCAATTTCATTTAAGGCAATACATTTTATACCCGCTTGCTCCAAACCAACAGCAAGCCCTCCTGCACCTGCAAAAAGCTCAAGAACTGTATAATTTTGTCGAGGTTCAATAAAATTTGTCACCTCTTTTTCGAAATCTTCGGAGAAGAAATTTTTAAACAACAATAAATCTTCTTTTTTGTAAACCCTATAATTACTAACAGGCTCTCTTACCGCTAAGAGCTTACCATCATTATCCCAACGTCTAAGCGTTTCTTTACTCTTACCTAGTAATTCAGAAGCCTCTGAAAGCGTATAGTAATCTTTTGTAACCATATTACTCAACATTATACATTGGTTACAAATTTAATTCAAAAACAATCTTTTTTTTAAATCTAAAGCATATATTTATTAACAATCATAAAACAAAAAAACCGGCTTACGCCGGTTATCATTTTATAAAGTATGTAGTGTATGTATTAGTATCTGGCTACTCTTCTGCGAGGGTGTTTATGGTAATGTTTTGCATGTTTAACCTTTTTAACTTTATACGATTTATAGTAAGTATAAGGAGTTCTTCCGTAATAATTGTTTACCACCACTTTCTGGCAATGGTGAAAATCATAGTTTCTGTAAGCTACCGGTACATAAGCCGTGCGTACCCAAGCCCCGTTTCTTACATATAGATAGTTTCTTGCATTTATGTCGTAATACACATTAATTTCGGGCATATAATAATACCTTGCTTCCACATGTGTAGCCGGCACCCATACTGCAGGCGCTGGTGCCGGAGTACCAATGTTCATGTTTACACTTACAGACACCTGGGCTTTTGCAAGTGCTCCTGTCATCAAAAATAGTCCAACGAGTAAAATTCTAAGTGCCTTCATAATTATTCAGTTTAGGGCTGTTTCTAAAAACTAAAAAACAGCGCGGTTTTGTAACTGCAAAGCCAACAACCGTGCCTAAAAGTAGGCGTGCATATAATTTTTATTTAAAAAATTCTGCAAAACACTGAAAAACAAGACTTTATTTTTTAGTAATTTTATAGTTTAATCCCTCACTTATGGAAACAAAAAAAGAAATAACCGAGAAAATTTTTAAGATAACGGTGCTTATTCAGGAGAAATATCCGCAGTTGTCAAGCTATTTGGGAGAGGTACAGGAAACACTTCCGGCACTGGAACACCCCGAGGTAGACTCAAACAGCCTTTCTAAATATTACGAAACGCTTGAAACCATGTTGCAGGACTATCTTATGGAACATCCTGAATTGGAGGGTTAATTAATAAGATACAGCAGGAAGTCTTCAACCGATTTATAATCTTCCCTGAGCAGTTTCTTTTTAAGGCGCATTTTGCACACTCTTACACTTTGTGGCGAAATGCCTAGTATACTTGCCATGTCTTTTCCGTTTAGCTCCAGGCGCATTAATACCATAATGCGTATTTCGGCTTCAGTAAGGTTTATCTGACTGTCTTTTATCCTTGAAAAGAAGTCGGGATAAATGGAATTAAAACGTAGCCTGAATTTTTCCCAGTCGTCATCGGTAAGTATTTTTTGTTCCAACAATTGGGCTACATCCTCCTCACTTACCTCTTCGTTAACAATCAGAATTTCATTTTCTTTCTCTTCCTTCAATTCATTTATTATGGCATTCTTTTTAGAAAGGTCCAGTATATAGGTTTTAAGCTCCCTTTCCTTTACATCTATCATGCGTTGGGAATTGTATAAATCCAATTCCAGCTGACTCTTTTTAAATCGTATTTGGGATAGGTACCTGTACACAAAAAAAGCAATAATCAACAATACTATAAATACACCAAACCCTATAAAATACAATCGGTTTTTGGCTATCTTCTTTTCGTTTTGCAGGTTTTGGATTCGCAGGTTTTTTACCTCAACCCCCAACCCTGCCTGATAGCGTAACAGTTGCTCCTTTTGATTGGACTCCAATATTTCACGCTGACCTTCATAATACTTTTTATAATAATATAGTGCCGAATCGGGTCTGTTAAAACGTTCATGATTGCGCGACAGCTCCATATAGGCCTCACTAATACGTACCTTACTGTTAAGTTTAAGACTGAGCTTTAGGCATTTTCGGGAATTTTCAAATGCTTTAGCCTTGTTCCCTTTTAAGGCATATACTACCCCAAGGTTTTGGTAAGCCGTGGCCATACCTTCGGTGTAATGATTATCAAGGCATTCTTCCAGTGATATGTTGTAGTATTTTAAGGCCGCATCCAGTTGATCTCCGTAGCGGTATATCTGCCCCTGGTTATTGTAGGCAAGAGCCAAATCCCTATGGTCGTCAAGCCCCTTAAATATATCTATCGCCTTATTGTTAAACTCAAACGCTTCATTAAAAATACGCTTCTCCTTTAATATAAGAGCCCTGTTAGTATAGGTTAAACCCAGTAGTTGGGGTAAATTGAGCTTTTCTGCCAGTTGTGCAGCCTCGTTATAACACTCCATTGCAGCCTCATTATTTTCAAGGCGCCAGTATATTAAACCCAAACTGTTAAGCAGGTTAGCCATATGTACCTCATCGTTAGTTTGTTTAACATGTTGATAGGCTTCGGTAAAATACTTTAGGGCTTCTTCATAATTACCCATACGCCAGTGATTGTTACCCAAATCGGTTAACGATATACTTTTTTTAACAACTTCGTCGGGTAAATCAGGGGTTTTGCTGGTGTCTGGTTTACATGAAATAAAAAAGAGCATCAGGAGCAGTATTGCCCTAACGTAATTTTTCATAAATGTGTCTCTTTAATAGCTTGGGTCAAATGTAAATCTTATTACCGACTAATCAAATCAAAAGTCAACAATTTGCTAATGAGTGTTTTGATCGTTTTTACCATTAACACGTAAAGACAGTAACTTACTAAAATGTCACACTTTTTCGGTTATAAAAACGGATAAATTCAATGTAACTCTCCTGAAACGGTATAAAACAAAAAAACCTTACGGCAAGCCGTAAGGTCTGAAAAAACATCGCACTGTAATCACTACCACTATGAAGGTGCGAGTTTAGCTAGTTCATCCTTAAAAAAATAGCGCACAAAATCCTATATGGATTGTTTATTAATTTTGGGTATGCAAATGTAATGATAAGTACTCTATAAGCGACAAAAATTTATGTTGACATACGTGTTGACAACATCACTTTATATTCTTTACATTGAAAAGAATGAGGTTTATTAGGCAAAAAAGTTATT
This sequence comes from Flavobacterium sp. C4GT6, assembly GCF_036347315.1. Lineage (NCBI taxonomy): Bacteria > Pseudomonadati > Bacteroidota > Flavobacteriia > Flavobacteriales > Flavobacteriaceae > Flavobacterium > Flavobacterium sp. C4GT6. The sequence continues at coordinate 257,064 of NZ_JAZGZU010000003.1, forward strand.
TTTCAGTTATTTTTACCGCGCATTAATAATCATTATGTAATTTTTATCCTGCAACAGGACGTTACAGCACAAAATCATCATATGAATTCAAAGTACATTAATTATTTTGCCTTTATTATAATTTCGCTAACCTCAATTGTTTTTGCCGTGAACTATTTTTTCACGGATGCAATACCACATGCGGTTACACAATTCTTTATATGGGCATCGGTTTTCGGACTAACTCTTTTTGCCGTTAAAAAGCGTAGCCTTACCACTTGGATACTGGTATGCCTTGTTATAGGTGCAGCAATAGGACATGAATGGCCCGAAGCCGGACAGGGATTACAGGTTTTAAGCAAGATTTTCCTAAAGCTTATCAAAACCATTGTTGGTCCGCTTATTTTTGCTACTCTTGTTTATGGTATTGCAGGGCACAGTAATATTAAACAGGTAGGCCGTATGGGCTGGAAATCACTCCTGTACTTTGAAATTGTTACAACACTAGCCCTGTTTATAGGTTTAGCTGCAATAAACATTACTAAAGCGGGTGAAGGTATTATTCAGCCAACAGACGTAACAGAAACCATACAGGCTGCCGAACCTCAAACATGGCAACAAATTATACTGCATATTTTCCCAGAAAACATAGCTAAATCAATGGCCGAAGGTGAGGTATTACAAATAGTAGTATTCAGTGTGATATTTGGTATTGCCCTGATTATGGTGCCCGAAAAGAAACGTAAAGTAATGGTAGACTTTACCCAAAGCCTTAGTGAGGTAATGTTTAAATTTACCAATATAGTTATGTACTTTGCTCCTATAGGTGTAGGTGCAGCTATGGCATATACTGTAGGACACATGGGGCTTAGCGTACTTATTCCGCTACTAAAACTTTTACTAACCCTATATGGTGCGCTGCTGGTATTTGTACTTATTGTATTTGTACCTATAGCCTTATTTATAAAACTGGATTTAAGAGCCTTTATTAAAGCTATTGGCGAACCGGTATCTATCGCATTTGCCACAACAAGTTCGGAAGCAGCTTTACCACGTGCAATGGAGGCAATGGAAAGCATAGGGGTTCCGCGTAAAATTGTTTCATTTGTAATGCCTATGGGCTATAGCTTTAACCTTGACGGAACAACTCTTTACCTATCTTTGGCCAGTGTATTTGTGGCACAGGCAGCAGGTATAGACCTTAGCATCGGCGAACAGCTCATTATGGTGTTTACCCTTATGGTAACCAGTAAAGGTGTTGCGGGCATACCAAGAGCGTCGCTGGTAATACTTATGGGTACAGCTGCGTCGTTTAACCTACCTGTATGGCCTATATTTATTATACTGGGTATTGATGAACTAATGGATATGGCCCGTACTTCAATAAACGTGGTGGGTAACTGTTTGGCTTCGGCAGTAATTGCCAAATGGGAAGGTGAGTTTGACCCTACCCTGGAAGCACAGGAGGTATTTAAAACCGAACTTTACGAAAGTCATGACGACGAAAACAAATAAATAAAAAGCCGCACAATGTGCGGCTTTTTATTTATTACATTTATATACTTATAACCCCATTATGATAAAGGAAGATATACTACTGGAGTTTGGTGCCCGTAAGTTGCACTTTAAAAAAGGGGAACCTATTTTTAGTCAGGGGGATCTCCCTAAGTATTATTACCAGATTATAAGTGGGGAAATTAAAATGAATAATTATAATGAGGAAGGTAAGGAATTCATACAGGGACTGTTTAGTGAAGGAAATTGCTTTGGCGAGCCTCCCCTTTTTCTGGACAGGCCTTATCCTGCAGGAGCGGTAGCCACAAACGACACTTCCCTTTATGCGCTCCCTAAAGAAACTTTCCTTAAACTACTGCACTCCCACCCTGACACTAATGTAGCAATGACAGTTAACCTTGCACAAAGGCTGTATTATAAGGCCATTATGGCTTCAGAGATATCTTCTCAGGATGCAGAACACCGTATAATAACCCTTATCGACTATTTTAAGAACGTTATTAATGAAAGTGAAAACGAGCAATATAGAGTAACCCTAACCCGCCAGCAGATAGCCGACCTTACCGGACTAAGGGTAGAAACGGTTATAAGAGCCATAAAATCACTCGAAAAGCAGGGTGAATTAAGTATTAACGAACGAAAAATATTCAGATAAAGTATACTGTAATAATAATTTACCGAACATGATATTTATCATAAAACAAAGGATATCAGCATCTTAAATTTGTACTATAAATTTAAAACATTACTGGTATGAGCACTTATGATAAATTTTTAGACAATTACACAAAAGGATTTATGGGCTTTAATACTTTAGCCATTTTAGCCCAAAGCTGTTTAGGTGGTATCGCTGCCATGTTTGTACTTCAAAACGGTAATACACCGGCACAAATGATTCAGCTGTTTTTTATAACCATATTCTGTTCTGGCTTTAACGGTAGCGTTTTAGCTCAGCAAAAACCTAAAGTAGTGTTTAACCTACTTATCACTACTGTAATACTAAACTTTGCCATCATCTTATTAAACGTTTTTATACTCTAATCAATTTTCTTACTAAAACCTAACACAACGTTTGTTTTAATGTTAGAGGGTTGCCCGTAAAAAGGCAGCCCTTTATTTTTTTGATTATGATTCAGGTCATAAAACCGAAAGCGACTCCAAAAGTAACTTTGGTATAACAAACGTTAAAAGGTTTTAGTCATGAAAACATATCAAAAATATCTGGAAAGCTACAAAAAGGGGTTTATAGGGTTTAATACTCTTGGTATACTATTTCAAAGTTGCTTAGGATCGGCGGCGGCGATGCTCGTATTACAAAACGGCACCAGTCCGGCACAAATGATTCAGCTTTTTTTCATAACCATTTTCTGTATGGGATTTAACGGCAGTGTACTAGCCCAGCAAAAACCTAAAATAGTATTTAACATGCTAATTGCTACCATAACAGTAAGCACTGTTATAGCACTGCTCAATCTTTTTATTATTTAAATTATTGGGGCTGTATCAAAAATGATTACCTATTCTTTGACGAAAGTAAAAATCTCTATCAATTCTACTTGAGATTCTTCATTTCACTACGTTACATTCAGAGTGACATTTTTGATACAGCCCTATACTTTACCTTCCGGTTCATGCAGTACCGGGAAATTACAGGAGTTTGCTATAAAACACATCTCATTGGCTTTTTGATGTAGCTCGTTTGCCTTATGTAGCATACTTTCTTCCTGCACTGTGACCACAGGACGCAATATAACTTTTGCAAACCTGCCCGATCCGTTTGAGGTTTCTTCCATCTCTCCAACAGCATTATCCTCATAAGCCGTTACTATGACTTCGGCTTCCAAACACAAATGTAAATACCATAACATATGGCAGGATGATAGGGAAGTCAAAAGCATTTCCTCGGGGTTATATCTCGAACTGTCTCCCCTAAAAGCAGGATCTGACGAACCCAAAATAACGGGTTTATCCTCTGTTTGTATATCATAATCACGGGTATAGCTAGTGTAACTTTTTGTACCTGTCCATTGCAGTTGCGTGGAATAATGATGTGTTTTCATACCCCTAAAATTAAAGCTAATTTTTCAATTCACTACTGACATACGGTTGTCACTACCCCATAATAATTTTGCTTCATAATCAAAAATCATCAGTTATGACAACAGTATCAGCACTAACAGCAAAGCAGTTTTTAAATCATTGGAAAGGACACCGCGGCCTTACCAGAAAGGCCATTGAAGCTTTCCCTGAAGAGGAACTTTTTAGTTACAGCATAGGAGGCATGAGAACTTTTGGCGAGATAATGCTTGAAGTAGTAAGTATTGCCTATTATGGTGTGGAAGGGGTAACTACCGGAACATGGAGAAACATAGAGAACCTGCCTTATTTCACAACCGAAAAAACAATAACCACCAAACAGCAGTTATTGGAGTTTTGGGATAAAACTACAGCCTACATTGACCAGGAATGGGAAAAATTGCTTAGTCTGGATTTTGAACAGCCTATCAAATCATTCGGCACCTATGAAAACACTATCTATTCCTCAATGTTGTACTGGATAGACAACGAAGTACACCACAGGGGACAGGGATATGTTTATTTAAGAGCCTTAGGCATTACACCTCCGTTCTTTTGGGAACGTTTCTAATACAGGAGTACAATCATCATCAAATCAATCAACAAAGAAAAAGGGACACCGTTTGGTGTCCCTTTTCGTTTTAAATACCCAATTAAAGCACCATCTTTGTGACAAGATTTTATAACACAAAAATAAAGGTATACACCTCTACTGTTCAAAGCTTTTCAATGATTACATGTTATAGCAGCATAAGAAAATTTTATAACGTATTGTTTTAAATTTAACTTGTTATTAGTAAGCACCTTTAACAGAAATCAAATAGTGTTTTGACATATCAATCCTTAAGAATGGATAAATATTAAATAAATGTGTACGTATTCTCATTTTTTTTAACTATTTATGCCCTTACCTAACGAATATAATCTTAGAATAACCATGGGTGGCCTAAAAAAAGTAAATGTTGTAAGGAGAAATATAATGCGTAGCCTTACGCGGAATATTGGTGTTACAAATCTGGAGAAGGATTTTAAGTTAAAGGAAAAACCTGAAATTAAAAGAATACTGATAATACGTCCAAACAAAAGGCTTGGTAACCTATTGCTTATCACTCCGCTTTTACAGGAAGTAAACGAGGCCTTTCCGGATTGTAAGATTGATATTTTTGTGAGAGGCGGACTTGCACCTATACTTTTTGAAAACTACAGTAACGTAGACCGTATTATAAAACTGCCGGGCAAACCTTTTAAGGAACTTATCAACTATTCGCTTGCATGGCTTTCGGTTAAAAAGAAACGCTATGATATGGTTATCAACGTGGTTAACTCCTCTTCATCGGGAAGGCTGTCTACTAAGTTTGCCACTGCAAAGTTTAAACACTTTGGTGATGTTAGTGACAAAATAAAGGAAATGTATCCTGATAGTAACCATATGGCTAAATACCCTGTTTATAACTTTAGGTACTTTTTAAGCAAACTGGGTTATGAGAAAAACGATAAGCCTGTACCACCGCTAAACCTAAGACTAAGCAACAAAGAGCTTGAACAGGGTAAGCACATTGTGAAAGATATTGTAAAGAATGATAAAAAAACCATTGCCATATTTACTTTTGCCACAGGCGACAAATGCTACAAACCTGAATGGTGGGATCCGTTTTATGAGAGACTAAAGTCCGAATATGCCAATGACTACAATATTATTGAGATACTGCCTGTAGAGAATGTATCGCAAATTGATTTTAAAGCTCCTACCTACTACAGTAAAGAAATAAGGGAAATAGGCGGTGTAATGGCAGCCTGTGAAGTGTTTATAGGTGCCGATAGTGGCATGATGCACCTGGCAGCGGCTTCGCTTGTTCCAACCATAGGGCTATTCTCTTATACTAATCCCGCTACATACGGACCATACAATAAAGGCAGCGAATCCATAAACACTAACGACACAACTATGGACAGCTGGATAGAAATTATAAATAAAGCCTTAAAGGTATAAAAATACCCTTTATTAGGTATTTCACAAAACCCTGTATATCAATAAATTGCTTTTAAATAATTTTAAAACTTTTTATTATGTCGTGGGGTTTAGTTTTTGCCGGTGTATCAGCAGCCTCTGGTCTTTTCAATGCTATTGATGAGAGCCATGCAAACCGTAGAATAATTGCTGATTTAAATGAAATTAAGAATTATCTGAAAGATCTGAAAAAAACGCTGAGACTAGTACAGCAACAGAATGAAGAAATTCTTAATAAACTTAACGAACTGCCTGAACAAATAAGGCAAATTGTCGACGAAATTGTTTCGACTTCCTTACTGGAAGAGCGCTACTCGTACATTAATGATGTTTGGGAAAACTTCCTGGTTTTAAGACGATGGAGACGTGTTGGAATAAGGAGCGACGAATGGAGAAGATATTCTGATGCTATGAACTATATTTTTGATCATGAAAACAGAGTTAGCAAACTTTTTAACTTAATAAGCATTTGTGAGTTTGCACTATGTATTACCAGAGGACGTACCAAATCACTCGTGATATTAAGGCTTGACCAAAAATCTGAAACAATTAAGCTGTTATCTGACGATTATGAAACTAAAATAAATAGTTTACTTGACAAGCTTAAAATTGATTTAGATAATACAAATTACATTGTTAGCCACAACCTATCGGCCAACCTTAACGATATTGAAAATCTAACATTCCAACAACATCCTAACAGGTTAAAAACCGAGAATTATACCGAAAGAGTATGTGAAACAAGAAGAAGCGGAGGAAGACTTGACAGGATGTACACTGTTTGCAGAAACGAACATAGAACCAGACAGGTTACCGATACTGCTTACAATAACGCAAGGGATAATCATGTTAAAAGCATTAACTCGCAAATAGCCTTTATAAAAGACCAGATAAAACATTTTGCAGAATTATGTGCAGTATATAAAACATTAGTTAATTACAGGCAAAGAATCTCTAATAAGTCACTTAATGAAGTTTTTACCGAAGAAAATTCTGTTTACTTCACAAAGGATGACCAAGTAGCTTTATCTAACCATCCAATTGATGACTCTGATTTTGAAGCCTTTTTACATTTTGACAATATTATAGATGGAGATGATGTTGAGCTATCTATAACCGAAAGAGAGTCTTTTAATGTTATTTAGTCATCCAGACTAACATTCCTTTTGTAAAAATTTAATAAACAAAAAGCCACTCGTACAAGTGGCTTTTTGTTATAACTATTTTTTCGTTTTAATATAATGAAGATAGATTGTATTGCATTTAATTTCCAGTAAACCTGTTTTAAAATTTTCACCTTCTTTTAAATAAAAACCTACCCCTTCATTAAGATAAGCGTTTCGGTATGGATTATTATGACCAATAACAATCCCTTCACTAAATTCCTTTACCTTTTCTAAAGCACCATTATTTATCCTCGCTATATACATTGCATTACCATTTACCATTATCAGGAAAAGTTCATTATTGTAAACAAAAGCATAAGCAATATACTCTTCAGGGAAATCGTTATAATAATAAGCCTCTTCCCCTGATTTATAAACAGTTTCCACTCCCTGTAATGACCTTCCCAGCTCTCCATTGTCAAATACCTTAAGTCCGTCTTTTTTTATTTTGTTATAATAAAAACCTTCTCTTACTTTATTTAATTTACGGGGGTCGGTCACTTTTACAACCTGTGTATAAGTCACCAAATAGAAGGCTCCGTTAATCTTATAAACTCTTGGAAGCAATATATTAGCGTCGTATTCAATTCCGGTTTTTTTATCCTTAAATATGGTTGCGGCACCCCACTCACCATAATCCAAGGCATACACATAGAAGTTATCATCCTCAAAAACACCTTCATCTGTAACTTTGGTTTTTAACCAGGCCTCTTCACCCTTATCCCAATAATATGAAACAGCATCTGGCATAAGTGGGTTTTCTTTTAACACTATACTGTCGTTTTGAACATAAATTCCGGTGTTCCATGTGCCATAACCAATGAGCTTAGCCTTACCAAGTATTTTACCTTTTTTATTAAAAACACAAAAGGTTCCTTTGGGGATAAAAGTCGGTTCATCTTTAACCTCTATAAAATCAGAATAATAAATATCCTTATATTTTAATGGATATACAGATCTCCCTTTTATATTCAGTTCAATGGTATCACTTTTTATTGTAAACCCTTTCTCTTCTTTACAGGGTAACTCTTTCTCCTCTTTACAGGATAACAGCGTAAAAAACAGGAATAGGTATAACAGTGTTTTGTGCATAGCGGTTTATTTAATTACCAAAGTAACCCCTACTTCTCCTTCGTTATCTAAAACATCCTGATTATAGACCTTTTTACCCAATATCTCCTGAGCTTTTTTAATATCGTCAAGCTCTCCACCTAACTCTAACTTAAAAACAACAGAGTTTAAATCGTTTTCCGACTCCAAAAAATCAGACACATATAAACTATACTTATCTAATATATCTTCTAACGGGTATTGGTTATTATTATCGGTGGTATCTTCCAGTTTATAAGAAATACACATGCGGTAACCGGTATCATCTTCATCATTCATATCGAGATAAATTCCGTTTTCCACAAACTCATATATTTCCTTATTTTCATATTTGGGAGATGTATATAACGAGATATTCGTCATTACATTATACTCTTGCCTAAGCTCCTGATGATTTGTATTTAAAGAATTGTGTTTCTTTTTACCTCCTAATAACTTGTTGAATATTCCCATTGTTAATTGTGTTTGGTTTGTATAGTTACCCTTTATGTAAAATTAAATCGGGATCATTACAATGAATATTATAACCTACCACCTTCGTATCAATGAGGAAATAATGGTCATAATAATCTAAATCAGGATTTATATATCTTAACTGATAAGGAGTACCGAAAAGTAGTCTAAATTTTCTAGGCACACTAACTTTTAAAAAATAACCATCAATGTAACAAAGCTTAAAATATTCCGGAGTTCCTTTTAAATTATAAACAATCTTATTTTTTTTAAAAAACTCCCGAGGTTGCATTTCAGGCTTCTTAAAATCAACGTTTACCTTCAATCTTTTTTTAAAGTAAGATTATGAAAATCTAATGTATCTGATATATAAGGCTCTGTAAAAAATATTTCACCCGAATTTTGTAAATCGCTACGTTTTATAAAAGCCGATTTAAAACCATTTTCCATATCTTTTAATTCAATAAAAAAATATACAAAAGGTGTATCACTCATTCTATCACTTTTATATGTATCAATAACAAAATACCCCTTAACCCTAACAGTATCAACACTTACTTTATCAACTTCCTGTGCAAAGCAATTCCCGCATATCATAAAAATAAAAACAAACCATATAGCTTTCATGATAATCTTATTTTAAAATTTGATTGATTTTTGTAGCTCTCTAACAGATAAGAACAAACTGTATGTTACATTTACCCTGCAACACAACTAATATAAACAAAAAACCCGCTTATTTACATAAGCGGGTTTTGTAGCCCCTACTGAAATAAATTCCAACTTTCTAGTTGAAGATTTGGAACATATTTTTAATATTATAAGCTAAAAACAATATTAAATATACTAATAGTGGCTGTACAAGTCTCTAAATTGATATAACAACCGCTCTATTAATCGCAAATCCTCTGTAATAATACTAGCAGATCCAGACATTTCCTGTTGAAATAATATTTCTTTATTGTATGAAGTATTTAATTTATCGGGTAGTGAAACGTCAATTAGGATGTTACCTTCTGTGTCTGGTGTTAAAGCAATATAATCTACTTTACCAATAAGCATTCCAAATTCCCGGTCAGGATAATTTGCTAATCGAATATTTACTGATTGCCCTTTTTTTATTTTACCAGAATTTTGTGCAATAGCTGTTACTTTTCCTATATATTTATCATTATTGGGAATAACTGCAAAAACATTATCCCCTGACACTACATTTTGATTTTCTTTCCAAACCTTTAAAAATGAAACAGTACCGTCAATTGAAGAACGTAAAACAAAACTTAACTCCCACTTTGCGATAGCCTCCTTTAACTGTCTAAAAGATTGTACTGCATTTTTATATAGATTGACATCATCACGGGTCTCATTAATTTTAGTAGTCTGACTGTTTCTTTTAATGTCAATTATAGACGACTTGGTTTGAGATATTGACGTTACAAGATTTTTTAAATCTTTCTCAAACTGATAGTATTCAAGGTTTTTTATATCCCACTCTTGAGTCGCAATCACACCTTTATTATGAAGTTTCTCAAATCTTTCAAGCTCCCGTTTCTTTATTAACAACTCCTTTTTAGCTATACTGAGCTGCTCTACTAATATTGACAATCTTTGCTGAAGCTGTAAAACTTCACTCCCTTGTGCTACTTTTTCAACATTGTAAGGGTTCAAATCATTGTTAAGTCTATATAATGTATATTCTTTTTCAAACATAGCGTATGAAGATGCTATTTCTCCCAACTTCAGTCCCTTTAGTTTTTCAAAAGGAAAATAGAAAATTTCATTTTGAAGTGTAATAGTATCTGTAATTCTTTTAAGCTTTAATACGTCTTCATAATCAGCTGTATTTTCAATTATTGCAACCGGAGTACCTTTTTTAATCAATTCGTTATTATTAACTAATATTTTTTCAAGATTGCCGGAACTTTTGGCTATTAATTTTTCTGGCGGCGTAGCTGTGGTTATTATAATATCTGCAGTAACGATATCCGGATATTTAATAATATATGCGAGTAAAATCATTAAAGCTATAAAACATAGCACAATAGTACTACCCCACCTTACAATTGATTTTGGAGGTGCTGACAGAATATCCTTTACTTCTTCACTATAAATTTTTAAATCCTCTTCTACTTGATCCATATTTAATTACCTAATTCAAGTTGATTTTTTACCAGTTCGTAATACTTGCCTCTTTTCATTGTTAATTCTAGATGATTTCCCTGTTCTACAACCTCTCCATCCTCTAAAACTATAATATTATCTGCATTCTTAACAGTACTTAAACGGTGTGCCACGATAACTGATGTTCTTCCTTTTAAAAAAGTATTTAGTTTTTCCATTATTATTTTTTCATTGTTTGCATCTAATGAACTAGTTGCTTCATCAAAAAAAACATATTCAGGATCTTTATATACAGCCCTTGCAATCATTAAACGTTGTTCCTGGCCTCCACTTAACCTAATACCAGAAGTCCCCAGTTCTGTATTAAGCCTATTAGGTAGCTTTTCAATAAAATCTTCAATATTAGCTATATTTGATGCCGTTTTTAGCTTGCTCCTATCTATAATTTCATTTTGTTCAGACTCTGATATATTTCCCGCAATAGTATCATTAAAAATAAATGTTTCCTGTAATACGGCACCACAACTCATTCTCCAATAGTCATTATTAATTGTGTTTAAATCAATATTACCAATGCTAATTGTACCACTCGTAGGCTCATAAAATTTTAGTAATAGTTTTATTAAAGTCGTTTTTCCACTGCCACTAGCACCAACAATAGCAGTTGTTTTTCCCTCTGGAATTTCTATATTCAGATTTTTCAAAACCAACGCTGAAGACTTACTCCCATATCTATAGTTTAAGTCTTTAATAATTATTGATTTTTTTTCCGGTAGCTCTTTTACCTTTTCCTTCTTTATCGCATCTTCATCGTCTCTGGAATGTACCTGCCATAAGCGTTCAAGACTTATTTTTGCATCTTGCCAAAGCTGAATAAATCCAATAAAATTATTCAATGGTAAATTTAATTGTCCTACTATATATTGTATAGAAAGCATCATACCTAGAGTAATTTCACCATTAACAACTGCCGTGGCAGATAAAAAAGTAATAATAATATTTTTTAATTCGTTGATAAAATTAGATCCAATACTTTGATATTGTGCAAGCTTGAGACTACTCATAGAGGTTTTAAACAGACTAATTTGCACCTGCTCCCATTTCCATCTGTTTTTTCTTTGAGAATTATTTGTTTTTATATCCCTTACACCATTAATCATTTGTATTAATGAGGTTTGACTAGCCGACTGTTCATCAAAACGTTTAAAATCCAATTCTGCTCTCTTTTTGAGAAAAAAAAAGGTATACCCCACATAACAGATTGCACCTGTAAAAAAAACAAAAAATATCTTTAAATTATAAAAAGCCAAAACCCCACTAAAAACTAAAAATAATATTATTGAGTAGATCATATTAAAAGAAGACGAAGAGACAAAGTTTTGTACTCTTGAATGATCTTGAATTCTCTGAAGATGCTCTCCGGTATTACGAGTGTCAAAAAAATTAATGGGAAGCTTTAGCATTTTAAACAAAAAATCTGACACCATTTTTATGCTAAATCTACCTGAAATATGTAAAAAAAGCCATTCTCTAAAAATTGAAACCAAAGTTTGAGAAAGAAATAACATGATTTGAGCCAGCAGTATTAAATAGATAAAAGATATATCCCGATTATTAACGCCAATATCTACAACAGACTGCATCAAAAAAGGCATTAGGAACTGAATTGTAGTACCTACTAATAAACCAATTAACAACTGGTTTATCAATTTTTTATACGGTTTTAAATAAGGCAATAAAAAACTAAACCCTTTAGTTTTCGTTTTGTCTTCTTCTAAATTATAAAAGGCCGCATTAGGTTCTAATAATAAAACAAATCCTGTTTTGTCCTGAGAAGAAGTCCAGGCTTGTAAAAAATCCTGATGAGAATATTCAAGTAACCCTTGAGCAGGATCGGCTACATAAATTTTATGTTTTGAGGTTTTATAAACTACAATAAAATGTTTTTGCCTCCACGGTACGATAAAAGGAGTAGGAGCCTCATTTACAAGACCATCCAATGAAATTCTCATTCCAAGAGTTCTCATTTCTATAACTTCAGCAGCATCTGCTATACCGGCCATCGTAACCCCTATTCGGCTTATACCTGCCTTATCTCTTAAAAATTCTCTTGAGAATGTTTTGCCATGAAATTTAGCGACCATTCGTAAACAAGTTGGACCACAATCTTTATTGTCCAATTGCTTGTAGAATGGAAATTTATCTTTTTTGAGCATTCTTTTATTGAACTGTTTTTAAAATATCTTCTCGTATTCTATTTAATTCATTTTTATCTAAAAAATGCTGGTTGTAATATACACCTTCCACATTTCTCAATGCTTTTAAATCCTTTAAAGGATTAGTATCAAGTACTATGAAATCGGCATTTTTACCTATTTTAATAGCTCCGTAATTCTCCCCAAAAAAGCTAGCAAAATTAACTGTAGGCATTTTTAGAATCTCAAAATTAGATAGATTTGAATTTTTTAATAACTCCATTTCTCCAAGTACACTAAAACCTGCAATTGTAAATCTAGATGAAGAATCAGGACTTAAAATCATCGGAACACCTGCTTCATTTAATTCTCTAATGATTTTATATTTTTCATTTAGCGATTTTAACTCACTAGCCACTTCTTCCTCATATGCTTTTTCACCAACTTTTTCACGATACTTTTCTGTATCCTCAACCCACTCCTGCATTTTAGTTTTAGAAACAAATTCCATCCCAGGCATGTTACGGCATTCTTCTATTGTAAATTGGCCTGATCCAATACTATACCATAATAAAGTAGGACAAATTGTGATGCCTTTTTCCAGTAATAAAGTAATTCTTTTTTTTATGGTCTCAGAACTTTCTCCTGCGAGACCTCCCAAATGCTCAAATGAAGTATAATTAGAATTAAAAATAACAACCTCGCTTAACTGATTTCCAGAAGCTAAACGGGGATAATGACCAGCAATAGGCATTTTATATTTTTTACAAATACTATCAAAATTTTTAAAAAGATCTTGACTTTTGATACTTAAAATTTTAATAAAATCCAGTTCACGCTCTTTAGAAGCTCTCACAAAATTTTCTATTTCTTCTATTGTCATATCATACCCTCTGCTTATAGGAGGAGCAGAAAGATATAACTTTGGATAATAACTGTTCGCTGAATTAAATTTTTGACGCCATAGATAATGATCCCAATCACCACGCATTGAGCGTAGTTTTGTTACTCCATTAATAAGATTGAGTTTCAGTACAGTTTCCATTTCTTGTTCTGTAGCAGGAAAATGTACGTGAGCATCAGATAGTGAAGGCATTATATATTTACCCTTTAAATCAATTATTTTTATAGCTGTTAAATTTGATTTTTGGGCATTTTCAATAATAACTATTTTTCCATCTTTAATAGCTACATTTTGATTTTCCAAAACCTCGTTTGAAGTTAGAGTAACTATATTAACATTTTTTAAAACTACATCATAATTTTGATTTTGACTAAAAATTAGTTGTGTGAACAATAGTATTATTGGTAAAATTATTTTTTGCATACTTAATTAATTAAAAAATTATAAATTCCTTTTTTATCTTTTTTTAAAAATTCATTATAAGAATTTGTCATACAAAAATCATTATATCGAAAATCTAAATCACGATGACTTAAATCAAATTCATCTCTAAGGCTATCATATTTTTGCAGTATCTTCATACATTTTTCATCTAGCGATTTATAATACTTTATACCTTTATCTGTAAAAACACCCTCTAAATCAATCAATTCCAATCCTGTTCTAAACCTTAAAAACTGATCTGCAAGCCTTCCTAATAATTCATGTTTTTCCCGTCCGGAAAAAACATCTTTTGATAGTAATATATCAAAACACTCTACTCTTTGGGTAACTGTAAATAACCCATGAAAAGAACCATAAACAGTACGATAATCCCACTCCTGTCCTGTTAAGCTTCTCATAACTGTGTTATCTACATCTATCTTAAAATAATCCTTTCTGTTGTGAGTAACATAGCATAAAAAATTATGAGATCCCTGATGAATCAATTCTTCAATAAAATAGATAAGGTTATTATCGCCTATTACATAAAGATATAACATCCCTAAAGTTTCAATGGTCGTGAAATTTATAATTTTAGGATTATCATGCAGGTAAATTTTATTATTAGAAGAAACAAGCTCAGAATAAAAACTTGGCAAATTTTCCTTAATAATACAAATAGCTTCTTCTAGCTCCTTATAATAATTTTGCCATGTTGGGTTGTGTGGGGGGGTTGAATCTAATATGTGTCCCTTGTAATACTCTACAAAGTATTTTTTCATTACAGGATGACACGTTTTAACTATTTCAAACGCATCTATCTTTAAAATTTCTTCAACTTTTTCATTTTGAGAATTAAAATACCCCATGTTAGGGATATAGGCAATTCCATCTTTCCCCAAGGAATTTTGAACCTGCAAAGCTTCCTTTTCAACAAAGTAGCCTTGTAATATTTCTGTTAGCATCTCTGCTGCAAACAAGTTATCCTTTTTACTATTGAAGTATGCAAAAAGCAATGGCTCCAAAAAAATATTATCATCTTCAAAATCTACTTTTTCCAACAAAGATGGATTTTCTTTGTAAATGAGAAGTTTAACAGTATTTATTATTTCAGTTTGATTGTCCATTCCTTTTAAGATTTTATAAAGACATTAAGCTTAAATTTTATTTCTTTTTCTTCATCTCCCTGCTTTACTTTCAAATTCAAGACATCATTTGCCCTGAGTTTGTCAACAAAATGGTCAAGGTCAATATTCTCTACCGGAATATTATTTACCTCAAGTATTTCGTCGTCCATCCTTATTCCCTTCCTATATGCTTCGGTGTCCTCTACTATACCTGCTACATACCACTTTTTCCCTGCATCGTAAAAGGATACACCACGATACAGTTTGCGTTCATTTTTATTAAAATTTTTATTTGGTTTTACCCATACCTTTTCTTTCTGATGGTCAAAAATGATATGAAAATCATCTAATACATCGTTACCTATAATCCCCATATAGTGGGAATTTGCTAACATCCCCAAAGTATCTGTTGAAACGGTTGTTATCAAATTCTTTAATTTAAATTCCCCTAATTCAACAGCAGAAACAGGTAAGAAATAACCATTGGAATTTCCACCAACTCCGCCTTTAGTAAAGACTTTCTTTTTATTATTACTATTATAAATACCATCAGTATTATAAACATGGCTATTAAAAAAAGTTCTAGTAGACCCTGTGTCAAGTAAAAACTTTCCCTGTATCATTTTTCCGTTTTTCAATGTGATAGATAACGGAAGATAAATTCGGTTATCTTCAAAGTGTGCGTTTATTGATTTATACCCTTTGACCGAATCTATAAAGATGATTTTTTGGGAAATATAATCTATCAAATAAGGTTTTTGAGCAAAAGTTTGTATTCCGGTAATACCATCAACTTTTTTATCAAGCATGCCTTTCAAATCAACCATAGTGGTTGTACTCGAAAAACCAAATTCTTTATTACTAAATTCAAAATAAATAGTATCTGCAATTAATTTAAAAGTCATTGTGGAGTTTCCAACACCTCGTCCTTCGATGTCTATGGTTTTGTAATTAAGCGAATTTATATCACAAAACATAGAGTCTAAAGTTATTCCACTCCAACCAGTATCAAAAAGAAAATTACCACAAATTTTGTTTTTCATCTTTACATCGAGGTTTATATGACCATTGTATCGAATAGGTATTGAGTCCATTTGAGTCATTCTCTTTGAACACGAAATAATTGGTAATATGGATAAAACGTATAGGAGAAGGTGTTTTTTCATAGGTTTAATTTTAATAGATAAGCGGAGAAATCTCCGCTTATCATAAAGGTAACTAGCCTAAATTAGAATATGTTTGTGATAAATCAAAATTTATATATGACTCCACCTTCAATAATTGTACCCCCAGTTTTTGTATCATATTTAAAGTTAGCCTTTAATTCCCAAGATCCTTTATCTTCAGCAGGAGGTGCTGCTGGAGCCGGTGCTGCCGGAGTCTCTGAATCATGACAATCGTTATTTGTTCCTCCAGAAATTGTTTCTAATAAATCATTTGAAGCTACTGCTTCTGCTCTTAGTCTAAGAGCTTCTAAAGTTAATTTACTCATTTTTAAATTTTTTAATTGTTAATAAGGTTGTACAATGCGCAGTTGTATTGACACAATATTAACATAGTTAGAGTAGAATAACTTGTGTAAATGATAAACTTTAACAAAAATGAGTTTAAAAACACCTTAAATGTTAAAATAACCGCAAAGGCACAATTTTAGAAAGAATTCTTATCAAAATTTTAGAGCAAAATTTGTTACATGAAAATTATAATGCAATACATCTGTTTATGTTTCTATATATACAATAGGCTTAGGCTATATTATTTTGATGCCAAATATTTTAGAATTATCTATTCACAAACAAGTTTAAAATAAACTTTTCTTCCGAGATTAAATTGTATCACTTATTGAAAGAATAGTTATTATTTTAAAACCAAAGTAATAAAATTCATTAGTATGTGAAGTATTATACTGTATCTAATATCTCTTGTTTTTAAATATGCTAGACAAAGAATAATACTTCCAATAAAAAAGATTAATGAATTATTAAGATCTAAATGACAAAAACTAAATAATAAACTTGTGATAACAATGGAGATATAAATATTATATCTGGAGAATAAATTTGCCAAAATCAATCTTCTAAAGAGTAATTCTTCTAAAATAGGAGTAATTAGTAGTAACCTGATAAAACTGTAATATGAAAAAAATGACTTATCATTAATGATACTAAATTTTTCAATTGTAAAATCTATTCCTGAAAAATCTAAATTATAAGAAAAAAATGGGTATTTAAATATAGGGCTTATATAGACCCAAATGAAAGCTAAAATTAGAAATATAAACGCTAATCTAAAGTCGAAAATAGAATTTTTTACTAATACCTTATTTTTATTAAAAAAGAATTTTGAAGCAACTAAAAATGTAACCAAAAGACTCAAATCTATTGCTACCTGAACACCAATTTCCATGTTCATGCGTGGAAACAGGATATAAATAAGTAGAGTAAAAAGGAATTCTAATATAATTAGCAGAATTATTACAGAGATAACTTTAAATAATATAATATTTCTTTTTAGCATTGAAATTATTTATTGTTAGGCATTAAAAAAAATCAAAGAGGTTATTTAGTTAAATAACCTCTTTTTAAAATATTAATCGTCAAATAACCATCTTAAAATAGCCTCTCCTAAAGGAGTGTATCCAGGTCTTGGTTGATTTTGAACATGTTCTACGTGATTCATAACTGCATTGTCGTGACAATCATTATTAACTCCTCCCGAAATAGTTTCTAATAACTCTGATGAAGCAACTCCTTTTGCTCTTTCTTTAAGAGTGTCAAAATTTAATTTACTCATGATTTAAAATGTTAAACGTTAATAAAATTTATACAATGCGCAGTTGTATTAACAATACTAACATGATTAAAGATTAAAACATATACAAACAAGTATTGTTTAACAAAAAAGAAAGTAAAACTACTATAAATGTTAAAATTTATTAAATTTTATAAAACTAAACAAATCCTTGTTGAATTGCTGTTTTGACTAAAGAACTATCATCTTCAACTTTAAAAACTTTTTTCATATTTGCAACCCTTCTTTGTATTGAGCTCGTTGTTAATAGAACTACATCCTTTAAGTCTTTAACTTTATATCCTCTTGATAAATAGAATAATATTTGTCTATTATAATCTTCCATCATAATATCTTTTTTTAAAACTTCAAAAACACAATTTCTAACCGTTGGGCTGTGATATGAAGATCCAGCTAATACGATATTAGTTATTTCACCTAAGTTTTCTATAGAAATATCGTTCTTAATAGCAATGCCATCTGGTGCTATTTTTTTTATGATATCATAAATTAGCACAACCTCCTGATGTGCTGTAATTAGTAAGGCTTTGGTTGATTTATTAACGTCTCTAATAATTTTAATTAAATCAGCGCCATTTGTTATGTTATCATATGCAGGTATATTATAATCTAAAATAGCTAAATCATAAAATATGTTTTTTTTTTCATAAGCGATAATAGCTTTGTAAGCCTGTTCCGAATTACTCAATAAATCAAAACTAGAATTTGAATAAAAATCTTTTAAAATATTTTTATAAATAGATAATGTTAGTGGATGATCATCCACAATAAGAATATTCATTTGTAAGGTGTTAATTGAATGTAAGACTGTAAAATTATAAAATAAATCTACATTTATTCTATTAAACTGTAACTTTCAAAGTTGGTCAAATAATTTAATTTACTTCATCCGTCGAGCCCTTTCTTATTATTAAAAAGTATTAGACTTACTGATTAATCTTCAATATTAAGTAGCTGTAAAGCATAGCAGTGTCCCCCCGCCCACGACTCCGGAGTATGGGCGGCAAGATGCTGTTGTCCGACAACGGGACATCTTGCCGATTGCGCCAGAGGAGGCAATCTCCCCCAAATTCAATATTTTCCAGGACATACAAATTGCCTTAAAAGGTGCAAGCAGTCTCCGGCGAAACTGTTGCCGTCAAAAAGTATAAGGGCAGGTTAAAGTACCTGCCCTGTTTTCATTTCTGTAATGCTTACTTAATTCAGCGTAAAAATTCCACTATCGTTTTTGGCAAAACCTGCGCACAATTCAAAAGCTTTTTGCGCCCTTGTTTGTGCTGTTCCTCCTGTAAGCTCTCCAGATTAGACACCCTCTATAAATAAGGAGATATAAGAAAGAAAAGAGAGATCATAAGTTCGATATTTCCGGAAAAGATATGTTTTGACGGAAATGAATGTCGAACTTTTAGAGTCAATGAAGCTGCTAGATTCATGTTTTTGATAAACAGCAACTTACAAAATAAAAAAGACCAGAAAAGAGATGATTTTTCACTCCTTTCCGGTCTTGTAGCCTCGACAGGAATCGAACCTGTATCAAAAGTTTAGGAAACTCCCATTCTATCCGTTGAACTACGAGGCCTGATATTAGAGGTGCAAAAATAGAAAGTTTTTAGTTGTTAGCCAAACAAATTCACACCATGCTCCTTATAGTTATTTTTTTAACTTTATACTGAAAGCTATTAACTATGAACGAACTTTTGTCCCAAATACAACATTGCACACAATGTAAAGAACACCTACCCTTTCCGCCAAAACCGATTGTACAGGCTCATGCTGATTCTAAAATAATTATTATTGGGCAGGCACCGGGCCTTAAAGTCCAAAACTCAGGCATACCATGGGACGATCAAAGTGGAAATGAATTGCGAAGATGGCTAAATGTTACTACTGAACAATTTTACAATCCGGGGCTGTTTGCCCTCATCCCCAATGGGGTTTTGCTATCCCGGCAGAGGGAAATCGGGTGATTTACCTCCAAGACCCGAATGTGCCTTTTTATGGCATAAAAAACTACTGGAAGCAATAACAAACCCGCAGCTTATATTATTGATGGGTCAATATGCTCAAAAGTATTATTTAGGCAATAAAATAAAGCCTGCTCTAACCGATACTGTAAAGGCTTATAGCGAGTTTTTACCGCATTACCTACCCTTGGTACATCCTTCGCCCAGAAACAAGATATGGCAAAAGAAAAACCCCTGGTTTGAACAGGAAATTGTACCCCAGCTACAGGTTATAACAAAAAAGGTTATACAGTGTAGAGATTGACTATAAAACAAAAAAGCAACCCGAAGGCTGCCTTATTTATTATGATACAATTTCTATTCATTCAATTTTAAAATCAATCTACAATATAAACTTTCTTATCAAAATCATACTAATCCAAAACAAAAAAATTGTAAAAACCAATATAAACATAAAATATACTTTAGCCTTATAAAAATTATAGTTAAACTTCTTTCTATATTTTTCAACTATCAAATAGTAGTTAGATTTTTTATACCTGAAATAGAAAAAAAGATTAGTTGTTACTGCTATTACTCCTCCAAAAAGATAAATTAAATTTTTATCATATTTTAATAAATTAAAATTCATACTCAATGAATAAATAAATAAGCAAATATTCATCAAAAATGAAAAACATATTATTGATACACCATTTCTTGCTCTTTGATAAACACCTGATTTATCAGAATTTCTTCTTCCTATAAGAAAAGTGTATGCTAAATAAAAAATATAATCAAATAAAATCATTTTTAATCAAATAAGTTTTGCACTTTTTGTTCAATACTATTACCTGTGAATATATAAGAAACCAACTGTCCTCCTCCATAAAGTGCAACCCCTCCAACTATAGTGGCGGCAGCATATAAACCTGTAACAATTACAAAACTTGCATAATCAGCTATCGTTAAATGTTGAGTTGGATCAGATATTTTTGGACCATAACTAACAGTTGCTGCAATTTGACCTACACCCCCCCCATTATTTGACCTCCTGTATTAATAAGTTTACCAAAGGCTTTTATTTTCATAACCTAATAGAGGCACTAATTAATTGTAAAGAATAAATTCTTCTCGATTTATCAATTATCTCTATATGTATTTTTTTATAAGCTTCCTTGAATAAGGATATAATTTGACTTAATAATGTTATATTTTCAAATCTTTGTGTTAGATCTATAAATAAATCCTCACTATCATCAGGCAAAACAGATATTCTTTGAATATAATTATTACATAAAGACACCTTACTATCACTATTAACTTCCCAACCTTTTTTAGTAAAAATTTCATGTATAGTCAGCGTTTGAGAAGGAGAAATATTTTTTTTATTCATATTTCTATATAATAATAGAATATAAATATATAAAAACAGCGTATTAATCTAAACCAAAGAAAAAATACCCTAGCATAAACATTCATCACCTTTATGAACCGCTATAAAACAAAAAAGCCAGTCGTAATGACTGGCTTTTGTAGCTCCCCCTCTTGGGCTCGAACCAAGGACCCTCTGATTAACAGTCAGATGCTCTAACCAACTGAGCTAAGGAGGAAACTGTATATTTTAAAAGTAGTGCTGTATTTTCAATTTCTTCAGCTATTACTTAATCTTTCTAAGAACTTGTGTTTGCTAATATTGTTGCCTTTATTGCGGTGCAAATATATAACCATTTTTAATTTTCGCAAACAAATTCATGAAAAAAATTTGAAAAATTTTACTTGCCCATTATCAGCTTAAAAATATCGTTCCCGTTTACGAGTAACACCAGCGATATAAGTATAACAAAGCCAGTAATTTGGGCATATTCCATAAATTTATCACCCGGTTTACGACCTGTAATCATTTCATATAATAAAAACATTACATGTCCGCCATCAAGTGCCGGAATAGGCAATAAATTCATCACACCAAGCATAATTGATAACAATGCAGTAATGTTCCAAAACGCTTCCCAGCTCCATGTATTAGGAAAAATATCAAATATGGCATAAAATCCTCCTACACCTTTGTAAGCACCCGTGCTTGGCGTAAATATAGCTTTAAGCTGAGTGAAGTATTTACTAAGCTCATCTTTACTTCTTTTCAAACCGGCAGGAACAGATTCAAAGAAACCATACTTTTCCTGGCTTATTTTGTAATACCCTAATTTCTCAAGGTTACTAAGGCTTAAAGAACTTCTCATAACCCCAAGCTTACCTTCATCATTAAAGCTTATTTTTACAGGTACTTCTTTTTCATCCCTAAAAACAACCGCATCAAAAGTTTTTCCTTTATTACTTTCTGCAATAGCAATTACCTCATCTGCATATTTTGTTTCCTGTCCGTTAATAGAGACAATAACATCTCCTTTCTTTAAAACATCCTTATTAACCGAAGAATCGTCAAGTTTAGCTACCACAAAAGGGTATCTTAATGATACTAACGGAGCTTTCTCTCCGTCCATCAGTTTATCAATAAGATCTATTGGTAAATTAATATCCTGAACAGTACCGTTTCGCTCAATAGTAACCGTTTTGGCAAAAAGCACGTCATAAGCAACATCATTAAACTTCTCTACCTCTTTCCCATCAAGTTTAAGTATTTTATCTCCGTCTTTAAACCCTAAATCTTCCGCAACCGGATTTACAACAGCAACACCATCTTTAACTTCGCTGTTAGCAATATAAGTTTCACCATACACATAAGCCATACCTATGTATATAATAATGGCAAGTATAAAATTTACCGTTACACCACCCAGCATAATGATAAGGCGTTGCCATGCCGGCTTTGAACGGAACTCCCACGGTTTTGGTGGTTCGGCCATCTGCTCTTTGTCCATACTTTCATCTATCATACCGGCAATTTTCACATAACCACCCAAAGGCAGCCACCCGATACCATAAACGGTTTCTCCTATTTTCTTTTTGAATAGCGAATATTTTATATCAAAGAAAAGATAGAACTTTTCAACTTTTGTCTTAAACAATTTAGCCGGGATAAAATGTCCTAGCTCATGCAATACAATTAATAACGATAAACTCAATAAAAACTGAGAGAGTTTTATTACTACTTCCATTTGTTTATTTTAGATAACTCTGTTAACGCACAAAAATAGTGTTTTCTGATTAGTATCGTCATTTAATTTTATTGTATAAACCATTTAAATGTTTGTTAATAATGTGAAATACTATTTTAACTTCGGTTTTTGTAAGGTAACTTTACAGATAATACAAAATCCGGCATCTACGGATTAATACAAAAAACACATTTTTTGTTCATTTTAAAACCGCATTACTATGACCTCAAAACTGTTTTCGTTACTACAGATAAAAAGCATTATACTAAAAAACCGAATTGTAATTTCGCCTATGTGCCAGTATTCGGCCCATAACGGTTTTGCAAACAACTGGCATCTTGTACACCTTGGATCACGTGCTATAGGTGGTGCAGGACTTATAATACAGGAAGCTACAGCTGTTTCACCCGAAGGCCGCATTACACCCGAGGATTTAGGTATATGGAGTGACGAACATATCGAAAAATTAAAAGAAATTACATCGTTTATCCTAACCGAGAATGCCGTGCCGGGAATACAACTGGCACATGCGGGAAGAAAAGCAAGCACCTCACCACCATGGCAGGAAAGACGCCTGCTTACCGAAGCCGAAAACGGATGGCAAACCCTTGCCCCAAGCGCTATTCCTTATTACGATAACAATCCGCATCCGCCAAAGGAAATGACAAGGGAAGACATTCAAAAGGTAATTCAGGATTTTAAGGATGCTGCACGCCGTGCACACGAAGCATGCTATAAAGTTCTCGAAATACACGCTGCACACGGTTATCTTATCCACCAGTTCCTTTCTCCGCTTTGCAATAACAGAACCGATGAGTATGGCGGAAGTTTTGAAAACCGTATCCGTCTGCTACTGGAAATACTGGAAGCTGTTAAAACCGAATGGCCTAACGATCTGCCTTTATTTGTAAGAATTTCAGGGACCGACTGGGCTCCTGGCGGCTGGGACATAGATGAATCGGTAACACTAGCTAAAATCCTTAAGGAAAAAGGCGTTGATGTGGTAGACTGTTCCTCAGGCGGGGCAGTACATCATCAAAAAATCCCCGTAACACCGGGATACCAGGTACCCATAGCCGAACGTATTAAAAAAGAGACCGGTATTCACACAGGAGCTGTAGGGCTTATTACTAATGCACATCAGGCAGAAGAAGTACTGTATAAAGAACAGGCCGACCTGGTGTTTTTTGCACGCGAATCGCTTAGGGATCCCAACATAGGACTTAACTTTGCACATGAACTAAAGGCCGATATTATATGGCCTAAACAATATGAAAGGGCACAACTGGAAGATTAACTTTTAGCTTAATATTCCTTGTTTTGTGTTACGTGTTTTCACGTACACCCATAAGGCATTCAGCTTTGTGACGTAAGCAAATTAAATACTGAATCTTTAAAAAAGATTTGCTGTTTGAGCAAAGCGAGTTCAAATCTTTTAGATGAAGTAGATAATTTGTAGTCTAAGAAGATGCAGCCTTGAATTTTTGGTTCTTTTGTTTCAAGACAAAAGAACAATATGAAAGCAACATCTATTAATAATTATTATGCAAAAAATAAAAGCTGCCCTACTGTCTTACGGATTGTCGGGCAAAGTGTTCCATGCTCCTTTTTTAGAACTGCATCCGCGTTTTGAACTCACCGGATCATGGGAACGCAGCAAAAAACTAATACAACAGGATTACCCCAGCGTAAAAAGCTATGCCTCCCTAGAAGAGCTTTTACAGGACGATGTCGATTTAGTAGTGGTCAACACTCCGGTGGAAACACACTATGAGTACGCCAAAAAAGTACTGGAAGCCGGTAAACATGCTCTTGTGGAGAAAGCATTTACCACAAACGCTACCGAAGCCGAAGCACTTCGCGACCTGGCAAAAGCAAAAGGACTTAAACTTTGCGTATACCAAAACCGCCGCTGGGATAGTGATTTTAAAACCGTAAAGGAAGTTGCAGACGAAAACCTACTGGGGGACATTGTAGAAGCCGAATTCCGTTTTGACCGTTACAATCCTAGCCTTAGCCCAAAAACCCATAAGGAAACCCAAAATGCAGGTGCCGGTGTACTTAAAGATCTTGGTCCCCATATTATAGATCAGGCAGTACATCTTTTCGGTTATCCTGATTCGGTTTTTGCTGATATACGAATAACCCGAGAGAACTCACTTGTAGACGACCTTATAGATATCCTGTTATATTATCCTGACAAAAGGGTAAAGATAAGAGCAGGATTCTTTTTCAGGGAAGCCGTTCCGTCTTATGCGGTTCACGGCACTAAAGGCTCTTTCTTAAAAAGCCGTGGCGACATACAGGAAGATGTATTGCGAACAGGCCAAAAGCCAACACTGGAAGGCTGGGGTATAGAACCCGAAGAAAAGGCAGGAATACTCCATACCGAAAAGAACGGCGAAGTATTCCGTGGGCACATCCCTACACGTCCCGGTAATTACTACGGGCTTTTTGACGCCCTTTACTACGCTATTACCAAAGATAAACCCGAACCGGTTACTGCCGATGAAGCCTTGCAGGTAATGAAAATTATTGATGCTGCCCTACAAAGCAGTAAAGAGAAAAAAGTAATCCAACTAAAATAAATAACAATGCAAAAAAGACAATTAGGAAAGTCTGACCTGCAGGTTTACCCCATAACATTTGGAGGAAACGTGTTTGGATGGACTATAGATGAGAAAACATCGTTTGAGATACTTGATGCCTTTATAGGATCGGGGTTCAACTTTATAGATACTGCCGATGTCTATTCCCGCTGGGCAGAAGGAAATCAGGGAGGAGAGTCGGAAATCATAATAGGCAATTGGCTTAAAAAGAACAACAACCGTGATAAGGTTATCATTGCCACAAAAGTAGGCAGCGATATGGGCAGCGGTAAAAAGGATCTTTCCAAAAAATACATTATAAAAGCTGCCGAAGATTCGCTTAAAAGACTTCAAACCGATTATATAGACCTGTACCAAACCCATTGGGACGACCCTACTACACCAATAGAGGAAACCCTTGAGGCTTACGACCAACTTATAAAAGAAGGTAAGGTTCGTTTTATTGGAGCGTCAAATCTTTCTACCGAAAGATTACAGGCTTCGATGCGTATTTCCTTTGAACAGAAATTACCTGCTTACGTAACCTTTCAGCCACATTATAACCTTTATGAGCGTGAAGTTTTTGAGAAAAGCCTGGAAGAAGTATGCTTACAGCACAACCTTGGAGTAATAAACTATTATTCGCTCGCCAGTGGTTTCCTTACCGGAAAATACCGCAGCGAGGCCGACTTAAGTAAGAGTCAGCGTGGTGGAGGCGTAGCAAAATACCTTGATGCAAGAGGCCAGAAAATACTGGCTGCTCTGGACAAAGTTGCTAGCGAACTTAACACCTCTCAGGCGACCGTAGCCCTAGCATGGCTTATACATCGCCAGTCGGTAACCGCACCTATAGTTAGCGCTACCAATCTAAAGCAGTTGGAAAGCATTACCAAGGCTCCCGATTTGTCCATAACACAAGAGCAATTGGATTTCCTTACTCAGGAAAGTGCATGGCATTAATATGCCACAACATTATGATAAAATTGTATAATTAAAAACCAAAGTAAGTTTCTACTTTTAACCAGTAAAAAAGTCCGTTACAAAAACAAAACATTTCCTCATATACAATTCATTCACAACCCAAAGCAAAACCGCAATACTATGGCAACAGGTGTACTGCAACACAAAAAGCACTACAGGGATGCAAAGTCCTATTACCTCAACAGGGTTAGATGGGCCGTATCACTATATTATTTTGCCATGGGATTGTGTTTTGCCACATGGGCCAGCCGTATTCCCGATATTAAAAGTATGCTAAACCTTTCCGAGGGCGATTTGGGTACGGTACTCTTTGCTATCCCTTTCGGGCAGTTGTTCATCATGCCTTTTTCGGGGACACTAGCTACAAAATACGGCAGTCATAAAACTGCTGTCGCAGGGCTTAGCCTCTATGTTATAAGCTTGGTTACACTTGGGCTTGCTACACAGCGTGACCATTTGTTACTGGCACTTTTCTTTTTTGGTGTATTTAGTAACCTCACCAACATCTCTATAAACACTCAGGGTATTTATGCCGAAAGCCTGTACAAACGTGCTATTATGTCGTCCTTTCACGGGGCATGGAGCATTGCAGGATTTACAGGAGCAGTTATAAGCCTTGGCATGACAGCTTTGAATTTGAGTCCGCTACTGCACTTTGCCATAGTTTCGGCTATACTGCTGGTTGTAATAGCGACCAACTATAAATATCTGGTAAGGGTTAAAAACAAACCAACCGAAGAGAAAAAGAAAAAAGGACTACCTAAAATAAACCCTGCCCTGTTATGGCTGGGCATCATCGGGTTTTGCTGTATGCTGAGTGAAGGTATAATGTTTGACTGGAGCGGCGTATATTTTAAAGATGTAGTTAAAGCCCCCGAAAAACTCGTGGTACTAGGCTATACGTCATTTATGCTCATGATGGCAAGCGGACGCTTTTTGGGTGACTGGGTAGTACAAAAATTCGGGCGTAAAAAAGTTTTACAGGTTAGCGGTTCCCTTATATCTCTTGGATTATTTAGTGCCGTACTACTACCCTATGTGGTAACAGCCGCACTTGCCTTTATGCTTGTAGGTATTGGTGTATCTACAGTAGTACCAAGCGTGTATAGCCTGGCAGGAAGAACTGAGGGTATTGCCCCTAGTATAGCACTTACAATGGTTTCGAGCATCAGCTTTTTAGGCTTTATGCTTGGGCCTCCGGTTATTGGCTATATAGCCGAAGCCTGGGGACTTAAATTATCTTTTGCCATAATTGGTATCTTTGGGTTTATCATTACCATAATGGTAAGCCGCATCAAATCGGTAAGTGATTTGTTTATTAGATAAAATACTTATCGGTTTATTCATTTACATAACAATTAAAACATTCAGCTAAAATGGAATATAGAAAAATAGGAAATTCTGATTTAAAACTATCTGCAATAACCTTTGGAGCATGGGCTGCCGGAGGATGGATGTGGGGTGGCACCGAACGTAAGGATGCCATACACGCTATTCAGGCTTCATACAACGAAGGCGTAACCTCTATAGACACTGCACCAATTTACGGGCAGGGCGACAGCGAAGAGATTGTTGCCGAGGCCATTCAGGCCATTTCGCGCGACAAGGTTGAGATCATTACAAAATACGGTATGCGCTGGGATTTGGCAAAAGGCGATTTTGCCATGAAAAGCAAAAACAATATGGGTCAGGATATAGACATCTACAAATATGCCGGCAAAGAAAGTATCATTAAGGAATGTGAAGACAGCCTTAAACGATTAAAAACCGACTATATTGACCTGTACCAAATACACTGGCCCGACAGCACTACTCCTATTCAGGAAAGTATGGAGGCCGTAGCACAGCTTATTAAAGAAGGTAAAGTGCGCTATGCCGGGGTATGCAATTACAATGCTGCACAGGTACAGGAAGCCGATAAATATGTAAACATAATTTCAGACCAGGTGCCTTACAGTATGGTAAAACGTGACATTGAAAGGGAACTTATCCCTTATACCATAGAATCGGATAAATCTATAATTGCTTACAGCCCACTGGAACGCGGACTCCTAACTGGAAAAATGCAGCCGGGACACAAGTTTGATGAAGGTGACCATCGTGCTAACCTGTATTTCTTTAAAGATGAAAACCTAAAACGTACTGCCGAATTTTTAGACAAACTTCGACCGTTAGCCAGTGATAAAAATGCAACATTATCTCAACTGGTACTTCGCTGGACCATAGAGCAGCCGGGCATAACCATTGCGCTTGCCGGAGCAAGGAATGCAGAGCAGTCGGTTCAAAATGCAAAAGCGATTAATATAAAGCTTTCCAAAGAAGAAATAAACTTTATTACGACAGAGCTTAACAAGCTTGAGCTGATAAAATAAAAAAAGAGGTCTTAAGGCCTCTTTTTTTATATCTCCTTGTCATTTTGACGACAGGAAAAATCTCTGGTTATAACTGTGTGAGATTTCTCCCTCCATTTCATTGCGGTTCGAAATGACAGTTATGTATATTTTTTTTATTCTTTTATGAATTTAAGGGTTGTTTTACCCCCGTTTGTAATCAGGCTTATAAAATGAATCCCTGATGGTAACTGAGCCACATTCCATTGTGTTTGCGATCCTGTTTCAAACTCCTTTTGCCCTAAAGCATTATAAAACACTGCTTTTTGCACTATGGCATTTTGAGGCAGCGTAACCTGCAACTCATCTTTAACCGGATTAGGGAACAGCTTTACCTGAGACAGTTTAAACTGAGCTACAGCAAGGCTGGCACTATTGGAACAAATAATATCCCTCTCCGGGTCAAACTCAAATCCTGCTACTGTAAAAGGCACATCTACTACAAACTGTTGTCCACTAAAAGTATGATTCAGTTTTACATCAAATGTTTCCCCATCGGCACTAAGCAATCTTATTTTTACAGGCATTTCAAAGAAATCAACCATAGAACCGGTTTGATCCTGATTAATGGTAATCTGTACCTGTCCGCCTCCTATATCCTGAGTAGTTACATCATAAATAGGGTACCCCTGACTGTATATCCAATCGTTAAAAAATACGGTAAGATCCATTCCAGATACCGCTTCAAGGTGCGCCTGTAAATCGGGAGTAGTGGCATATCCAAAAGCCAGGTTTTCATCGTTAAGATAATTGCGCAGTCCCTGATAAAAATCCTCATCACCCATAATATAACGAAGCATATGCACTACCATGGCCCCTTTATTATAACTAAGCCTGCTGCTAAAAATACGGCCTACACTATTCAGCTCTGCTTCAGGAACGTAAACCGTCCCATCGGGCGCTGATGTGATACTGATAATTCTTTGGGCTTTCCAGTTTATAAAATTATAATTACCGTCAAGGTTTTCTATTACCAAACCAGAAAGGTAGGTTGCAAAACCTTCGTTAAGCCATATATCACTCCATGTACCGCAGGTTACCTTATCGCCAAACCACTGATGTCCCAGTTCGTGTGCTATAAGGTTCCTGTCAAAATTCCCCATAAAAGATACTGTGGTATGCTCCATCCCTCCGTTAATGTTACACTGGGCATGCCCGTACTTTTCGTTAGCAAAAGGATAGGTGCCAAAAAGGCTTTCATACAAATCCATTATAGGCAGGGTTGTTGCCAGCGGATCCAGTGAAGCCTCATAATTTTCAGGGTAAATATAATTTACAATAGGGAACGTATTAGGAGCTGTACCCGCCTGTTGCGTGTACACACTATATTCGGTAACTGCTATAGCTATAAGGTAAGCCGGAATAGGATATTCATGTTTAAAATGGGTTGTTTTATTGCCTTCGCCATCCAGTTCCTGTGACTGCTCTACCCCGTTAGAGACACTGGTGTATTCCTGCGGTGAAGTTATATAAACATCAATACTGTCTATCTTATCATTTAAATCCTGCTTGCACGGCCACCAGTCTTTCGCACCATAAGGTTCGGAAAGCGTACTCATAACAGGAATACCGTTATGCGTTGCAAGATTAAAAGCCTGTTCCTGTGTAGAGGGCGTTCCCGAATAGGTTATAGTAACCGTACCCTCTTCACCCTCGTTTAACTGTTGTGCCAGTGTTATTACCAGTTCGTTTCCGCTTTGGGTATACGTAAGGTTATTTTCCCCACTTGTTACTGAGGTTACGTTTAACTGACTGGTAAGATCAAACGTTATGGTGGTCATATTTTCCAGTGCGGTATAATTTGTAGTAACAACCCCCGAAATATAAAACTCGGCAGGATCTACCTCAAACTGCAACATGTGGTAAGTAATATCATAATTGGCAGTATTAGGATTTGTAGTAAGATCCTTAAGCTGAAAGGCCGATTTCATTTCGGCTTCGGCTATCTGCTGTGTTTGTATATCAGTCTCCTGCGCATGGGCTGTATAAAGCGCAAAAGCACACAAAAGGGCAAGTATATTTTGTTTCATTATGGCAATTTTTTCAAAAGTAAACAGAAATTGCTGTTTTCTAAAGCGTTAATAATAAAAAAGCAAACTTTTAAACTTTGGTAAACCACAACCAATAATTAAAACAATTCATTAAATTTGCTCACTTTATTAAAAACCATATCCATGTTACAGACAGTATTTATTAGAGAAAACAGAGAGAAAGTAATTGAGGCTTTGGGCAAAAGAGGTTTAGATGCTACCGAAATGGTAGACGGAGTAATTGCCCTTGATGAGAAAAGAAGGTCCACACAGGTGGAGCTTGACACTGTTTTATCCGAATCCAATAAGCTGTCAAAAGATATTGGTGGACTGATGAAAGCAGGCGAAAAGGAAAAAGCCATGCTTTTAAAAGAAAAAACGGGTCAGTTAAAAGAGCAGAGTAAAGATCTTGGTGACGAACTTAACAGGGTATCTGAAGAGTTACAGCAACTGCTTTACAAAATACCTAATATCCCGGCAGATATTGTTCCGGCAGGAAAAACCGCCGATGATAACGAAGAGGTTTATAGTGAAGGTGACATCCCTACTCTTTATGAAGGTGCATTACCACACTGGGAACTGGCAAAAAAATATGACATTATTGATTTTGAACTGGGTACTAAAATTGCCGGAGCAGGTTTCCCTGTATATAAAGGCAAGGGTGCAAGGCTACAGCGTGCGCTTATTACCTATTTCTTAGACAAGAATACAGAAGCAGGTTATAAAGAATACCAGGTACCTCACCTTGTTAACGAGGCTTCGGGTTATGGTACAGGGCAGCTACCGGATAAAGAAGGACAAATGTACCATGTAGGTATGGATGATATGTACCTTATCCCTACGGCTGAGGTTCCTGTAACCAACTTCTTTAGAGATGTTATTGTTCAGGAAAACGAACTGCCTGTGCTTTGTACGGCTTACACTCCATGTTTTAGGAGAGAAGCAGGATCGTATGGTGCACACGTGCGCGGACTTAACCGTTTACACCAGTTTGACAAGGTAGAAATTGTAAGGGTAGAACACCCTGATAACAGTTATGCTGCTCTTGACGGAATGGTAGAACACGTAAAAATGCTTTTACAGGAACTAAAACTTCCATACAGAATATTACGCCTATGCGGTGGCGATATGGGTTTCACAGCGGCACTTACTTATGACTTTGAGGTATTCTCAACGGCGCAGGACCGTTGGCTGGAAATCAGTTCGGTTTCTAACTTCGAGACGTTCCAGGCAAACAGACTTAAGCTTCGTTTCCGTGATAAAGACGGTAAAAACCAACTGGCGCACACCCTAAACGGAAGTTCACTGGCATTGCCAAGAGTACTGGCGGGTATACTTGAAAACTACCAGACTCCGGAAGGTATTGTAGTACCGGAAGTTTTACGTCCGTACACCGGTTTCGATATAATTGATTAATAAACTTATTACTACATTTAAAACGCGGGTAATGCTAAAACAGGTATTACCCGCGTTTTTTTTATTAACCTTTTGGCCGGTGGTAGTCTAGAACAATAATAATTTTATTTATGAAATTAACATTTAAAATATTACTTGTAATTTATTTTGTAATCATGCTATTTGCACTAGTTGCGTGCATTATTGGTTATTGCAGACATAAAGATGAAAATGTTTATATTAAAAATACTGTTGACTATCAGTTAAACGGATTTGTTAATAGAGAAGGTCATTATCATGATAAAGCATATGGCTATTTTCTTGGAATATCCAATGACTCTCTAAATATGTTTTTAATAACCGAAAGTTCTCTTTCTTACGATAAAGAAAGAGGTTCAATAGGATCGTTTATAGAAATAGGTGATTCAATATACAAAGATAAAAACAGCAAAACTGTTACAGTTTACAGAAATAAAAAAATAAAATGTACGTTCATTTTAGAATAAAAAATGAATATTTTAAGTCAATCTACCTTTAGAGAATACAGTGGTAAAGGAGGTACAATAGGTCGAAATTATAACTACATTAGTTGTTGGAGCTAACTTAAAAGATAATTGATTATGATGAAATATATTATTCTAATTTGTTTTTACGTGATTGGTGTTAACCATGTTAATGCACAAGACAAGACTATATTTGGTAATAATGAAGTTTGTGAGAACACCATTAAACTAGAATATGTTTTTACAGGACCCGTGTTGATGAAATTCAGAGATTTATTTGAGGCAAATAAGATTAACTTTATTAATGCTAAAACCAAATGTACTTCTGTTGAGACTAATGAAAAAGGTATTGAGATAATACATTTAGGAGTTTCTATCATAGAGATTTACTATAAGGATAATCATCATCAAAAAGTTTATGATAAATTACTGGATTTATGTAAGCAAAATGATTGGAAAAAATATAGGGTAGAACTTGATTATTTTAAACCGGGAAAAATAGTGATACTAGATAAAAGTCAGTCTATGGTTAAAATTATATCATCTAACTTTTGTTCCAATCCAAAAAAACTAAACGAACTTATCAATTATATTAAAAACAATAATAGCTTTGATAATCTGTTTTATGTTGAATGTGGCGGTTATAATTTAACAGAATTGACTGGCAGGTAGTTTTATCAAAACTCAATAAAAAATTAGTACAGAAAAGCTACTGTAAAAGGTAGCTTAATTTATAAGTAAATTTGTTACTATACCATAGTGTTATGAAAAACTTACTTTGCTTTATTATCCTTTTTGTATATACCACCGGTTTTGCACAAAGTACCGAAACAATTATACCCCAACAGGGTAAAACTACAGAGGATTTTATACCTAAAGGCTGGAAAATTATATCAACCGCTTTAGGCGACCTTAATAAGGATAAAGCAGAGGACATAGCAATAGTGATTGAAAATACAGATCCCGCCAACTTTACTGCTAATGAAAATTTTGGTCCACAAACCCTCAATCTCAATCCGCGTTACCTGCTTATACTGTTTAAAAATAAAAATGGCTACACGCTTAATACGGTAAACAAAACCTTTATTCCATCGGCTAATACTACCGAAAGTCCCTGCCTTGATGATCCTTTTACCACTGCCGATGAAATGTCAATTACAAAAGGAGTGCTTACTATAAATTTTCGTACCTGGCTATCCTGCGGGAGTTATGGGATAAGTAATGAAACCTTTAAACTACGCTATCAAGACAGCCATTTTGTACTTATAGGCTATGATTTGTGGGAGTCAAGCAGAAATGCCGGAGACATAACGGAAACCAGCATTAATTTCCTTACCAAAAAGAAAAGCATAACTACAGGAGAAAACCTTTTTGAAGAAAACAATCAAAATGAACATCAAACCGTTTGGGAGGATGTAAAAATCAAGGAATTGATTAACTTAGCAAATCTGAAGTGGCCTAACGAAATTGAGTTTTAATTATGAAAAAAGTATTTGCCTTTATAGCCCTTATATGGTCGGTTGCGGTATTTGCCCAAAACGAACAGCTGGCTCAAAACTATTTTGAGAGAGGCGAGTTTGAAAAAGCCCTGCTTATATACCAGGATTTAGAGGCTTCACATCCGGGTAATACCTTTTTTCTTCAAAAAACCGTAGCCTGCTATCAGCAAATGCAACAATACAATAAGGCTGAAGAACTGATTAACGAAAGGCTGGAAAAAACAAAAAGACCATTTTTGTATGTAGAGCTGGGTTATAACTATCAGTTACAGGGCAATACTGAAAAAGCCGAAAGCAATTACGAAAAAGCGATTAATTCAATCAATGAAAACGCCACAAACGTATATGCAGTAGCCCAAAACTTTGAGCAGAAAATTTTACCCGAAAGAGCCATTAAAGCCTATGAAACAGCTACAGCCATAAACAAAAGCATGAACTTTGATTATCAAACAGCCATATTACAGGGACAACTAGGCAATATGGATTTGATGATTGAAAAACTGCTTAGTTTTGCTTATAACAATCCGCATAACCTGCCTGTTGTAAAAAACCAGCTTTCAAGGTTTATGATGCAGGATGCTCAGGAGTCCTTTAACGAAGCTCTTCGCAAAGCACTGCTGGTAAATACCCAAAAAAATCAGGATATTTTCTGGAACGAATTTCTAAGCTGGTATTATGTTCAGCAAAAGGATTACGGTAAGGCATTCATTCAGCAAAAAGCAATCTTTAGGCGTGACCCAAATACCTTTAGCAACATCATTACATTGGCAAGGCTTGCTGCCGAAGAAAACGAAACAGAAACGGCAAAGGAAATTTTTACTTACATTCTTGAAAACAGTGATGTGGCTTCGGTACAGTTATATGCACACCAATACCTGATATCTGAAGATATTAAAGATGCTAATGAAGGTGATTTTGCTGCTATAAAACAACGTATAAACGACCTTTTGGAACAATATGGCAGCGGCCCAAACACACTGGACCTGCAAATACTCAAAGCCGACTTTGAGGCTTTCCATCTTAAAGAAAGTAATACCGGTATTGCAACGCTTAATCAGGCGCTGGAAATTGGGCTTAACCGTTACCAGAAGGCCGAGGTAAAAATGAAACTGGCCGATATATTATTGCTGGATGAAAAATTCAATCAGGCAATTATTTATTATGCCCAAATTGAAGACGAACTTAAAAACGATGAGGTAGCACACGAGGCAAGTCTTAAGGTTGCAAAAGCCAGTTACTTTAAAGGTGATTTTGAATGGGCTCAAAAACAGCTTAAAGTTTTAAAATCATCATCATCACAGCTTATTGCAAACGATGCGCTTGAACTTTACTTATTGATTATAGACAACACGGTTGAAGACAGTACTCAAACCGCCTTAAAGAAATTTGCCCGTGCCGACTATAAACTGTACCAAAACAAAAAACAGGAAGCTCTTGACGGCTTTAAGGATATACTGGCTAACGACAAAACCGAAAGCATACAGGATGTTACCCTACTCCGTGTAGGCCGTATGTATGAAGATTTGAAACAGTATGACCTTGCCCTGCAATACTACAAACAGATAATAGACAATTATGCCGAAGGGATTTATATTGACGAAGCCCTGTTCTATTCGGCAGAGATATATAACAAAATACTGGAAGACCCCGAAAAGGCAATGCCCCTGTATGAAAAAGTGATTTTTAACCATGAAGACAGTATTCACTTTGTTGAGGCCCGAAAACAATACAGGCGCCTTCGCGGTGATGCAAATAGTTAGTTAATAATACCAAAAATAAATGACCGAATTACCTAAATTCCATGAGACTTTTGATCCTATATTGGACATCCTTAGAGATGGTAAAACATATGCAACTCGTGATATGCAAAATATGGTAATAAAAAAATATTATTCGCATTTACCTGAAAATCTACTAACTGAAAAAACGAAATCAGGAGAAAACTTATTAAATAACCGTATTGCTTGGGGTAAATCCTATTTAAAAAAAGGAGGGTTTATAACTTATCCTGAAAGAGGTCTTGTAAAAATTACTCCCAAAGGCTTGAAACAGAAAATTAGTTTAACACTGTCTGCTGTTGAAGGAGATACGAATCTTTTAAATTTTTACAAACATGAGAGTTTTAAAAATGATTCTATAGAAAAAACTACTTTAAAGACTTCATCTCCTCAAGATCTAATCGACAATGGTGTAGCTCAAATTGAATCAAAAACAAAAGCGGAATTATTAGATAAATTAAAAACTATTGACCCATATTATTTTGAAAAAGTAATTTTAATTTTATTGAAGAAGATGGGATATGGGGACTTTATAGAAACAACAAAAACAGGAGATGGTGGAATAGATGGAATTATCAACGAAGATAAATTAGGGCTGAATAAAATTTATATCCAAGCAAAAAGGTTTTCGGCTAATAAAGTCAGAGAAATGGACATAAGAAATTTTATTGGTGCAATGAGTGGTGATACAAATAAAGGAGTGTTTGTTACGACCTCTCTGTTTGATCAATTAGCAATAAAAAAAGCAGAAAATGCACACCATAAAATAATATTAATTGACGGCAAAAAATTAGTAGACCTCATGCATGAATTTAATGTAGGGATTCAGATAAAAGCTGTATATGAGGTTAAGCAATTAGATGAAGACTTCTTTTTAGAACAAAATTAAAATCTAAAAAAGACTACAAAATTTAAAGAGTATTAAAAATTGTACCTTTGCATTGATTCTTCCCAATAACGGGAATAGTAAATCACCAAACTTACATTTCATGATAATATATAACGTAACAATAAATATAGACGATTCTGTTCACGACCAGTGGGTTAACTGGATGAAAGACAAGCATATTCCGGAAATACTGGCTACCGGAAAGTTTACCGAAGCTAAAATGGTACGAGTGCTAATCGTTGAGGAAATGGGTGGTACTACCTACTCTATACAATACTTTACAGAGAGTAAGGATATGCTGGAAAGGTACTATCAGGAAGATGCGCCTAAGTTTAGGGAAGAAGGCATGAGGCTTTTTGGCGACAAAATGCTTGCCTTTAGAACCGAACTTGAATTAGTACACGAGTTTAAACGTTAATAAACAACCCGCTGCCTGTAGCCTGTACAGCTTGCAGGCTCATATATAAATGAAGATGGATAAAGTTAGAGCAAAAAAACACCTTGGGCAGCATTTCCTTACAGACGAAAATATTGCTAAGAACATCGCCGATGCCCTAACGCTGGAAGGGTATAAAAAAGTACTGGAAATAGGTCCCGGTATGGGGGTACTTACCAAATATCTTTTGGAAAAACCCATAGAGACCTATGTTATTGAAATTGATAACGAATCGGTTGAATACCTTAACGCACATTACTTTAAGCTACACGGCAAAATTATATCTGAAGATTTTTTAAGATATGATATTACCAAAGTTTTTGGCGATGAACCTTTTGCCATAATAGGAAACTTCCCGTATAACATTTCGTCACAAATTGTGTTCCGTGCGCTTGAAATGCGCGACCGTATCCCAGAGTTTGCAGGAATGTTCCAAAAGGAGGTTGCCGAACGTGTTTGTGAAAAAAAGGGCACCAAAACCTATGGAATCCTATCAGTATTAACTCAGGCATTTTATGAGGCAGAATACCTGTTTACCGTACCAGAAAACGTATTTAACCCACCTCCAAAGGTAAAATCGGGCGTATTGCGTTTAAAGAGAAAGGAAAACTATAAACTGCCTGTAAATGAAAAACTGTTTTTTAATGTGGTAAAAACTGCCTTTAACCAGCGCAGAAAAACACTTCGTAACAGTTTAAAAACATTCAATCTTTCTGATAATTTAAAGGAAGATAGTATCTTTGACCTTCGTCCGGAGCAACTGTCTACGGAGGACTTTATTGAACTAACAAAAAAAATAGCGGCTAATGGAGTTTAAAATCAGCAGAGATTTTATTGCTCAGATAGAGCAATTAATAAGTGAAAACCGTGAAAAGGAATTACAGGATCTCCTTGAGGATATTCACTATGCTGATATCGCCGAAATTATGGGCGAGCTGGACGACTCCGGCGCTATTTATATTTTCCACATACTTGACAGCGAAAAGACGGCCGAGATACTTCTGGAAATTGATGAAGAAGTAAGGGAGAAAATCCTTCGCGAACTTTCATCAAAAGAAATTGCCGAAGAGCTTGACGAACTTAGTACTGATGACGCTGCCGATATTATTGCCGAACTGCCTCAGGATCGTAAGGAAGAGGTAATCTCTGAACTTGTAGACGTAGAGCACGCAAAAGACATTGTTGACCTTTTGCGCTATGATGAAGACAGTGCCGGTGGTTTGATGGGTAAGGAGCTTGTAAAGGTTAACGAAAACTGGAACGTACTTACCTGTGTAAAAGAAATGAGAGAACAGGCTGTAAATGTACAGCGTGTACACTCCATTTATGTGGTAGATGATGAAAACAGACTAAAGGGAAGACTTTCCTTAAAAGACCTGCTTACCACCTCTACCAAAACCCCAATTAGTGAAGTTTATATCCCTAAAGTGGATTTTGTAAAAGTGGATACCCCAGATGTGGAGGTAGCACGTATAATGCAAAAATATGACCTGGAAGCGATTCCGGTTGTAGATGAGCTTGGCAGGCTCGTGGGCCGTATTACTATTGATGACATCGTAGACGTTATTAAGGAAGAGGCCGACAAGGATTATCAGCTGGCAGCAGGTATCTCTCAAGACGTAGAGGCTGATGACAGCATAATCGAACTTACCCGCGCGAGACTGCCGTGGCTTGTTTTAGCTCTTTTAGGCGGATTTATAAGTGTAAGACTGCTAAATACTTTTAGCGGTGCTATGGACAACCATAAAGAACTTTTCTTTTTCACTCCGCTTATTGCTGCGATGGCAGGTAATGTTGGTGTACAATCGTCTGCGATTATTGTACAGGGTTTAGCAAACAACAGTATTAGCGGATCATTGTGGAGAAGGCTTATCAAAGAAATCCTTTTAAGCCTATTAAACGGTTCGTTACTGGCTATTATCCTTATTGCCGGGAGCCATATCATTTTAGGTGTTAGCTACGAACTTGGACTAACGGTGAGCGTATCACTGGTTTCGGTTATTATCATTGCTTCACTTATAGGCACCTTTATACCTATTTTCCTTAATAGAGTAGGTATTGACCCTGCTTTGGCTACGGGTCCGTTTATTACTACCAGTAACGATATTTGCGGTATCCTTATTTACTTTACCATTGCCAAACTGATATTAGGGTTTTAATTAATGATGAGCTTGGACATCAATTTCTATTGATATAATTTTCATGCCTTCAATATAAAAAACTACATACTCTACATTACTTCCTGCTAATTCAACCACATAATAGTACTTGTAGGTATCCAAATGATCCTTATAGTTACTGCTCCATATACTTTTATGTGATGTAGACAAAGGAAACTTTGTTTTGAGGTCATTTTCATGATCTCCAACTTTTAACCCGTCTACAATAATATCATCATTTTTGACAACAATATGAATACTTTCTTTTATGTCTTTCTTATCAAGAATTTGCCCTTTATAAACTATTTTTTCAAGAGAAATAATATCTGAAACCTGAGATAGATCTCTTTCCTGAGCCAAGGAAAAGACTGAAAAGAAAAGAAAAAATGTAAGGATTAGATGTTTCATTAAGGTGTGCTTTAAGAATTTACTATTTTTACTTAAAACGTATTTATGAAAAAATTATTTCTGTTGCTTTCTGTCTTATCCATAGGAACAACACTACTTATACCCAAACATATCTCTCTAAATCCTGAAAAGGAAAAAGATATTATTAACCAGTTACTAAACAACTGGCATGCAGCCGCCGCTAAAGCCGACTATAACGGATATTTTGAAAAAATAGCCGACGATGGCATTTACATAGGCACCGATGCTACCGAGAACTGGGACAAAAAAGCCTTTGCTGCTTTTTCCAAACCTTATTTTGACAAAGGGCGTGCATGGAACTTTAAAGCTGTTGAGCGTAATGTTTACTTTAGTAAAAATGGTAAAACTGCTTGGTTTGACGAACTGCTTGACACCTGGATGAAAGGCTGCCGCGGATCGGGCGTACTGGAAAAACGGGGAGGCGAATGGAAAATAAAACACTATGTACTTTCCATGACTATACCTAACGAAGTTACCGGAGAGGTAATCCCTTTAAAGGCAAAATATGAAGATGCTTATATCCAGAAACTGAAACAGAAAAAGTAACTACTTGAATACTCTGTCATTTCGATACGCAGCATAGCGAAGTGAGAAATATCAGCTATTTATAACCAGATTTCTCCATTTCACTAAATTTCAGTCGAAATGGAAATAAAAAAGCCCCAAATTATTGGGGCTTCTTTTATTATTCTGCTTTGGCACTTAAATGCTCTAACATATCTGTTGTCATGGCATCAAGGTCAAACTCATGTTTCCAGTTCCAGTCCTCTCTTGCACTGCTGTCGTCAATACTTTGCGGCCAGCTGTCGGCTATCTTCTGGCGGAAGTCAGGCTCATAAGAGATGGTAAAATCCGGCATATGTTTCTTAATTGATTCTGTAATCTCTTTCGGGGTGAAATCCATTGCCGAAAGGTTGTATGAAGAACGTATTTTGATATTCTCGGCTGGTGCCTGCATAATCTCTACAGTAGCACGAATAGCATCATCCATGTACATCATCGGCAGTCTTGTTTCCTCACTAAGAAAACAGTTGTACGTACCGTTTTCAAGTGCTTTGTGGTAAATATCAACAGCATAATCGGTAGTACCACCACCCGGTAATGTAGACCAGCTTATAAGACCCGGGTAACGGATGCTTCGTACATCCACACCATACAGGTTATGGTAGTATTCGCACCATCTTTCACCTGATTGTTTAGAGATACCATATACGGTAGAAGGCTCCATTACAGTATACTGTGGTGTGTTTTGTTTAGGCGTTGTAGGCCCGAACACAGCTATACTTGAAGGCCAGAATATTTTTTCGATTTTCCCGGCTTTGGCTAAATTAAGCACGTGGAAAAGAGAGTTCATGTTCAAATCCCATGCAAAAGCAGGGTTTTTCTCGGCAGTAGCCGATAGTAATGCAGCCATCAGGTAAACATCGGTCACATTATATTTTTCAATAACCTGTTCAATCTGATTAAAATCCAGAGCATTTACAACCTCAAACGGTCCCGACTCAACAAACTCAGGATCTGTTTTTCTTACGTCTGAAGCGATTACATTGTCTGTACCGTAAATACTTCTTAGCTTTTTGGTTAATTCTGTCCCAATTTGCCCACAGGCTCCAATAATTAGAATAGCACCCATAATTTTAAGTTTAGTGGCTGCAAAGATAGCGTTTTAGCATTATCAAATCCATTTATTTAACTGCTATATAAAACATTTTTTTTAAAGATTGTGATTTACTTACCAACCTTATTGCCATATTCTTAAAATGAAGTCGGTTTTTATTTCATACTAATTATTTTATGGGCACGCAGGCATATTGGCCTAACATTTGTAAATTTGCTTTGCAATAAAAACGCTATGAAGTATTTAAAACTCATTATATTATTTTGCTTAACTACCATTGTACTGTCCTGTAACGACGACGAAAAAATAAGGGAAGCCGAAGCATTAAGGGCAAAACAACAGAGTGAAGCCATATTAAAGGTTATTAGTGAGAACTGGAAGTTTAATATCCCAACAGTAACGCCACGTGTAAAAACTAAACTGGACGGATGGAACGAATGGCACAGTTTTAAAAGTGAACTTGCCGATAAACCTACAGGCTCACTAACTGCATACCGAAATAAGGTAAAAGCCATAGCAGAAAAGGCCGATGAGCTAAACAAAAACATACCTGCGTTTTTTAATAAACCACAGGTAAA
This sequence comes from Flavobacterium sp. C4GT6, assembly GCF_036347315.1. Taxonomy (NCBI): domain Bacteria; kingdom Pseudomonadati; phylum Bacteroidota; class Flavobacteriia; order Flavobacteriales; family Flavobacteriaceae; genus Flavobacterium; species Flavobacterium sp. C4GT6. The sequence goes on from NZ_JAZGZU010000003.1 coordinate 299,287, forward strand.
AAGCCGCATTATGGTAGTGGTAACTAAAATAAGAACCCTTTACACTTATATTAATCTTGATGTGGTGCAAAAGGATAAAATTATTACTGCCATTGATGAAATTTCTAAAGAAACCATATCACTGCAAAATCAACTGGATGAATTGGTTAAACTAAGTGAAATCCCTAAAGAAAAAGGCGAAGAAGACCTACTCAAGGCTTTAGACACCATTCGTATGGCTAACCCGGACATGATACCGGATGGAAAACCACAAATAAAAACTCAAAAACCTCAAGTTTTAACACCTGTATCTCCATTTAAAAGAGACCTAAAACCGAAATCAGAAAATTGAAACCGGAAATTTTAGAAAAATACAGCCAGTCGGCCAAAGTAAAACAAATAAGCGAAAGCCTGCAGCAACGTGAAAACAAACTGCATGTAAAAGGGCTTGTGGGTTCGTCCCTGTCGTTTGTTACGGCTCCGTTATTCAGGCTCACCCAGCTTCCATTCCTGCTTATACTTAAAGACAAGGAAGAGGCTGCATATTACCTTAACGATTTAGAACAGCTTATAGGGACAGATGATGTATTGTTTTACCCCGGCTCCTACCGCAGACCTTATCAGATAGAGGAAACCGATAATGCCAATGTACTACTGAGAGCAGAGGTACTTAACCGAATCAATTCGCGTAAAAAACCGGCAGTTATCGTTTCGTATCCCGAAGCGCTTTTTGAAAAGGTAGTTACCCGTAAGGATTTGGACAAGAACACCCTTAAAGTAGCGGTGAATGATCAGGTATCTATCGATTTTATAAATGAGGTATTGTTTGAATATGAGTTTCGCCGTGTAGATTTTGTAACCGAACCGGGAGAGTTCTCTGTTCGTGGTGGTATTGTAGACGTATTTTCATTCTCTAACGATAACCCTTACCGGATAGAATTCTTTGGCAATGAGGTAGACAGCATCCGCACCTTTGATGTGGAAACACAGCTATCACTTGAAAAGCAGAAAAAAATTACGGTTATCCCGAACATGGAAAACAAGTTTATGCAGGAAAGCCGCGAAAGCTTTTTAGACTACATAAACGAAAAAACCGTACTCTTTATACAAAATACCGAAGGACTTTTAAGCCAGCTGGACAACCTGTTCAATAAGGCCGGTGATGCCTTCGAGAAGCTAAGTAAGGATATTAAGCACGCTTCACCCGAAGAGCTTTTCCTTAACCAGCAGTCGTTCATAAAAAAGGCTTTGGATTTTACCATTGCCGAAATGGGCTCTAAGCCAATATTTAAAACCCAAAAAACTTTTGAGTTTTACATACAGCCGCAACCATCGTTTAACAAACAGTTTGACCTGCTGCTTAACAATCTTAACGATAATCATACTAACGGATATAAAAACTACCTGTTTTGCGCGAGCGAATCGCAGGCCAAGCGTTTTCATGATATTTTTGAAAGCCTTGACGAAGTAAATCACGAAGACATCCGTAAGCAATATAAAACCATTGTATTCCCTATTTATGAAGGATTTATAGACGAGGAAAACCAATTGGTTTGCTATACCGATCATCAGATATTTGAGCGTTACCACAAGTTTAATATCAAGAACGGGTATTCCAAAAAACAAACCATTACGCTTAAAGAGCTTAACTCATTATCTGTAGGTGATTATGTTACCCATATTGACCACGGTATTGGTAAGTTTGGCGGATTACAAAAAATACAGGTAGAGGGCAAAACACAGGAAGCCATTAAGCTGGTATATGCCGATAATGATATAGTATATGTAAGCATACATTCGCTACACAAAATATCAAAGTACAACGGAAAAGACGGCACACCTCCCAAAATTTACAAACTGGGATCGAGCGCCTGGAAAACCCTTAAACAAAAAACCAAAGCAAGGGTTAAGCATATTGCCTTTAACCTTATACAGCTGTATGCCAAACGCAGGCTGGAAAAAGGTTTCCAGTATGCCCCTGATAGTTACCTGCAGGCCGAACTTGAATCGTCTTTCATTTATGAGGACACCCCCGATCAGATTACGGCAACCCGAGATGTAAAAGCCGATATGGAAAGTGAACGCCCAATGGACCGCTTGGTGTGTGGTGATGTAGGCTTTGGTAAAACTGAGGTTGCCATACGTGCCGCCTTTAAAGCGGTAGACAACGGTAAACAGGTTGCCATACTGGTACCTACTACCATACTGGCTTTTCAGCATTATAAAACATTCCGCGAACGTTTAAAGGATATGCCTGTCTCCATTGGTTACATAAACCGTTTCCGTACGGCAAAGCAAAAAAGCGAAACACTTAAAGACCTTGCCGATGGTAAACTGGACATTATTATAGGCACGCATCAGCTTACCAATAAAAACGTAGTGTTTAAAAACCTTGGACTTCTAATAGTAGACGAGGAACAGAAGTTTGGTGTAAACGTAAAGGACAAACTTAAAACCATTGCCCAAAACGTAGATACCCTTACCTTAACAGCTACCCCTATCCCAAGAACGCTTCAGTTCTCACTGATGGCAGCAAGGGATTTATCAGTAATCACTACACCTCCGCCCAACCGTTACCCTATAGAAACACAGGTGGTAGGCTTTAATGAGGAAATTATACGTGATGCTATTTCGTATGAGATACAGCGTGGCGGACAGGTATACTTTATAAACAACCGTATTGAGAATATTAAGGAGGTTGCCGGAATGATACAACGTCTTGTACCGGGAGCTAAAGTAGGTGTAGGCCACGGCCAAATGGAAGGTAAAAAGCTGGAAGAGCTCATGCTTGCCTTTATGGATGGCGATTTTGATGTACTGGTAGCCACTACCATTATTGAGAGCGGACTTGACGTTCCTAATGCCAATACCATTTTTATAAACAATGCAAATAACTTCGGGCTTAGTGACCTGCACCAAATGCGTGGGCGTGTAGGGCGAAGTAATAAAAAGGCATTTTGCTACTTTATAACACCACCGTATTCTGCCATGACTGAAGATGCCCGTAAACGTATACAGGCACTGGAGCAGTTTAGTGATTTAGGCAGTGGGTTTAACATCGCTATGAAAGACCTTGAGATTCGTGGTGCGGGCGACCTACTGGGTGGTGAGCAAAGCGGATTTATAAACGAGATAGGTTTTGAAACCTACCAGAAAATTATGAACGAAGCCATAGAGGAACTTAAGGAAAATGAGTTTAAGGACCTGTATGAGGAAGTAGAAGGCACTACCGAAAAAGAATATGTAAAAGACATACAAATTGACACCGACTTTGAACTGCTGTTCCCAGACGAGTATGTAAACAACATTACCGAAAGGCTTAACCTATATAACGAACTGGGTAATATTAAGAACGAAGAAGAACTGGTAGCTTTTGAGCAAAAGTTAACGGATCGTTTCGGGGCATTGCCAAAACAGGCCGAAGCATTGCTTACCAGTATGCGTATTAAATGGGTAGCTACAAAAATGGGTATTGAAAAACTGGTACTTAAACAGGGTAAAATGCTGGGCTATTTTGTATCAGACCAGCAATCGGCCTTTTACCAGTCGGGCAATTTCCATAAGGTACTTCAGTTTGTACAAAAAAACCCAACGCTTATCCGTATGAAGGAAAAACAAACCAAAAACGGACTGCGATTACTTATTTCTTTTGATAATGTAAAATCAGTGAAGAAAGCCAAAGAGCTTCTTGATATGGTTTTTGAATAAAATAAAAAAGCACTGATTGTATCAGTGCTTTTTTATTACTCTATAGTATTCCACCATTCTTCTTTAACAGGTTCCCCTATAATATTTACCTTTTCACCAATCATAGGTGTTAGTAACGGCAGGTTCTTTTCTGCCGCTGCTTCGGTTACCGTTTTTATAGATTCATCCCAGGCATGCAGTGCCAGTGAGAATTTTGACCAGTGTACCGGCATCAGCCTTTCGGTCTTTAAGTCGGTCGCAGCCTGCGCCACCTGTTCGGGCATCATGTGTATGTATTTCCAGTACTCGTTATATTGTCCGCATTCCAGTATAGCAAGATCAAACGGCCCATACTTATCACCTATCTCTTTAAAGAAATAATCGTATCCTGAATCTCCTCCCAAAAACAGTTTCATGCTTGGTGTTTTAAATACAAATGATACCCATAGCGCCTTATTCCTGGTAAAGCTCCTACCCGAAAAGTGCCTTGCCGGAGTAACATCTACCGTAAATCCGTCACCTAAATCCACATGCTCACCCCAATCCTTTTCTTCAATAATAGCTGTGTCATACCCCCAGTACTCAAGGTGCTGTGCCGTACCTAATCCTGTTACCACCTTTTTAACTTTAGGTTTCAGTTTCAAAATGGTTTCATAATCCAGATGATCCCAGTGGTCATGACTTATAAAAAGTATATCTATTTCCGGTAAATCCTCTACCGTGTAGGCATCACTACCCGGATATGCCTTATTGGTAAAAATAACCGGTGATACACTTCCGCTAAATACAGGGTCTACCAGTATGGTTTTGCCGTCTGCCTGCATAAAGTAGGATGAATGTCCAAACCACACCAGTACATTTTCCTCTGGCTTCAAATGTAGCAGGTCTTCCTTCTTGGTGGGGATACTATCCTTTGGTTTATTGCGCTCCTTTTTCCCGAAGAAAAACTCCTTAAATACGGTATAATAACTTGTACCTTCAGCCAAATCGGGCGTATGGCTAAGATTCTGGAATTTGCCGTCCCTGTAATTAGGTGACTGTTTAATCCTTTCCAGCCTTGCCCCGTCGGGCTGTTTACCAAACTGAGGCTGTTGCATAAAAATAGCTATTGCTACTACCAGCAACGCAATGACGATTAGTATTGACATAAATATTCTCTTAATTATTTTTTTTACTCTTTTCATTACATTGATTGACTACTCACTCTAATTTGTGTTGAAATTTTTTTAGGACAACATACCCCAAAGCATATCCAGACTATCCTGTATTACCTGTTGTTGTTTTGTTTTACTGAAATTGTTTTTGATAAGGTAGGTATACAGCCCGAAAATATGACTCCCCATAATGGTATAAATAAAGTCGACATCACGCGCCTTTATCACTCCGGCATCAATAGCCTCCTGTATCTGGTCGCAACTCTTTTTTAATGACTTCTTTACCTCTTCGGGCGACAATAATGCTGCAAACGGCGAATTGGTAAACAACTGAGTGTAATAAAACTCATCCCTGTTTTCCATAGACCATTCCAGTACCGCTTTAAACTGTCCTTTGAAATAGGTTTTGGCATCGGCATCAGGCTTAACCTGCTCATCTATGTAAGCTCCCATCTTGGACTTTATATAAAGGTAAAGCGAAACAATAAGATCTTCCTTGGTTTTATAATAATGGAACAGGGTACCATTTGCCACACCGGCCTCTTTAGCTATTTTGCTGGTAGGGGTTGCATGGAACCCGTTTTGCACAAAAAGCCTTAAAGCTGTAGTTAATATGATTTCCTGTTTATCCATTTTTTTATATTGACCGACTAATCACTCTACAAAAGTATATCTAATTTTTCAATAAAACAATAAACCCCTTCTAAAAAAGAAGGGGTTTATTGAAAGTAATATTTTGCAATAATCGTTTTACTCTGATTAGCTTAGGTTCTTTAGGTCTTTTATAACCTTAAAGGCAACATCTACCTCCTGCTCGCTTACCAGTATGGTAAACTCATAAGAAGTTGAAATAACCTCGTTGATAATAATACCCTCCCACGCCAGTCTCTGGAAAATGTAGTAATAAACCCCCGGAGTGGAAATGTTATCCTTTGGAAGCTTTACCGTAATAGAGGCCAGGTTATCGGTACGTTCAATTTGTTTTTCGTCGACAAAAAGTTTCTCAACGATGTGATTAATGGATGAACTTACCACGATATTGGTTTCGTTTACACCTCTTGAAGAGGTATAGAAAACCTCAGGGAACGAATTGATATTTGAAATCAAATCGGCCTGCTTGTTTAAAATCGTGTCGGAAATAGCAAAAGTGTAATCCGTTAATGATGACCTTACCGTGATCTCGCCAATAGATCGCAGTACTTTTACAATTTTGTGATTCACCCTGAAATCAAGGTCTTCAGAAAGTCGTTTAAGGGACATTACAACGGCTCCCTGTTTTACATCTTTCCCTATCTCCTGTTCAAGTTCCGGCATCATGGTCCTTGCAAGGGAGGTAAGGTTAATGATCCCTTGTGACAAAGCACTTAATAAAAAGGGCTTGGTCTTGATGTAGTGTTCCACTACAGAAGAAATAGTTTTCATAGCTTAAATGGTTGTTACGTAAAGTCTTTTCCCGTAACAAATATAAAAAATAAAAATAATTGTTAAATATTTAACAACTAAAAATAAAAAAAAGCGTCAACTATATGTTCTATAACAAAATCGCCCTTTTTGTTATAAATCGATACAATGTCAAAACGTATCTCTACATCAAGGTCATTAACTGTAACATATTCATCTACAGCCTTTACCAGTAGTTTTATCTTTTTTGGAGTTACAAAATCCTGCGGAAGCCCAAAATCAAGGCTCGATCTGGTTTTTACTTCCACAACGGCAAGTGTATCATCTTTTTTGGCAATAATATCAATTTCGGCTTTTTGATACACCCAGTTGGTCTCCAGTATATCATAGCCGTTTTTGCGTAAAAAGTCGACAGCAAGCTCTTCCCCCTGTTTACCAAGGTCGTTATGCTTAGCCATTATTCAAACACTACTTTAGTACCTTTGGCAGTTACCTCTAAGGTAATTTCTTTACCCATAACAAGCGCTCTGTTATCTTTCATGTGTCCGGCAGGAAAATTAAAACAGATAGGGATATTGTAGTCTTTGGTAATATCCTTAATAATTTCGAGAGCATCGTGCCCCCACGGAATGTCGTTATCATTCATTTTGGTCATTCCACCTATAATAATACCTTTTACGTTTTTAAAATAACCGTTACGTTTCAGGTTCATCACCATTCGGTCTATATGGTACAGGTATTCGTCAAGGTCTTCAATAAATAGTATTTTATCTTTATAATCTGCTTCCGATTCAGACCCTACAATACTATACAGCACCGAAAGGTTACCCCCTACAAGCTCCCCTGTTGCTTTGCCTGCTTTGTTGAAAGAATGTGGTTCAATATTATATTCCAGCTTTTCACCAAACAAAGCCTTGCGAAGGGTTTCCTTAGCCTCACTGGTAGCATGTAAAGTGCTTACACACATAATACCGTGTATGGTAGCTATATCCATGTTATTGATATGACTGTGCAGTACGGTAGCATCACTAAACCCTATAATCCATTTAGGATGTTTTTTGAAGTTGTCAAATTTTACCCTGTCTATCATTCTCACGGTACCGTAGCCCCCTTTGGCACACCATACCGCTTTGACAGACGGGTTATCTATCATCTCCTGAAAATCGGTTGCACGCTGCCAGTCGGCCCCGGCTAACTGATTGTTTTCTTTACCTATGGTTTTTCCAAGTACCACGTTAAGCCCCCAGCTTTTAAGCAAATCTATGGCCGGCTGCAGGTGCTGTGCTTCAATTTTACGGGCAGTGGCAACAATAGCCACAGTATCTCCTTTAGTAAGATATGGCGGAATTTTCATAAGGTTTTGTGCTTGTATTTGGGATGTGAACTGTATTACTGTTAAAACTAAAACGGCTTTTAAAATCGTGATTCTCCTTTGCATTCGTTTATTTTTTCAGTTAAACAAACTTAACGAAAAATATGGACTAAGCCCGATCACAATTCTTAACAATTATACAAAATTAAACAGGGCAGCATTACTATAATAAGGTAGAATAAATAACGCTAATTATTTGTACTTTTGCGTTTCAATTTAAATTTTCGAGATGTTACAAGATCCAAAAAGATATACTGTTACGGCAGCATTGCCTTATACCAATGGTCCTATACACATAGGCCACCTGGCGGGTGTTTATGTTCCTTCTGATATTTATTCACGTTTCCTGAGGTTACAGGGCAAAGACGTGGCTTTTATATGCGGAAGTGATGAGCATGGTGTAGCCATATCTATGAAAGCGAAAAAAGAAGGCATTACCCCACAACAGGTAATTGATAAATACAACAGTATTATCAAACAGTCTTTTGAAGATTTTGGAATCTCTTTTGACAACTATTCACGTACCTCGGCAAAAGTACACCATGAAACAGCAAGTGAGTTTTTCAAAAAGCTGTATAATGACGGTAAGTTTATCGAAGAAGTGACCGAGCAGCTTTATGATGAAGAAGCACACCAGTTCCTGGCCGACCGTTTTGTAACGGGCACCTGCCCTAAATGTGGCAACGAAGAGGCTTATGGTGACCAGTGTGAAAAATGTGGTTCATCACTTAACGCTACCGATCTTATTAACCCAAAATCGACCATAACCGGATCTAAACCGGTATTAAAGGAAACCAAACACTGGTTCCTTCCGCTGGATCAGTATGATGCTTTTTTAAGAGAGTGGATACTGGAAGGTCATAAAAACGACTGGAAACCTAATGTATTCGGTCAGGTAAAATCATGGCTGGATGACGGACTTAAACCACGTGCGGTAACCCGCGACCTTGACTGGGGTATCCCTGTACCTGTAGAAGGTGCCGAAGGTAAAGTACTTTATGTTTGGTTTGATGCGCCTATTGGTTACATCTCATCTACAAAAGAGTGGGCTCAGCGTGAAGGCAAAGACTGGGAGCCTTACTGGAAAAGCAACGATACTAAACTGGTACACTTTATAGGAAAGGATAATATTGTTTTCCACTGTGTGATTTTCCCTGCTATGCTTAAAGCCGAAGGATCGTACATACTGCCTGACAACGTACCTGCAAACGAGTTCCTTAACCTTGAGGGTAACAAACTGTCTACTTCTAAAAACTGGGCAGTATGGTTACATGAGTACCTTGAAGATTTCCCGGGCAAGCAGGATGTATTGCGCTATGCTCTTACATCAAACGCTCCTGAAACAAAAGATAACGACTTTACCTGGAAAGATTTTCAGGCGAGAAACAATAACGAGCTGGTTGCCATTTTTGGTAACTTTATTAACCGTGTAGTTGTACTTACCAACAAGTATTACAACGGGGTTATACCTGCTCCAAACGAGTTTAGCGATGTAGACGAGGCGACACTTACCGAAATGCGTGCCTATCCTGCAGTTATTGCTAGCTCTATAGAGCGTTACCGCTTTAGGGAAGCCCTTGGCGAACTGATGAACCTGGCCCGCCTTGGTAACAAATACCTGGCCGATGAGGAGCCTTGGAAAATGATTAAGGAAAATCCGGAAAGGGTAAAAACACAAATGTATGTGGCGCTACAAATCGCCGCAGCCCTATCAGTACTTTCAGAACCGTTCCTTCCGTTTACAGCAGCTAAGCTTAAAGACATCCTTAAGTTAAACGATGTTCCTCATGCTATACAGACTATGGGAGTTGTTGATGAAACCCTAAGCTTTAATGATGCCAAAGGATCATCTCATAAACTTTCATGGAATGACATCGCTGTCAAGCACGAACTTATCCCTGCCAACCACCAAATAGGACAGGCAGAACTGCTATTTGCTAAAATTGAAGACGAAGAAATACAAAAACAGGTGGATAAACTTGAAGCTACAAAAACAGCTAACAATACTGCTAATAAAAAAGCCGAGCCTCAAAAAGAAACTATCGCGTTTGAAGATTTTGCCAAAATGGACATCCGTACGGGTACTATTCTTGAAGCCGAAAAAATGCCGAAAGCCAATAAGCTTTTAGTATTAAAGGTTGATACGGGTATTGATGTACGTACTATTGTTTCGGGCATTGCCGAAAGCTTTAAACCGGAAGACATTATTGGTAAACGTGTTAGTGTACTTGTTAATCTTGCTCCTCGTAAACTGCGTGGTGTGGAGAGCCAGGGTATGATACTAATGACCGAAAACACAGATGGTAAACTGGTTTTCATTAATCCGGATGCCGATGGCGTAAACAATGGTGAAATGATTAGTTAATCTATACCGAAAAACTATAACACCCTGTCATTTTGAGCGCAACAAAGTGGAGCAGAAGAATCCCTAAAAAGATTCCTCCCATCCCTTGGAATGACAACAAAATAAAAAAAGGCTCCCGATTGGGAGCCTTTTCTTTTATGATTAGTCTAATTCCTTAATCAGCTCGTCTTTACTCTTTCTGGCTTTTTTCATGGTAAGTAACCAGTCTTTTTCCTCATCACGATAGCCTAAAGGCAGTAACAGTACGCTCTTAAAGCCCTGCTTATCCAGTCCTAAAAGTTCATCTAACGCCGCAGGGTTAAAACCTTCAATAGGGGTAGCATCTACCTTTTCGGTAGCCGCTGCCGCAATGGCAAAACTAAAAGCGATATACGCCTGGTGTGCCGCATGGTTAAAGTTAACCTCTGCCGGACGATTTACATACGACTTGATTAAAAACTGACGGTACTCATCCCATTTTTCGCTAAAACCACGCACGGCATACATACTCTTAAAGGTTTCTGTAATGCGTTCTTCGGTATAATTATCCCATGCTGCAAATATCAAAAGGTGCGAGCAATCCCTTATTACAGTTTGGTTATTAGCTACAGGCATAATCTTGTTTTTAAGCTCCTCACCCTTTACCACAAGCACTTCAAAAGGCTGTAATCCGCTTGAAGTTGGCGCCAACCTTACCGCTTCTAAAATCCTATTTATTTTGTCGTCTGCTATTTTTTCGCCATTCATGGCTTTGGTAGCATATCTCCAGTTTAAATGTTCTAAAAATTCCATATATATTGTTTTTGCGAGTGCAGGGTTCTTTTTTACAACCGTAAAACACAAACACCTGTCTTCTCATTTTCCCTGCAAAAATACAACGATATATAGGAATGTACCATAAAGTTAGCTTTATTTAACCAACCGACTGATTATTACGGCAAAACCACAACAAATAAACTCCTAAAGCAAAATAAATTACCTAACTTTATATAGGTCGATTTTTTAAATTCAAACCGTATGAGCAGTAACACCAAAAAATTCCTAACCTTTATCGCACTGCTTTGTATTATCTTCGTTTTGGCAGACATCTTTTTATGGGTTAATGTAGCCAACACCTATGAAACCGAACCCGAAATGTGTTCGGCTTATATGAGGTATTATCCTGACACTATCAGAAACACTCAGGGACTTGTACTATTCCCAATGATATTGCTTATTTTTGCTTCACTCTATTTTATTCGTTCGGCCAGAACCAATTTTGCTAAAATAGTTGGAGCTACCTTTGCGGTGCTGCTGGCCATTTTTTTACTCTGGAAAATGTTCTCTTTTTATTAATGTTACCTATAGCTTACCACCCTATTTACAAACACCCGTTACCGGAAGGTCACCGCTTTCCTATGATAAAGTATGAACTGCTGCCACAACAGCTTTTGCATGAAGGTACGGCTGTACAAAGTGATTTCTATTCGCCTTCCCTGCCCGATATGCAACATGTACTTGCCGTACATAAAAAGGAATATGCAGATGAACTGGTTAACCTTACACTCGATCCTCGTGCGGTTAGAAAGATAGGTTTCCCGCTTTCGGAAGAACTGGTGGAAAGGGAACTGCGCATTACCGAAGGTACTATTTGGGGTTGCCACAGGGCTATGGAACATGGCATTGCCTTTAATATTGCCGGAGGCACACACCATGCCTACAGTGACAGGGGTGAGGCTTTTTGTTTGCTTAACGATCAGGCGATAGGGGCACAATACCTCATCAATAATAAACTGGCAAAAAAAGTACTGATAGTAGACCTGGATGTGCATCAGGGTAACGGTACTGCCGAAATATTTGAAGGTAACAGCAATATATTTACCTTTTCCATGCACGGCAAAAGCAACTATCCTTTTAAAAAGGAAACGTCAGATCTTGACATTGCCTTACCGGATAATACCGATGACAATGAATACCTCACCATACTTGAGGAAACACTCCCGAAATTGATTAATACCGAAAAGCCCGATTTTATTTTTTACCTGAGTGGGGTAGATATACTCGCTTCAGACAAGTTGGGAAAATTAGGCTGCACCATAGACGGATGCAGGCAACGTGATGAATATGTACTCTCACTGTGCCACAAACTGAATATACCCGTGCAATGCAGTATGGGTGGCGGTTACAGCCCTGATATTAAAATTATTATAGAGGCACATGCCAATACTTACAGAACGGCAAGACATATATATGTATAAAAAAAGCGGGGCAATTGCCCCGCTTTCTCTTTCATAGCTATTTCTCCCTCAGCCCCTGGCGCAATATTTCTTTGATGCCTTCAATATGATCGGTAAATTCCATTACCTGCGAAAGCATCTGCGCCATCTCGTTCTTGTCTCCAAAGCCTTTCAGCTTGTTATTTTTCACGAAGGTCTCCTTAATGGAAGTCCATCGCTCTTTATCTTCTTCGTTAAGCATACCTGTCATTTCCTTAAACTTTAACAGGTTTGCCTCTGCTGCACTGGTAAGCGTTTGTGTTTCGTTTTGATAATGCGATAACAGTAAAGTATCTATCTCAGCATCATTCATTACAGGTACAATTTTACCCACCAGTTTATTCATATCACGGTACGATCCCTGCAGCCTGAAAGGCGGTTCGGTACGGTAGGCATCCTCCATCGCGGCCGATGCTATATAAGCGGCATTCGCCTTAAGCACTACCCTGCGCACCTTAATCACTTTATCCAGTAGTGAGATGTAAGTCTCAATATCCTGCTTCGTGTGGTTCCCCTTAAGCTCCAACCCGTCACGCTGACCGCTTTGGGCCATAGTGATAAGCGGATACAGGTCGTCCATATTTTTTGATGCCAGTTGTGCCAATACCGGGTTTGAAGTAAGCGCATTTTCAATAAGGCTCAGTTCAAACAGTTGGGCAGTGTTGCCAATTACATCACCCAGGTTATAAATATCAGCACGGTTAGCAAGCATATCCGGTATTCGGAACTTCTCTCCTGTTTCGGTATACGGGTTACCCGCCATTACCACACAGAATTTCTTCGCCTTCATGTCATACGTTTTAGGCTGTCCGTTATACACACCTTCAATCTTACGGGTACCATCGGCAAGCGAAATGAACTTTTGCAGAAACTCAGGACTGCAATGCTGAATATCATCCAGATACAGCATCACGTTATTACCCATTTCCAAAGCAAGGTTCAGTTTTTTAAGCTCTTCCCTTGCTGCGGCATTATTTGCCGACGAAGGGTCTACCGATGTTACCTCATGGCCTATGGCTGGTCCGTTTATTTTCATAAATACCAGTCCAAGCCTGTTTGCCAGGTATTCCATAAGGGTTGTTTTACCATACCCGGGTGGCGATACCAACAGTAACATCCCCGAACGATCGGTACGGCGGTTCTCGCCTGCACTACCCAACTGTTTGGCAAGGTTGTCACCAAATAGCGGAAGGTACACCTGATCGATAAGTTTGTTACGCACAAACGAAGTCAACACCTTTGGCATGAACTCATTAAGCCTTAAATCGGTTTTAAGCTGCTGGGTAAGCTTATGTCGCTCTGCCCTGAAAGCCTCAAATGCCGGTACATCTACAGTAAAATGCCTTTCCATAAGTTCGGTAAAACGATGGTAATGGAATTTGTAAACTCCATCAGTTATCGTGTTATGAGAACCTGCAAGCCCTGTAATATCCTCATCGGGTTCAATGCTTACCTTTTTGTCTGCAAGTTCATGCCTGTATAACAGCAATGCTGCTACCTCACTAATGTATTCGTTACTGTCCTGCTGTCCTGTTTGACTCAGGAACGACGACACCCATTGGGTTGCCAGCTGAATGGCGGCTTCGGTATCGGAGGCGTTTTCAATATTATGTCGAAAAGCAACAGCGGCACCCTTATTTTCCAGCATTTTTATAAAGCTATCAGCCAGTTGCGAAGCTTTATGACTTATACTGAAGGCATCATCATTTTTAAGTTCCTCAAACAGGTAACCGGCAATGGTATATGCATCTGTACTGCCGGCTTTGTTTAAGGTTCCCTTAGCGAGGAATTTTTCTAATTCCTGCGTAAGTTCTTCAACTATATAATCAAATTCTGTACTGTTTGGGAAGATACTTAAAACTCCTCCCGCTGCTTTTATTTTACTGTTTAGCTTATTGCGTTGCTCCTCTGGCAAACTGTACCAAAAGAATTGTGCATAAGCCCTAACTACCGGACTGTAACGTAACAGCCCCAATGTGTGGTGCTTAGTTACCAGTACTTTTAAAAGCTTAGTGGCATCTGCATCATGAACCCCTTTTACATAACCTTCGGTATAGTTTTTAGAGGTTTCATCGCTAACCAGTTTTGCCAGTTGCTCATCGGTAAAGTCGTTTAAATCTTCAGGATTGTAGTTCCTGAATATTTTATACGCCAGGTAAGCACCTCTGTAAATATTATCGTTCTCTGAAACCAGTTCCTGATCCCAGTATTTTTGTGATGAAAGCAGGCTCTCGCTTTTCAGTTCCTGATAGAAATCGGTTCCCGTTAGGTGATAATTCAGCCTGCCGTTCCTGTAAACTATGGTAAGATCCAGAGGTTGTTTATTTACCGCAAACCTGTGGTTACCGAAACGGATAATATTATCTCCGTCCTCATACAGTTCCTGTCTGTCCTTAAGCTTGCGAAGAGCGTCCTCACGAGCCGACTTCAGCTCGGTTTCAATCGCCTCGGCCTTCCCTGTATCTTCCAGTTCCACCAGTTGTTTTACCAAATCACGAAGTTTGGCAATCATCAGGTCGGAAGCAAAATACCCGTTTATATCCTCAACCGAGTTAAACGTAAGTGCCTTTGCTGCCACATTTTTAAGAATACGCTGTGAAGCATTCTCTATGGCAACAGCCTTTTTATTTCGGGCCTCGGTAAGGCCGTTCTTTTTGGCTTCAAAAGCAGCATAAACCTCTTCCCTTTTTTCGATTATCGATTCGGTAAACTCCTCATAATCGGCAAAACGCGCTTCCAGATCCTCCAGCTGAACCGATATCTTATTAAGTAATTCCTCTGTTTTCTCCGGAGTATCTGCTCTGTCCAGTGCATTAACAATACTCTGGTCAATCAGTTTAATCTGGGCGGCAAAATCGGCCTTAGCCTCTTTACCTCCCAAAGAGGATATTTTGTTCTTTATCTCTGCCTTTAACCTGTTAAGGGTGGCAAAAATCAGGGATATGGTATTAATGATTTGGGTTGACTGAGAGGTGTCTTCAATTTTAAGATTGGACACTATGTCAATCAGCATTTCCAAGTCGGCAGTAATACCGTTTACCTCATCTTCCAATTTACGCGCTTCGATAACCGTAGCGATGTCTTCCAGTTCTCCCTGCCTTTCCTCTACACGCTTATGGTAAGGTACAAGCGCTTTCTCGTCCATTAGGAACTGCACACAGTTTTGTGAAATTACTTCAGTTTGCTCTACTATCTCCTCTTCCAGCTTAGTGATAAAGTCGGCATCGGTATAGCGCACTTCCCTTAGGCTGATTACCTCCCCGCGAAGGGTGCGTAACCCTGCAAGATCTTCCACAAAAACATCTATGTCATCAAGCGGTGAACTTTTTATTTTTTCAAATAACGTTTGGGCTTTCTGCTTCAGCTCATCTGTAAGCTTTTGTGCATTTTGCCTTAGCTGGACTACCTTTTCAAACTCGTCTATCGCTGCATTTGCCGTATTGCGTATTTCGGTAAGCGGCAGGTTTAGTTCAAAGGTCTCTTTTGATGTAATCCAGTAATAGGTATCCAGGATGTTCCGTGAAAGTCTGGTAAGGTCGGCATACAACCCGTCATAATCATCATCCTTATTAAGCAGGGTAATAATAGACTGGCTGTCGGCCATGGCCTTAACGATATCCTTATTTCCTATTTTGTATATGTAGCTGTCCTTGTGCTGGGAAGGCATAATATCTCCCTTTACAAAAGGCGTTTGCCAAATTTGTATAAGATGGTTTTTAGTTTGCTCTTCCGAAGCTTTAAAGTAACACAACTCCCCGTTTTCCAACAGCGTAAAACCGTTACAGATTATAGGGGTGTTTACCTGTTGTGTAATAAGGTTATAGGACATTAATACATACTGCCCGTATTTTTCCTCATAAAACACATACAGAAAATCTTCTCCGTTTGGCGAGGCTATCCTTTCCTGAAACAGCAGGTTTTCCAAACTGTTTTCAAAAATTTTATACTCACCTGTTTGCAGGTAATATCCGTTAGAGAAAATGACACCATGCTCATCGGGCAAAAGTATTGCCGATGTAGCAAGGCTATCTACCTTTCTAACCTCCTGCAGTTTATGATTATAGATAAAAAACCTGGCCTCCTCCTGAAACGGCTTAATCTGTAAGGTGACAAGGTTACCCAAATCGGCAAACTTGTAGATTCCGTCGTCTAATGTTTGGTCAGGATGAATAACTTCTTCGTCATAAATTCCTTTACCCGTAGCAGTATTATCTTCAATTTTTATGGTTAGCGTTCCGCCCACAGTTTCCACAAACATCCTGTCCAGTATGGACACGTGCGGATGCTTGCCGTACCTATGCATATCGCGGGTGGTTTCCTGCCAGTTAAAATCATGCTGCCTTGGAAAACGATATTCATGATCGCTCCTGTTATCCTGGTAGACCAGGTTATTGTCTTTAATTAGCCATTTAAAAGTTTTTACATCACTTATCCTGTCACTTATCTGAAAAACCATGTGCAGGTAGTTTCCTGTTATAAAGAACTTACGGAACTCAGTATCCCTGTAGTATTTGTACAGGTTAAAAAAATCTGTAAGGAAAGTCTCGTCTGCAATAAGGTCAAGCCCCTGCTTAACGAATTCCCCGTCCTGATAAGAATAGATACTGAATACGTCTTCGGTCTTAATATCAGTGCGCAGCCCGAAGTGCACATTGTAGCCAAAAATACATTTATCACCTATGGTCACTATATCACTGGGGATACAGCTGTTATCGGTAATAATCCTGTTGTTGGCTATAAGTTTGGTTTCTATGCTGCCAAAAACCTCTTTTCGTGCCTCATTAAGTTTGTGCAGCCTGCCCAAAAGGTCGTTTTTTTGGGTTTCAAGACGGCTGCGTATAATTTCATATGTACCGCCTTCCAGTGTACTCATGGTTGGTTTAGTTTTAATAAGTTAAGTACTGCGCCCGGGCGCAATGCCTTTGAAAAAGAAGGGTTAATCCCCGCACAGTGGCAAGCTGCGCGGGAAAAAAATATAAAAAATCAAATAAAACTTATCCTAGTTTTTTGTTAGACAGGCCAAGATTTTTAGCCATATCCATAAGCTTTGAGAACAAGCCCTGCTCACCTTCGTCGTTACTGCGTTTTTGCAGTTCCATAAGTAATCCGGCTACTGTAAGGTTTTTAATATCCTCAGACGTGATGCCGTATTTATCTGCAAAACCTTTTATTCTCTCTAAAAGATTCTCACTGCCTTCGCCTCCTTCGCCCAGTACCGCATCTTTAATCTCTGTAATGTTTTCAGAATGGTTTACCAGCCTGTCAAATCCTTTAGCCTTAGTGATTTGTCCAACAATTTGCTCGAAGAACATAGTCTCACCACCCACAATATCAATTTTAGCAGCCTTAAGCGCTTCGCCAATCACATTAGCCTGTGCATCGGCAATATCTTTCTGGATGTTTATATGAGCCAGATCTACCTGAAGTTCTTTGTTTAGGCGTAGTTTGAACTCTTCGTGCTCTTTACCTACACCGTCAAGTTTCTTCATAGCTTCTGCTTTCTCTTCAATACCGCTAGCTTCTGCAAGAGCTTTCTCTTTAATTATATCGGCCTCAGCAACACCAAGTTGTTTTTCAGCTTCTGCTTTCGCTTTAATACCGGCAGCTTCAGCAAGAGCTTTTTTCTCAATAATAACCGCATCAACAATACCTTGCCTTTCACTAGCCTCAGCTTTTGCATGCATTACCTGAGCCTCAGATAACCCTAAAGTAGCATCTTCCTTAGCTTTAGCATCTGCAAGTATTTTTCTTGCCTCAGCCTCTTTCTCGCTGGCAGCCATTTTAGCAGCAGCCTCGATATTGATCTCTTCAGCTTTTTGTTTAGCAGCCTCTTTCTCTGCCTCGGCAGCTTTAAGACGTTTAATGTACATCTCTTCACTTTCTTTCTCTGCAAGCGTAACAGCCACTTTTTTCCTTCTGTCTGCCTCTTTGAAAGCTTCGATATCCTTCATGTTTTCCTGCTCCTGAACCACGCCTTTTTCAAGTACAACCCTGTCGCGGATAACATTTTGTATGTTTTTACGCTCTACCTCAACTGCTTTGTCTTTCTCAATTTGAGCAAGCGTAACGATACGTTCCCTTTCGGTTTGCTCCAGCGCACGGTCTTTTTCTACCCTTTCGGTTTCTACAGCCGCAGTACGCTCTTTGTTTTTAGCCGCTACAATTACAAGCCTGTCTTTATTTTCTTCAGCCACCTGAACTTTTTCGGCAGTAGCGATTCTTGCTGTTTCAGACTTAAGTTTTTCTTCTTCGGCTACTTTAGCAATCTCTGCCTCTTCACGGGCTTTGATATTTGCAATTTCACGTTTTTGTTGTTCTTCCTTCTCTGCCAGCTGACGATCTAACGCAAGGATAGCCTCACGTGCTTCTACGTCCTGCTTACGGATGGTTTTTTCCTCATCCCTCCTGATAAGGTTTGACTTAATATTTTGTGCCGCAGTAAGCTCTGTAATTTTCTTAATACCTTCAGAATCAAGGATGTTATCTGCTTTAAGATGGCTTATTGGTGTTTGTTCCAAATCATCAATAGCACAGTCGTCAAGTATGTATCCGTTAAGGTCGGTACCGATAATAGAGATAATCTCCTCACGGAATTCACTTCGCGCCTCATACAGTTCAACAAAATCAAATTTCTTACCTACAGTTTTTAATGCTTCCGAAAACTTGGCATCAAACAGGTTTCTAAGTACATCAATCTCTGACGCTCTTTCACAACCAATGGTTTGTGCCACATTAATAATATCGGCAGTAGATTTGTTAATTTTTATAAAGAATGTAACTTTAATGTCTGCACGCACATTATCTTTACAAATAAGCCCGTTTGCTCCTGTACGTTCCACATCAAGCTTTTTAACGGAGATATCCATAATCTCCATTTTGTGAAGTACCGGAACTACCAGTCCGGCATTGTAGAATACTTTAGTTCCTCCGGCACCGGTTCGTACCAGTACCTTGCCCTGTATGATTTTTTTATACATGGATATTATCCATACTAAAGCGCCGATGAATACTATGATTCCGGCAATCATACCAATGAGTAATGCATTTCCTGCCATTTTAATTTTAATTGGTTAAAAAATATATTCAATAATGGTTCGTATCACAGCCGTAACGGCCGCAATAAATTGAAAGATAACTGATAACATGGTTGGTTAGTTTTTAATATTCGAATTTTTCAACGAGGTAAAATTTCCTGTCTTCACTTTCTCCCACTATAACCGCCTGCTGTCCTGCTACTAGTTTTTCTTCAGTATTGCTTTTAGCATAAATTTTTATGGGATCTCCGTTTACCGTCAGTTCCACCTGGCCTATTTTATCGTGTGCTATGGCAGATACAACACTGCATCTTCTCCCTAAAAAATCTA
Source organism: Flavobacterium sp. C4GT6 (assembly GCF_036347315.1). NCBI lineage: Bacteria > Pseudomonadati > Bacteroidota > Flavobacteriia > Flavobacteriales > Flavobacteriaceae > Flavobacterium > Flavobacterium sp. C4GT6. The sequence goes on from NZ_JAZGZU010000003.1 coordinate 318,843, forward strand.
TCTCGGGCTCACCTTTATGGTTTACCTGCTTGTAGAGGTAGCCAAGGGGCTTGCTTAAAATTTTCACAATAAAAAGGCTGAGTATAAAATTTGGGATAAGCAGCAGTACTCCCAGCCATATACTTTCTACTCCAAGATAATAGGTAACGTTAACCCCTATAAACCACATGGAGAAAAAGATGATGGTAAATATGAACATGAGCGGGAGTTCGTCAAAATTAAAATACTCCAGCACCCTCATAAATCCGCTGCCTTCTGCCGCGTTCTCACTCCCGGTAACATCACTGTCAAAATCAGCATCAATATCTGCCGCGTCAAAATCAACGCTAAACAAATCAGGATCCAGTCCTGCTATGATAACCAATAGCCAGTACAGTACCATTACGATAGACATAATGGAGAAAAACGCATTGACAGGTGAAAAAGAAATTTCTATTAATTCCTTCATTGTTTTTTATTTACTACTCTTGCGGACTGTTGCCTAAACCCATCTGCTCTTTTAATTTTTCGAGCTCACTGGTGGCTTTTGTTTTTTTAACATCAACAGCCCTGTTAATTTCATCGTCTACAGATTTAGATGCATTGGCAATATCACCATAAGCTTCGGCAAGTGCCTCTTCCTGATTCACTTTTTCCTTCATACGCTCCAGCAGTGATATGGTACCGTTGCTGTCTATTTTTGCCATTTGCTTGTTCAGGCTCTTAGTAGCATCTGCCACCTTAACCCTTGAACGCAATATTTTAAGTTCGTTTTCCCACTTACTTATATTGTGCTTAATGGTTTGCACATTACCCTCCATTTGCACCACATTCTGGTCAAACTTCTCCTTATCACCTTCGGCTCTTTTCTGGTGACCCAGCGCCTCTTCTTTTTTAACCAGCGCTTCGGTAGCCAGCCTGTCGGCCTCAGTCGCATCCATTTCACCTTTTTGTGCCTTCTTTAAAATAAGCATGGCTTTCTCGGTATAATCTTCGGCTGTATTGCCGTATTGTTCCACTTCATTTTTGGCACGAATGCTCATAGCCTTAACCTGAGCCAGTGCTTCCAGACTTTTATCAAGATCCTCTTTCATATCCCTGATTCCCTGTTCGGTCATTTTTATAGGATCTTCCATATTGTCAATCGTGTGATGCACTTCGGCCTGCCCAATTTTAAATAATCTTCTTAGAAATTTCATAGCTTTAATTTTTTGAAAAGTTTATAATCTGTTCCGAATACTCACTCAACAGCAGGCTGAGCGAATTTAATGTTGCCTCAAACTCATTTTGATCTAAATTCTCGAGTTGAAGTGAGTCTCTGAAAATTACTTTTCGACCTGTATCATCAAGAACAAAAGCCCCATGAATAATATCGCGGTTTTTTTGAAGCAGCTCCTTAAATACATTCACAGCATCGGGCTTTACCTCAAACAAAAACTGCTCAAAAATAACGATAGGATGTGCTACACATATAATAAGGTTAACAATACCATCCTGCTCGCTGTTCACTACAAAAACACCATCTTTAGCATTCTCGTATTTTATTTCCAGCTGAAGCTCATTCAGGTAATTTTTTACCACTCCAAAATAATCTTTCATCTTACAGGTATTAAATAATTTATAAAACTCGTTGTTTTTACTTTTTTAAGCAAGTTAAGCGCAAATGTTTTTTAAACTTTTTTTACAACTTTTTAACTTAACATGCTCACCATATTAGCATTATTTATTACATTTGCTAATATTGTTAGTACAAATTTACAACAATTAACATAATTTGCAAATAAAATTAGCAAAAATATTTTTAGTATGTTTGGAAAGAACCTAAAAAAGATACGAAGTGTAAGGAATATGAGTCAGCAGGAATTCGCCGATCTCTTTGATTTAAAGCGTGCTACGCTTGGGGCATATGAAGAAGGACGAAGTAATCCTAAAATCGACACGGTTATAAAAATTGCTAATTATTTTAGCATTGGGTTAGATGAATTATTGACAAAAGAGTTAACCGTAAACCGCTTATTACGGTTTAACGAGGCCATAACAACAGAATCTTCTTACAGCAATGATGGATTTGATGGTGTGCCTTGTGTAACCGAAGATGTAAAGCAGCACTTTTTAGATATTTTTGCTAATAATATTAGCAATGAGGGACTACCAACTCTAAAACTACCCCATGTTTCGGGCAAGGATAAGATGGCTTTTGTGATAGACGACCTTACTATGAGTGGCGGATCTAACGGTTTTTTCCCAAAAGATACTATAATTGGTATAACCGTTCCGCTAACCGAATTAGCAACTCTGGCAGGTGAGCTAAGCGTAATAGTTGCCAACAATCAAATTTACTTTAGGAAACTTACTTACAATAATAATACGGTAATGCTAACGGCAAACCACCCCGGCGTAGAGCCTGTACTGATAAGTACAGGAGATATTAAAGCTGCCTGGAGGGTAGTACATGTTTTTCGCTACACCATGCATAGCGGAGACAGTGCACTGGAACAACGACTACAGCAAATGGAAAATACTATAGCCTCATTAAGGCAAAAACCATGGTAAATAAAAAAGGCGCTTTCAATAAGCGCCTTTTTTATTTACCGAAAAGCAATACATCACTTACTATAACTTCGGTTATATACCGTTTCTCCCCGTTACGGTCATCATAAGTTCTGTGTGTTAGTTTACCTTCTATAGCTACCTCCTTACCTTTCTTTACATATTTCTCCATAATCTCGGCAGCCTTGCCCCACGCGGTTACTGTATGCCATTGGGTATCGGTTTTCTTTTCCCCTTTGTCGTTATAATAGGTCTCATTTGTAGCAATAATTAATCGGGCTAGTTTTTTACCTGCCTCAAAAATTTTAATCTCAGGGTCGTTACCTGCGTTACCTATTAACTGTACTTTGTTTTTTAATGCATTCATGGCGTTTACTGTTTTTAATGTTATTGTTATTTAAACTGTACAGTGCAAAGATGTAGCAACCTTAAAACTTTAACCGGTTTTTAACTATTTACTGTCGGTTATAACTATTTGTAAACGTTTGTAAATGGCTTTTTGTCGTATATTTACTTAAAACCAAAAATTTATGCAGATTGAGATAAATAAGGTTGAATTACGCAACCTTCAGATTGAGGATTACAAACAGTTAAAAATTTCCATGCAGCATGCCTACAACGACATGGAAGAGCCGTACTGGACAGAAAAGGATATAGAAAAACTATTAAAGATTTTCCCCGAAGGCCAACTTGTTATTTTGGTAGACGGCAAAGTGGTTGGGTCGGCCCTTTCACTTATTGTCGATTATAAAAAGGCAACCTCCACACATACTTATGATAAGATTACCGGCAACTCGTCGTTCAAAACACACGACTATGACGGGGAGGTGCTTTATGGTATAGATGTATTTATACACCCTGAATATCGCGGACTTCGATTAGGCAGGCGTTTATACGATGCCCGTAAGGAACTATGTGAACAATTAAACCTTAAATCGATAATATTTGCCGGAAGGATTCCTAACTATAATGAACATTCTAAAGACCTAAGCCCTAAAGAATATATAGACAAGGTGCGCCTTAAGGAACTACATGACCCTGTACTTTCTTTTCAGTTAAGCAACGACTTCCACGTTATACGTGTAATGCGCAACTACCTGGAGGGTGATAAGAGTTCGCAGGAATATGCCGTACTAATGGAGTGGAATAACATTTACTACGACAAAAGCCCAAAACTTATTAATACCGTAAAGAGTGTTATCCGCCTTGGACTGGTACAGTGGCAAATGCGACCGCTACCTAACCTTGAGGCACTATTTGAACAGGCCGAGTTTTTTATCGATGCGGTATCGGGCTACGGTAGTGATTTTGCTCTGTTCCCCGAACTGTTTGTGGCTCCGCTTATGGCCGACTTTAACCATCTTAGTGAAGCCGATGCTATTAGGGAGATTGCCCGCTATTGTGAGCCTATCAAAAAACGCTTTCAGGAAATGGCTATTTCTTACAATATAAATATCATTACCGGAAGCATGCCTATGTTTGAAGACGGTAACCTGTATAATGTAGGTTTCCTTTGTAAAAGAGATGGTAGTAGTGAAATGTATGCCAAAATACACATCACACCAAACGAGGTACATTACTGGGGTATGAAAGGCGGTAATGAGATCAAAACATTTGATACCGATTGCGGAAAAATAGGTATTATGATATGTTATGATGTGGAGTTCCCGGAATTGTCACGACTACTTTCTGATGAAGGTATGGATATATTGTTTGTACCTTTCCTTACCGATACCCAAAACGGATATACCAGAGTAAAACACTGTGCACAGGCCAGGGCTATTGAAAATGAATGTTATGTTGCTATTGCCGGATGTGTGGGTAACCTGCCGGGGGTAAATAATATGGATATTCAGTATGCGCAAACGGCTGTGTTTACACCATCTGACTTTGCTTTTCCTTCAAATGGGGTGAAGGCCGAAACAACACCGAACACCGAAATGACGCTTATTGTAGACGTTGACCTTAACCTTTTGAAAGAACTACATGAGTATGGTAGCGTTCGTATTTTAAAAGACCGAAGGGACGATTTATATAAAATTAAAAAGATAAATATTACCAAACCGTCTCCTACTGATAACACATCAACCAAAAAATAAATGCAATGTCCAGAACCTGTCCAGAGTGCGGAGATATTATTGTAGGTCGTGAAGACAAAAAGTTTTGCAGCGATGCCTGCCGCAATGCCTACAATAACAAGATAAACAAAGACAGCAATAACTATATGCGCAACATTAATAACCGTTTGCGCAAAAACTACCGTATACTTGCAGGGATTAACGTAGAGGGTAAAACTAAAACAACAAAGTCAAAGCTTTTATCAAAAGGTTTTGACTTTGATTATTTTACTAACCTGCTGCAAACCAAAAACGGCAATACCTATTATTTTGTTTACGAACAAGGATACATGCCGCTTGAAAACGATTATTATATACTGGTTAAAAAAGACATTTCACAATAATGCAGATATCATTATTAGGCTGCGGGTGGCTAGGGCTACCGCTTGCCGAATCATTTATAGAAAAAGGATTTACCATTAAAGGATCGGTTACATCACCCGAAAAACTGGAACTATTAAAAAGCAAAGGCATACAGCCATATTTGGTTTCCCTAGCTTCAACTTCAGTAGACGGAAATGTGACAGAGTTCCTTGCTAAAAGTGATATTTTAATTATCGATATTCCGCCAAAATTAAGAAAGCAAGGAAGCGAAAGCTTTACCAAAAAAATAGAACAGTTTATTCCTTATATAGAACAGGCAACGGTAGGTAAAGTTTTGTTTGTAAGCTCAATATCGGTTTACGGACAAAAAAATGATGGTATTGTTACCGAAGATACTCCTCCGTTTCCTGATACCGAATCGGGCAGGCAACTACTTGAAACCGAAAAACTCCTTGTATCAAACCCAAATTTTAAAACAACAGCACTACGTTTTGCAGGATTATATGGAGGAGAAAGGCACCCTGTACATCATTTAGCCGGCAAACAAAACCTACAACAGCCTAATGCCCCGGTAAATTTAATAGACCGTGATAGCTGCATAGGAGTTATAGAAGCCATTATAAACAAAAACAGTTGGGGAGAAGTTTTCAACGCAGCCTTATCCCAGCATCCTACACGAAAAGAGTACTACACACAAAAAGCACAGGAAATGCAACTTGCTTTACCCGAATTTACGGAAGACAATAGTACTACAGGAAAAATAATATCATCACAAAAAATAAAAACAGCTTTAGGTTACAGCCTATAAAAAAGAACCGCACAAACAACTACATATTTGTGCGGTGAACTAATAAATTAAAGTAAGGTGATGGTTAATTTAGATATAGAAACGGCTTAAGGAAAACCTAATTGTAAGGTTTTCCTCATTTTTACATATTTATTTTTAATAGGAATAATCTTTTTATAACAAATCAGAAATGGCAATTATACCTACCTATATGTAGCCTAGTTTTCTCGCAGTATTTATAAGATCTTCATCGTCACCCTTTACATCCAGGGCACGCTTTAATTTATACTTTCTCTTCTCTATTGCACTGGAAGATAACGGTATATACTTTTCAAGGTTTTTATTTTTAATCCCTTTAGAAAGTAGCTGAATAATTTTCAGGTCTGTAGCATCAAACACTATGCCTTTTTCTACGCGTTTAATATGGTCACTAACGGTTTTTGAGTGATAAATTTCATTTTTCATCACCTTATTAAAACCATCAATAAGTTCATCAGTGCTACAATCGCTTTTGTTAATAAAACCTTCGGGCTTCACTTTATGCAATATCCTTTCCATGATGTCCATTTCTTTATGCATAGTCATCATAATAATTTTGCACTTAGGCATATGGTTTCGTACAAGCATGGCAATATCCTCTCCCGAAAAAAGTTTCTTCTCGGGAAAATTAGGAATGCTGTAATCAATAACAGCGACATCAAAGGGTTCGGTTTGGTTTACTATAACTTCATATCCTGTTTTACAGTCGGTCGCTTTAGTAAACTTCAACCTGTGGGGCTGTGCTATCTCAAGATTCTTAAATATGGAGAGGTACCCTTCCAGGACTACCACATGATCATCAATAGCAAGAACGTGTAAGGAATTTTTCAATACGGCTATATCATTTATTTTCAGGTGAAACAAAATTAAATGTTAAATAACTAATGGCGTTACGGGAAACCCGCATTTAACACATGATTATGTTTTTATCTGAAAAACAAAACCCTACGGGAATCCGTAGGGTTTTTATTTATATGCAATTTGTAGATTTTATACTACCAAATCTTAACACGTTTATCCGGCTCAACATACATACCGTCGCCTTGTTTAATATCAAATGCTTTATAGAAAGCATCAATATTTTGCAGAGGCACATAAGCTCTGTACATACCCGGAGAGTGAGGGTCGGTTTTCACCTGATTCTTAATCGCTTCATCTCTCATTTTTGTTCTCCATATAGTTGCCCATGATATAAAAAAACGCTGTTCCGGCGTGTAACCATCTATAAGACCAGGGTTACCATGTTCTTTAAGGTATAACTGTAAACCATCGTAAGCAGCATTTACACCACCAAGGTCACCTATGTTTTCACCAAGAGTAAATTTACCGTCTACATAAATACCCGGTAATGGCTGTAGTTGACTGTATTGATCGGCAAGTGCACCACCAAGACCTGTAAATTTCTCAAGGTCTTCGTCACTCCACCAGTTAACAAGGTTACCATCTGCATTATAACGTGAACCGCTATCATCAAAACCATGAGAAATTTCGTGACCTATTACAGCCCCAATACCACCATAGTTAACAGCCTCATCTGCTTTATAATCATAAAACGGAGGTTGTAATATACCTGCCGGGAAAACAATCTCGTTGTATGAAGGGTTAAAGTAAGCATTTACAATTTGAGGAGCCATGTGCCACTCGTTTTTATCTACCGGTCTTTTAAGGTCTTTTTTATCCTGCTCAAACCTCCAACGGGCAACAGCCTTCATGTTAGAGAAGAAAGTACCACCATCTTCCGGACCTTTAAGAGTAAGTTCAGAATAGTCTTTCCATTCGTCAGGGTAACCAATTTTCACTTTTAACCTTCTAAGTTTATCGATGGCATTTTGTCTTGTGCTTTTTGCCATCCACGGAAGGTTGTTAATACGGTTCTCATAAGCAAGCATAACATTTTTAATCATGCTCTCTGCTTTTTCCTTAGCCTCCGCAGGGAACTTTTTAGCAACATATAGCTTACCTAAAGCCTCACCTACAGTACCGTTAATGGTTTGAAGTGCATTTTTATCACGGGTTTCCTCTTTAAGGGCACCTCTTAATGTTTTACTGTAAAACTCCCAGTTAGCAGTTTCAATATCAGTAGTAAGGTATCCGGTAGACTTGTTTAAAAGTGTCCATTTCAGGTAATCCTTCCATGTATCCACATCACCTTTAGCTAAAATATCCTGTAAAGCTCTCATGTATCTTGGCTGAGACACTACAATAGTATCTACATCACCTATACCTGTATCTTTAAGGAATTTATCCCATCTGATTATTGGAGTAAGCTTTTGCAAATCTTCAATTGCCATTGGGTTATAGGTCTTTCTGCTATCACGACGCTCTACCCTGTCCAGTCTAGGCTCTGCCATAGCTGTTTCAAAGGCAAGAATATTTGCTGCTGCTTTTTTAGCCTGCTTGTCATTATAGCCTATATACTTAAGCATTCTGGTAACATGCTCCTCATACTTAGCTCTTTTCTCTTTTGAATCCTCATCGTCAGAAACATAATAATCCCTGTCCGGTAAACCAAGTGAACCTGTACCAAGGTAAAGTGTATTCTTATTGCTGTCTTTAGCATCAGCACCTACACCAATACCAAAAAAGCCCATTCCGCCTTCCGGCTCCATGTCGCTTAACAACTGCTGAAGATCGTGTACGTTTTTAACCTGATCTATTCTTCTCAGGTATGGTTTTAAAGGCTCAGTTCCCATCCTGTTACGGGTAACCGTATCCATAATAGTTCTGTAAAGGCGTGCTGCCTTACCTTCATCGGTATCGGCTTTAAGAGTTCTGTCTGCTGCCGCAGCCTTTAAAATTTCAAGAGCATCATTATTTGTATTTTCCCTTAGCTCATCAAAACTACCCCAACGGGTTTTGTTTCCGGGAATCTCGGTCTGGTCAATCCAGGTTCCGTTAACATATCTGAAAAAATCATCTGCCGGACTTACTTTCTTATCCATATAAGAAAGGTTAATACCATGACTGTCTGATTTTTGAGCGTTACAAACCGCTGTTCCTAAAAATAAGGCTGCTGTAGCGATTTTTACATTTCTATTTAATTTCATCATTTAAAGTTTAAACCTTCGGTTACAAAAATATAAAGTTAACATAAATAGCATAGCATAAACATATTAAATATATCGTTTTCGATACTTTAACAATGCATAACTAACAATAAAAGGACAACAATCGCGCCCCGTTTTGTAAATTTGCGAAAAAATTACCCAAACATGTTTTCATTCTTTAAAAAATACAGGATTTTTTTCATTGTATTCTTCATAATTTCCGCCATTATACTTTCCCTTTTTTATAATGCACTAAAGCCGGCAAAAACATTAAAGGTTTACAGTCCGTCTGACGTAAACCCCGAACTGGTAGACACCACCATACAATATGTGGCACGCAACCATAAAATTGCCGATTTTGCCTTTGCCAACCAAAATGGTGATACCATAACCCAAAACGATTATAAGGGAAAAATATATGTAGCCGATTTCTTTTTCACTACCTGCCCTACTATTTGCCCTATTATGACGGATAATATGGTATGGCTTCAGGATAAAATTAAAGATAATCCAAAAGTGATGTTATTATCACACTCGGTAACACCGGATATTGACAGTGTACCCGTGCTTAAAGCTTATGCCGAAAAGAAAGGGGTAATAGACGCCAAATGGAACTTGGTTACAGGCGATAAAAAAGATATTTACTACATAGCCCGAAAATCGTACTTAGCAGTAAAAACAACTACTTCCAGCGAGCTGTATGATATGGTACATACCGAAAATTTCATACTGGTGGATCAGGAAGGAAGGATTCGCGGATTTTATAACGGCACCAACTTGGACGAGGATGTACCAGGGGAGAAAAACGTAAAACAACTGCTTGAAGATATTAATTGGCTTTGTGAGCATGAAAAGTGAGGCTATTTGAATATTAATTCATAATTTTGCAGTCTTAATTTATTCTAAATAAGCTTTGAAAACTTCACTTGCAGGGCTAAAAAAAGGACAAAAGGCCATTATAACCGATTTTAATATCGATGCCATCCCGTTAAAGTTACTTGAAATGGGGTGCCTTCCCGGCAATGTTGTAGAGCTTTTACAAATTGCCCCTTTGGGCGATCCAATCTACATCAATGTAAACGACAGCCATGTGGCAATTCGCATGGAAACTGCCGAAGAAATTGATGTCGAAATAATAACTGATACTATTTAATGGCAGCCCCTACTATAAAGATAGCTTTAATTGGTAATCCCAATACCGGAAAAACGTCTGTTTTCAATCAACTCACAGGTCTTAACCAGCAGGTAGGTAACTACCCCGGCATTACTGTTGAGCGAAAGCAGGGTTCGGTAAAATTACCCGGAAACATTAAAGGTACCGTTATAGATTTACCGGGAACATACAGCCTTAATGCCAGCTCTATAGACGAGAACGTTGTTATAGAACTGTTGCTTAACCGTAACGATAAAGATTTTCCCGATGTAGCCGTAGTGGTAACCGATGTGGAAAACCTAAAACGTAACCTACTGCTGTTTACCCAAATTAAAGATCTTGAAATTCCTACCATACTGGTGGTTAATATGGCCGACAGGATGGATCGTAAAGGGATTAGCCTTGACCTCCCTTATCTTGAAGAGCACCTTAATACCAAAATAGCACTGGTTAGTTCCCGTAAAGGAATTGGTATTGATTCCCTTAAAAAACTTATACTGGATTATAAAAACCTTTCTACAGAGCCGTGCCTTAATGCATCGAGCATAGATCCTGAGTATTTTAATAAACTAAGGAATGCTTTCCCAAACCAATTGCTGTACAAACTATGGCTGGTTATTACACAGGATGTGAATTTTGGCGCACTGGAAAGAAACGAAATACAAAACAGCTCGTTTACCAAAAGTAAGTCAGAGCTTAAAAGGCTTCAGCAAAAGGAGACCATTAAGCGCTACCAGTTTATAAACGATGTGCTGAAAGGCGGACTTACAGTTGACTCCTCTAAAGCAAAAGACCTTAGGGCAAAACTGGACCGGCTGCTTACGCATAAAATATTTGGGTACATTATTTTCTTCTGTATTCTTATGCTTATATTCCAGTCCATCTTCGCATGGTCTGCCATCCCGATGGATTTTATTGATGAAAGTTTTACCAAACTTAGCTCATGGGCTTCAAAATCGTTACCTCCCGGTAAGCTTACAGAGCTTGTTGCAAACGGTATTGTGCCGGGTATAGGCGGTGTGGTAATTTTCATTCCGCAAATTGCTTTCCTGTTCCTGTTCATATCATTACTGGAAGAAAGTGGTTACATGAGCCGCGTGGTATTCCTTATGGATAAGATAATGAAACGCTTTGGCCTTAGCGGAAAAAGTATTGTTCCGTTAATATCGGGTACAGCCTGTGCTATCCCGGCTATTATGGCCGCAAGAAATATAGAGAACTGGCGCGAAAGGCTTATTACCATACTGGTTACTCCTTTCACCACCTGTTCGGCAAGGCTGCCTGTATATACTATTCTTATTTCGCTTATTATACCTAATCGTATGGCGCTGGGCTTTTTTAATCTGCAGGGGTTAACTCTTATGTTGTTATATCTTTTAGGTTTTGGCGGAGCTATACTTTCTGCCTATCTTCTTAATAAGATTCTTAAAACAAGGCATAAAAGCTTTTTTGTTGCCGAAATGCCTAACTACAAAATGCCTTTGTTTAAAAACGTTGCTATTAACGTTATAGAAAAAACAAAAGCCTTTGTATTTGGTGCCGGTAAAATTATACTTGCGCTATCTATAATAATATGGTTTTTAGGTTCACACGGGCCGGGCGACAACTTTAAAAATGCCGAAGCTCATATAACACAGCAGCCCCAATACATGAATCTTTCCCAAGATGAGATTGATAACGAAGTTGCTGCTTATCAGTTAGAAAACTCTTATATAGGTATAATAGGTCAAACTATTGAACCTGTTATAAGACCTTTAGGTTACGATTGGAAAATTGGCATAGCTATTGTGTCATCTTTTGCTGCAAGAGAAGTGTTTGTAGGTACACTTGCAACCATATACAATATAGGAAGCAGCAGTGATGATGAAGCTACTATTAAGCAGCGAATGGATGCCGAGATTAATCCGGCAACAGGGGATAAGGTATTTAATTTTGCCACAGGAGTATCATTGCTATTGTTCTATGCTTTTGCCATGCAGTGCATTAGTACACTGGCAATAACAAAAAAAGAAACCAACTCCTGGAAATGGCCCCTAATACAACTGTTTGGCATGAGTACCTTTGCCTATATAGTATCGTTAGTAGCCTACCAGCTTTTAAAATAACGATGAAAAAAATAATCTTAGCATTTTGCTGCACCTTACTAATCGTTGCGGGAGGATACTCCCAGGACAAACTGAACAAATCAAAGAGTGAATTAAACGATAAGAAAGATTCTAATACCAGTGCCGGTCAGCAAAAAACAACAAGTTCCTCTTCGTCGTCGTCAGGAGACGAAGGAATCGGTTTTCTGTTTTTAGGGCTTATGGGAAAAGCTGTTGCCTTCACTGCAGGTATAGCTGTTATAGGGCATTATGGCATTGAAAATCATTTACACTTTGAACAAACAGAATATCCGTACTATCTGCCGGAACACGGTAATTATTTTAATGCCGAAGTGCATGATAACGGAAACATAAATAATTTCAGGTTCGACCTTAAAGACAAGTTTCTTTACAACAACGGTAACCTGTTTGGCAATCATCTGGAGGCAAAATTGAGACCTTTTCAGTACCTTTATGTGAAAGCCGACTATTACCAGTTGTTTGAATTTCAGGAAAACACGTCAGACAACCTCTCGCTGTTCTATTTTAATTTGGGATATGACAGGATACGTTTAAGACGTTTTAATTTAGGATGGACAATAGGAGCCTCATACATAGCCAATGATGTAAACAAGTTCGGTTTTTCATTTGGCGCCAATGCCGAGTACTTCAGTAAAAAGAATGTAAGTTTCCTGGCAGGAGCCAAGTGGTCGTTTATTAACGACAAGCCGGTACACGCCTACGAGATTGAAGGTCGGTTTCACCGTAAAAACTACTTTATAAGCGTAGGCTTTGAGCATCTTGATATTGCTTCACCCAATTATAATTTTGCAACCGTAGGCGGGGGCATTTATTTGTAGTTATGAATATACAGGATATAATAGTATATATACTCGTTGCCGGGGCAGCAGCCTTTTTGGTAAAGAAATTCTTTTTTAAAAAGAAAAAGAAATCAGGCAGTTGCGGCAGTGACGATTGTGGTTGCCATTAAACTTTATACGGAGCCATTCTTTTTTAAGCATAATACGGTTTAATCTTTAATAATAAGTACCGGTATCTTAACCTTATGCCTTACGGCATCTACAGTAGTTCCAAATATAATGTCCTTAATCCAGTTGTGCCCGTGAGCTCCCAGTATCAGGATGTCATAATGTGATCCATCCTTATTGATAATAGCCGGAATTTGTCGTTTAGGACTACCAAAGCTTAGTTCAGTTTTAACCCTATAGCCTTTTTCCTCAAGGCTTTTTTTGTAGGCTTTAAGGTAATCTTTATCGCTTGAGGTCTCATAGTCATGCGCCTGATCGCCATACATCATAGCTCCCACGGTTTCCACTATATGGATAAGTGTATATTGGGCATCCTTACCTCCCATTTGCAATGCGCTGGATATGGCACGGGTATCGGTTCTGGAAAAGTCAAGTGCCAGTGCAATACTCTTATATTCCTTAACACCATTTTCCTCATTAACAATAATTTCATCAATATGCGGAACCAGTTTTTCGTGTTTGTCTTTTTTATGGATTAACGGCCTGAAAATAATATATAGTAATAATATGGCAGCTCCAACAGCTAAAGGCACTACAAGCAACCATATATACACAGGATGTTCTGACGACTCTACCCAGGCTCCTATCTCATCATAAACCAGTTTGGCATTAAGCGCCACAATTACCAGCGCAATTATCCACGAAGCAATTTTGGTAAACGGTCCAATAGCAAACTCGTTCATTTTCTTTTTATCGCTTACAAAATGAATAAGTGGTATAATGGCAAACCCAAGCTGGAGGCTAAGTACTACCTGGCTAAGCAAAAGCAGTTCTCCTGTTGCCTCTTCTCCCAAATATACTATGGCAATAAAAGCGGGTACTATAGCCAGCAGGCGGGTAACAATACGCCTTACCCAGGGTTGTATCCTAAGGCTAAGATAGCCCTCCATAACAATTTGCCCGGCAAGCGTACCGGTAATGGTAGAGCTCTGACCAGCAGCAATAAGTGCCAGGGCAAACAGTACCGACGCCCAGTCGGTCCCTAGTAACGGAGCAAGTAATTGATGGGCATCCTGAATATCAGCCACCTCATGCATACCGCTGTTAAAAAAGGTAGCAGCAGCAAGTATAAGTATGGCTGCATTTACAAAAAATGCAAGGTTAAGTGCTATAATCGAATCAATAAAATTATACCGGAGCGCCTGTTTTATTCCTTTAAACGAACGGTCAAACTTTCGGGTTTGCACCAGTGACGAATGCAGGTACAGGTTATGTGGCATAACCGTTGCCCCTATAATACCTATAGCAATATACAGTGCAGCACTATTAGGAATGGCAGGTACAAGCCCCTTCACCACCTCGCCCATTTCGGGCTTGGCAAAAAACATTTCTGCCAAAAAAGAAAACCCTATAATACCGATAAGCGCTATGATGAAAGCCTCCATTTTTTTGATTCCCTTATTTAAAAGGAACAGCAGTAAAAAGGTATCCAACATGGTGATACTTACACCCCAAAGTAACGGAATATCAAACAACAACTGTAAACCTATAGCCATACCCAGTACCTCGGCAAGATCACAGGCGGCTATGGCAATTTCGGCAAGACCATATAATATATAATTGACTCCTTTAGGATAGGTTTCCCTCGATGCCTGTGCCAAATCCCTTCGGCTAACAATTCCCAGCCTGGCACTAAGGCTTTGTAAAAGCAACGCCATAATGTTTGACATAAGCAGTACCCAAAGCAGCTTGTAACCAAACTGGCTACCTCCGGCAATATCGGTTGCCCAGTTACCCGGGTCCATATACCCCACGCTTATCATATAAGCCGGACCAAAAAAGGCAAGTATCTTTTTCCATACAGAAGTATTCTGTACAATATTTACCGACTCATGTACTTCCTCCAGGGAGTGGCTGTTTTTTGTCATACTACAATGGTTTTACAAACAGGTTGGCCGCAATTTTATTAGAAACACTAAGCGGTTTGTCGTTCACTTTTAAGCTAAGTGACTGGTCAAAATGTTCGCGGGATACAATCTCTATAGCCGATCCCAATGCTATTTGCTGCTTATCCAAATATTGAAGGAAAGAAGAAGAACTGTCTTTAACGCCTACACAAATCACTTTAGTATTAAGGCTGGTTTCACTTAACAGCTGTTTTTCCACTTTGGCTATTTTACCGTTACGGTCGGGTATAGGGTCACCATGCGGATCTTCCGTTGGGAAGTCCAGAAATTCGTCAAGCTTATCAATAAGTTTTTCTGATTTTATATGCTCCAGCTGTTCCGCCACATCATGCACTTCGTCCCATGAAAAGTCAAGCTTCTCTACCAGAAACACTTCCCATAGCCTGTGTTTTCTCACAATCATCATAGCATGCTGCCTTCCCTTGTCAGTTAGTGAAACACCCTGATATTTTTTATAGGCTACAAGCTCCTTTTCAGCAAGTTTCTTCACCATATCGGTTACAGAAGACGGTTTACTCTCCATTTCATTAGCGATGGCATTGGTAGTAATACCCTTGTTATTACCAATGGATAAATGGTAAATAACCTTAAGGTAGTTTTCTTCAGAATATGTCATTACACGTTAATTATTAAACAAATATAAATAATTAATTTGTTATGTTGAAAAACATTTTTAGTTTTGTCTAAAAATATAGTTTGTTAAATGAAAAAAATAATTTACTCTTCCTTAATATTATCCTGCTTTTTTTCTTGGGCTCAGGAAGAAGCAAGTGCTTTGCCTCAAAGTAAGGTTAGCACTCCTGTTGAAAAAACACAGGGAACAGGCACCGTTAAAGGGCAGATTACCGAAAAAGGAAATCCCCTGCCTTTTGCCAGTGTGCATGTAAAGGAAACGGGAAATGGTATCTCTGCCGACGAAAACGGAAAATACAGCATAAAGCTGCCGGAAGGGAATTATACTATAACAGTATCATCTGTAGGATATAAAACCAAAGAAAGAAGCATAACTATTACAGTCAATAGTGATACTGTATTGAATGTGGATGTGGAAAGTTCATCCCTTAACTTAGACCAGGTAGTGATTACCGCCAGCCGAAAACAGCAAAGACGACAGGAAGCCCCTGTTATTGTTACGGTTACCAACTCGGCGATATTACAGAAAACCGAATCAATAAGCCTTGCGGAGGGATTGAATTTTCAACCTGGGCTACGCATGGAAACCAATTGCCAAAACTGTGGTTTCAGTCAGGTTCGAATGAACGGACTGGACGGAGCCTATTCGCAGATATTACTGGATAGCCGCCCGGTATTTTCGGCACTTAACGGTATTTATGGATTGGACCAGATTCCTACCAATATGATTGAACGCATTGAGGTAGTACGTGGTGGTGGTTCGGCATTATACGGATCTAACGCTATTGCAGGTACTATAAACATTATAACCAAAGACCCTGTAGAGAATAATTTTGAAGTAAACAGCCACTTCGGACTTATAGATGGTAAACAACCCGATAAGGCTTTATCCCTTAACGGAACCGTGCTTAATGAAGACCTTACACTTGGACTTCAGTTTTTCGGGATGTTGCGCGACAGGAATCCGTATGATGCTAACGATGATGGATTTACCGAAATCACCCGTATGGAAAACCGAACGTTTGGTTTTAAAGCCTTTCACCGTTACCTGAACCGTCGTAAACTTACTGTGGACTTCCATACTATTAATGAGTTTAGACGTGGCGGTAATGAGTTAGACCTGCAGCCTTTCCAGTCGGATATTACTGAACAGATACGCTCTAAAATGACAGGCGGCGGATTAACCTATGAGTTTACCAACGACAATCTGGATAATAGCTTTTCCCTGTATGCCAATGCACAACAGTCAAAAAATGAAAACTTTTATGGCGGAAGGGTAGATGATACTTTCGGGAATATAGATTATGAGGAGAGTATTCGTGGTTATGGAAACACTCAGGTAACCACTTATATTACCGGAGGGCAGTGGATACACACCCAACCTGGCTTTTTAGGCGGAAGAGGTACTTTTACCACAGGTGCAGAATATAAAAGCGAACATATGACCGACCGTAAACCGGGGTATAATGCTTTTGTAGATCAGCAGTTAAACATACTGGGCATTTATGTTCAGGAAGAATGGCAGGTAAATAAAAGGCTAAAGTTACTGGGAGGCTTACGTGCCGATTTCCATAATGCAGCTCAGGAAGATGTGATTATAAACCCGCGTGTTAGTATATTATATGATCTTAAAAAGAACCTGCAATGGCGCACCAGCTACGCCAAAGGCTTTAGGGCTCCACAGGTTTTCTCAGAAGACATTCACGCCCGTATCGCTGCCGGAGAAGTAAGTCTTATCCGATTATCAGACGGCTTAAAATCAGAAACATCACACAGCTTTCTTACCTCTCTTGACTGGAGTAAAGTTACCGAGCATCTTGAAGCAGGAGCTACGTTTGAGGTATTCTATACCCGACTGAACAATCCCTTTATACTGGAACAGATAGAGGAAACGATTTGGGAAAAACGAAATGGTGCCGGAGCAAATGTATATGGTATTAATTTAGAAGGAAAATTGGCTCCGCATGAACAATGGCAGTTTCAGGCAGGAGCTACTATTCAAAAAGCCATGTATGAAAAAGCGGTAGACTGGAGCGACACGGCTAACAATACCAATAAGAACTTTTTCCGTTCCCCAAACTTTTATGGCAACATGATTGCCACTTATGCCCCGGTAAAACAGTTTCAAAACAATCTAACCACTGTATATACCGGAAGCATGTATGTTCCCCACTATGAAGGATATATCGCCAGTGACGAACTTTACAAATCTGAAGGTTTCTTTGAGGTAAGCTGGAAAAGCTCCTATACTTTTGATTTGCAGGACGGCTTTCAGCTACAGGCGAGTGCCGGTATACAAAACATATTTAACGCCTATCAAAAAGATTTTGATCTTGGCGCTAACCGTGATGCGAGTTACATTTATGGTCCGGGTCGACCAAGAACTATATTTATTGGTCTTAAAATAGGGACAAACCTTTTATAATTCCCCCCAATAACATTCAGGGCTTATCAGGATAAATTCATACTTTTATCGTGATAAGCCTATTTATGAAACATTACCATTACATTTTTTCCGGAAGCGGACTTTCTGCCCTCATGACTGTCTATAAAATGGCACTGTTAGGAAAGCTGACCGATAAACCCATTTTGCTTTTAGACAGTAGCAGCAAACAGCAAAACGACCGAACCTGGTGCTTTTGGGAAAAAGAAAACGGCAATTGGGACACCATTGTAAGCAAACAATGGGACAGTGCCTGGTTTCATGGTGAAGATTTTAAAAAGGAATTGGATTTCGGGAGTTACAAATACAAAATGGTGAAGGGGATCGGCTTTTACAGCCATATACTTTCTAAACTAACTAGTTACAGCAACGTACACATTGTACAACAAAAGGTAACCGGTTTTACTGATTATGATACCCATGTACAGGTAAATACCAAAACTGAAAACTACACCTGCGATAAACTGTTTAATAGTATTTACAATCCTCAAACCGCAGCAAAAGGGAAATATCCGGTTTTACAACAACACTTTAAAGGTTGGTTTATAAAAACCAAGATGCCTTTTTTTGACGAAAGTAAAGCAACGTTTATGGATTTCAGTATTCCGCAAAAAGGAAACACAAGGTTTATGTATGTGTTGCCCAACTCCCCTAACACAGCCTTACTGGAATACACCCTGTTCTCAGAACATCTTTTACCGGAAAAGGAATATGATACCGCTATAAAGGAGTACCTTCTCAACCTTGGTATTACAGATTATGAAATTACCGAAACCGAAAAAGGCTGCATCCCTATGACTTCCTATCCGTTTTGGAAAAACAATACTAAAAACATATTGAATATAGGCAGCGCCGGAGGATGGACCAAAGCCAGCACAGGCTATACCTTTAAGAATACCGATAAGAAAACAGAGGAACTGATTGATTTCCTGGATAAGGAAACTGATTTCAGGAAATTCTATAAAAAGAACCATTTTTGGTTTTACGACTTGCTTTTACTGAATATACTGTACCGCAGCAATGAAAAAGGGAGCAGTATATTTTCGGCTATGTTTAAAAAAGGGAAAGCCTCACTTATATTTAAGTTCCTTGATGAGGAAACCTCATTTAGTGAAGACCTAAAGGTAATTGCTACATGCCCGAAGGGCCTTTTTGTAAAGGCACTCATGAGAAATATATTTTAGAATTTAAAGCTGATACCCGAGTACAACCCAATAAAGTAAGGCTTGAAGTTACCCGAACTTCCGCTAAAGGTATTTACCTGGTATTTAAATGTTGGTTCAAAACTGGCTTCAAATGAGTTCCAGAAATTATACTTAAACCCTACCCCTAAGTTGGTACTAAAGTTTACACTGTTTACGTTACTGGCTTCACCCACCTCAGTACTATATCCCTGATTAGATATAACACTTACGTTATTATCATTAAGGAAAAGCGTACTGAATCCGCCTATAAGATTAATCCCGAACTTACTTTTCAATAACTTGTATGACATTTCCAGCGGCACCTCTATATAACCCATTTTCTGTACCATTTGCCCTTCAAAACTTTGGTTAGAAAAAATATTGGATGCAAATGTAATTGACGTGCCCGCACCCGGACCACTGGCAATTACACCCTGTACATCTCCGTTATTAGGCGCTACATTCTGGCTTTGCACTACAATGTTAGCAGCTCTTCCTGCTGCTGCAATATTATTTGTACCTCCATTCATGGAAGCATAATAGGCTACATCATTTGTGGCATAGCTAAGGTTTACAGTATTAATGCCCGAACGTACCGAAAGCCTGTCGGTAATCGCATAGTCAATACCTACACCATAACTCATATCGGCATCATAGTTTTTACTGTTTGATGCAAACTGCGCATCAATAGGTGAACCCTGCGACATAGAGTTATAAAACAACGGAGCTACCTGCGGCTTTATGTTCCATTTATAGTTTTTAACGGCATCGGCTATAGCCTCATCTTCATCTTTACCTTCCTGCTGTTCACGAAGTAATTTATCCAGTTCATTTTCCGTTTCGGCAGCAACTGCAGTTGTATCGGTTTCATCAGTAGCATCTGCCAACTCGCTATTTTGTGCATTTATCTGATTATTCAGTAAATCTTCTCCCTGTTGGGTATTTATAAGATTATTTTCTCTGCCAATAGTATTTGCGTTTGTATCGTTACCCGATACAGCACCGTTAGCATTTTGCTGATTTTGTGTTTCATCATTAGCCGCAACTCCGGTATCATTACCACTATTGATAATACCATTAGTATCGGTCAGGTTACTGTTATTCCTCTCCTGGTTTGAAGGAGAAACACCTCCGTTATCATTACCTGAACCTGAAATCCTGCTATTGTTATTTTGTTGCGCAACAGCACGATTAGCCTCCTGCTGAGTGGCAGGCATACCGTTTTCTGTAATGATCGCATTACGGTTATTGGCGTTCCCTACATTATCAGCATTTGAAGTCGAATTTGTTTTATTACCTGCCTTGTTTGCTGTATTATTATCATAAGCAACTGTATTATTACGACTGTTATTCCTATTGGTAATTACAGTATTATCAGTATTAATAAGGCTATTGTTAGTATTTGCATTGTTTGAATTATTACCACCCTCCTGTTCGGCAGCACTATTGCTTTGAGAACCAAAACCATTTTGCCCGCTCTGGTTTACAGTAGTATTATCTGGCGCATCATCACTTGAGGTAACCACGGCATTTTCGGCATCAGTGGCAGGCACTATGCTATTATTGTTATTATCCTGTTTGTTTTGTTTAGCACCGTCTAATACAACTTTGTTGGTGTTAGTATCAATACCATCTTTATCCCCACCGGTAAATAACGGAAGCGTAAGCAGCATACCTATTATTAGGGCTGCAGCAATACCGCCAAGCCTAACCCATATAGGTATAACTCTTCTTTTCTTTTTCTCAGGCTGAAGTTCGGCTTCAATTTTTCCCCATAGCTCGTCGGGCGGAGCTACCTCAAAGTCCTTAAACTTCTCCTGAAATAATCTGTCTATGTGTTTCTTTTCACTCATTTTGCCGACTGTGCTTTAGTCCCGCTCTTGTGAGCTTCAATTTTTTCCTTCAATATTATTCTTGCCCTGGCAAGGTTTGATTTAGAGGTTCCCACTGTTATACTGAGCATCTCTGCTATTTCCTTATGCGAAAATCCATCTGTCACATATAGGTTAAAAACCATCCTGTACCGGTCGGGCAGCTGCTGTATTATTGAAAGGAGAAAATCCATGGATACCGAATCATCTTCAATCTCCAGACTGTCTTCCTCGTCAGGAATGTTTTCATTAACCAGTTCTACAACACCTTCTGTCCTGTATTTTTGAAGAACGTTGTTTACCATTACCCTTTTTGCCCATCCCTCAAATGAACCCTGAAAGCGGTATTGGCCAATTTTTTTAAATATGAGCAGAAACCCGTCCTGCAAATTATCCTGAGCATCCTCATAATTGCGCGAGTATTTAAGACATACTGCAAACAGCTTTGAGGCAAAAAGCCTGTAAAGCTGCTCCTGTGCCTTAATACTGTTGTTTTGGCAATCCTGTATTATCTGCTCAAGCCCCAATAGATTTATATTTTAGCAATTATTACTACTGTGCTATCGGTACCTCCATCTCCATGTAGGTATTATGTCCGTCGCCATCTTTACCTGTATAAAATTTAAACAGGTATGACGTTCCGTTATAATCCGGATTGCATGAAAACGTAAACGAAGCCTCTTCGGGCTCCATACTTTCAAGGCTTTCACAATTAGCATCTTCAATAACCAGTGTTTGCACAGCTATTACAAGCGCATTACCATCCTGACTATAATAGAACCCATCATAAAAATAACAGTCTGTAGGCCTTTTGTACTTTACATTTATCTCATAGGTTTCTCCGTGCACAAAGTATTCCGGCATAGTTACTTCCACGGCAGGTACAAACTGCACATGGAACTGCGGATTATCCTCGTCCATTGAGCATGAAGTGATTAAAAATAAAGTAACAAAAAACAAAACAAGCTTTCTCATAAAAACCTTTTCAATTCTATTATACAAATATGATGCTAAAATGCGCAAAAGGTTGCGTTTAAACACAAAAAAAACCCGAAATTATTCGGGTTTTTAACTTTATTTAGGCAACACTTGCTTTAATTGCCTCTTTAATTTTCTCTTCCAGTTCATCGGCGAGTTCAGGGTTGTCCTTAATCAGGGACTTCACAGCATCTCTACCCTGCCCCAGTTTTGTATCGCCGTAGCTAAACCAAGAACCTGATTTCTTAACGATGTCAAACTCAACCGCAAGATCCAGTATCTCACCCGTTTTGCTTACTCCTTCGCCATACATAATATCGAATTCGGCAGTTTTAAATGGTGGCGCTACTTTGTTTTTCACAACTTTCACTTTAGTACGGTTACCTATTACATTATCACCGTCTTTAATTTGAGATGAACGACGAATATCAAGCCTTACCGAAGCATAAAACTTAAGTGCGTTACCACCCGTAGTGGTTTCGGGGTTACCAAACATAACTCCGATTTTTTCACGCAGCTGGTTAATAAAGAATACCGTACAGTGTGTTTTACTGATGGTAGCGGTTAGTTTACGTAACGCCTGTGACATAAGACGTGCATGCAGACCCATTTTTGAATCTCCCATCTCCCCTTCAATCTCGCTTTTTGGCGTAAGTGCCGCAACCGAGTCAATTACCACAATATCAATAGCACCCGAACGGATAAGGTTTTCGGCAATTTCCAGTGCCTGCTCCCCGTTGTCCGGTTGTGATATAATAAGGTTCTCAATATCTACTCCTAATTTTTCGGCATAATGACGGTCAAAAGCATGCTCGGCATCTACAAACGCAGCAATACCACCGGCTTTTTGCGCTTCGGCAATAGCGTGCAGGGTAAGGGTTGTTTTACCCGATGATTCCGGACCATATATCTCTATTATCCTTCCGCGCGGGTACCCGTTTACCCCAAGGGCAAGGTCTACACCCAGCGATCCCGAAGGGATAACCTCCACTTCCTCTACGGCCTGGTCGCCCAGTTTCATTACCGTACCTTTACCGTATGCCTTATCCAGTTTATCCAGCGTTAGCTGCAGTGCCTTTAATTTGGCTTCTTTATCTCCGCTCATGTTTTGCTTATTAATTTCCAGTAAAATTAGTGCTTTTTTTTGTCGTAACAATATTAATAGAAAAAAATCTTATATGAAAATTTTCTTTTAAAAATGTTACAATTTTTTTTGTAGATTTATCGGAATTTAAACCTTACCTTTTTATGATCGATAAAATTATATTTCGAGATAAAGCATATCAACTTCTTTTATATAATGATTTAGAAAAAAATGAAAACATTTTCACCACGATCATTGGTAAAAATGGCACTGGAAAAAGTACTCTATTAAGTTCAATAGTTTCTGAATTACTCAATAGTTATAATGATAAATTTTTCAACGAAAATGAATTAGGCTTTAAATTTAAGCCCCACTCCCTTCTAAGCCTTGATATTCCTCCACAATCAATTATTGCAGTTTCATCCAGCCCTTTCGATAAGTTTCCTTTAACTAGAAAATTAAACGATATAGAAAGTTATACATATTTAGGATTAAGAGACTTATCTAGTATGAATTTTGGTCTTTCCTACATGTCAAAAATAATATCTTCATTAATCGAAAGTATTTACGAAAAATCT
This sequence comes from Flavobacterium sp. C4GT6, assembly GCF_036347315.1. Taxonomy (NCBI): domain Bacteria; kingdom Pseudomonadati; phylum Bacteroidota; class Flavobacteriia; order Flavobacteriales; family Flavobacteriaceae; genus Flavobacterium; species Flavobacterium sp. C4GT6. The sequence continues at coordinate 342,650 of NZ_JAZGZU010000003.1, forward strand.
ATTCACTGGGATAATATTGCTGAAGTTTTAAATTATCTAGGCTATAAAGATTCTATTAAAACTAGATTTAGCGCCAATATATCCAAATCTTCAATCGAAGAAATTTTATACCAAAAAGGTCCTTATTACGAACACTTATTTACCAAAATAAATATTAAAACGACTAATAAGCGATTTTTTTTAAACACGCATGGTGAAATTGACAGAGAAAAATACGAATATTTCAAATATTTGCTATACAAATTATTACACAGCTCATTTGAATATAGATATAATAAATCACTAAATATCACATTAAATGAAAACCAAATAGCATTAGAATCAGAATTAAGTTTGTCTCTTGATGAAATTATATTTTTAATCCACTCTGGAGTATTCAAACTCCGAGATATCGGATTAGTTAAATTATCCAGAACATCAACTTACTCAATAAAAGATTCAAGCTCTGGCGAACAAAGTGTTATTTTAAGTATATTAGGTATTGCGAGCAAAATAACTAACAATTCTATTATCTGCATTGACGAACCTGAAGTATGTTTACATCCTGAATGGCAAGAGAAATATATTCAAATTCTAACAAAGACTTTTTCTAAATTTAAAAATTGCCACTTTATCATAGCAACGCACTCTCCACAAATAATTTCAAAATTAAGTCCAAAAAATTGTTTTGTTATTTCTATGGAAGACGCATCTATTAAAAACGCTAAAGAATACATTAACAATTCTATAGACTATCAACTTGTTAATGTATTTAAGTCACCTGGATATAAAAACGAATATTTAAGCAGACTTGCTTTCACAATTTTTTCTAAAGTAAGTAAAAACAAAATATTTGATAGTGATGATATAAAAAACTATGAGATATTAAAAAAATCTTATAAATCACTAGAAGACCAAGACCCTGTAAAAGAGCTGACATCAGTATTATTTGAATTATATAAAAAATATGCCTGATATTTCAAATCCATATATTTTCAGTCGAGAATTTAAAGATCGACTAGAGAAAAAATTTTTAATACCTGAAGCTGATTATAAAAATTGGCAAGATGATGATATCACTGACATCCGATCAGACATAAGAGATTATTACAGAACAGAACAGTCTGGAAAATGCGCATATTGTAATCAATTAATTTCTTTAGTTTCTGCTGGAAACGCACAGGTTGAACATATTGTCCCAAAATCAAAACATCTTAAATTTATTATCGAACCAAAAAACTTATGTGTTATTTGTGCAGATTGTAATGAAATAAAAAGAAACCAAGAGGTTTTAAATGATGTACCTGATATTACAAAAAAAGGTATTAAAAGGTACCCAAGAGTATCTTCCTCTTTCAAAATTATACATCCTCACTTTGATAAATTCACAGACCACTTATTAGTCATAAATGGATATTATATCGACAAAACAACTAAAGGAGGCTATACAATCGTTTTTTGTAAATTAAACAGAAAGCTTCATAAATTAGGGTATGAAACTCCTATTTTCAATGATTTAGAAGTTACGGAATTAATGAGATTATACCTTGAAGAAAAAGATTCTATAAAAAGAATGTATATGCTGGCTAAATTTAAAAAAATGTTGATTCTCATTTAAAAAGCTATTATACTTAATCTTTTCCCTATCTTTGCCGCCCGGTTCTTCCATTTAGAGCCGGGAACATAGATACATAGATATCACATAACTTTCTGAAACTTAAATTTTTGTATAGCATGCAACTGTTCAACACTTTAAGCGCCGAAGAAAGAGCCGAGCTTATAGAGCAATCGGGCAAGCAGCGCCTTACGCTGTCTTTCTACGCTTACGCGCACATTCAAGATCCGCAACAATTTAGAGACGACCTGTTCAAGGCCTGGAACCAACTGGAGGTTTTAGGTAGGATATACGTGGCTAAAGAGGGTATTAACGCCCAGCTTTCGCTTCCTGCCGATAATTTTTATGAGTTTAAGGACTTTATAGAAACCTATCCTTTCATGAAAGGCATTAGGCTAAATGTAGCGGTAGAGCAGGACGACCTTTCGTTCCTGAAACTTACCATTAAAGTGCGTAGCAAGATAGTTGCCGATGGCCTTAACGATGATACTTTTGACGTAACCAATAAAGGGGTACACCTTAAAGCAAACGAATTTAACTCCATGCTTAGCGACCCTAACACCATAGTAGTGGATATGCGTAACCACTACGAGAGCGAAATAGGCCACTTTGTTGGTGCTATTAAGCCCGATGTTGACACCTTTAGGGAATCCCTACCAATTATAGAAAATCAGTTAGCCGAACATAAAGAGGACAAAAACCTGTTAATGTATTGTACAGGGGGTATTCGTTGTGAAAAGGCAAGTGCTTTCTTTAAGCACAAAGGTTTTAAAAACGTATACCAGCTTGAGGGTGGTATTATTGAGTACACCCGTCAGGTAAAAGCCGAAGGTATTGACAGCAAATTTATTGGTAAAAACTTTGTATTCGACCACCGTTTAGGCGAGCGTATTACCGATGATATTGTATCGCAGTGCCACCAGTGCGGTAAACCGTGTGACAACCACACCAACTGTGCTAACGAGGCGTGCCACCTACTGTTTATTCAGTGTGACGACTGTAAGGCTGCCAGCGAAAACTGCTGTAGCGAAGCCTGCCAGGAAATAATACACATGCCGGAAGAGGAGCAAAAAGCACTTCGCCGCGGTATTATGAACGGCAACATGATCTTCAAAAAAGGAAAATCAGAGAAACTGACTTATAAGAAAACCGGCGATGCCGTAACGAGTACGCCACTTGCTAAGGCAAAAACGGTTAAAAAGGTAAGAAAAGTGCTTGTTGGTAAAGGAGACCACTACTTTACAAAAGCATCTATCGCACAGTTCACCATAGAGAACCACGAACTTAACACCGGAGATAAAATCATGATTGTTGGTCCAAGCACAGGGGAGCAGGAACTGGTTTTAAACAAAATGTTTGTTAACGGTAAAGAGGGTAATACTGCAGTAAAAGGTGACAGAATTACCTTTGAGGTTCCGTTCAGGATACGCCTTTCAGACAAGCTGTTTAAGGTAACAGAATAAAACATATACCACATACATATAAAAGCCTGTACAATGTGCAGGCTTTTTTTATTACAGGCACTGATAATCAGGCTTCACAACAGGCTTTGCGCTTTATGATTACATTCACGAAATATTAGGTTAAAAATACTATCTTTACACACAAAATCATTTAAGAATCAGTAGCGGTATCATCCGCGATCAATATATATTTTAGAAATTATGGCATGTACAAACTGTTCTACGGGCTCCAAAGACGGAACGCCCAAAGGATGTAAAAATAATGGGACTTGCGGGACGGACAGTTGTAACAAACTTAGTGTTTTTGACTGGCTTTCTAACATGAGCCTGCCGGGTGGTGAAGAGGTATTTAACTGTGTGGAGGTTCGCTTTAAAAACGGAAGAAAAGACTTTTACAGAAATAACGAAAAACTTACGCTAAGCATGGGCGACATTGTCGCTACCGAAGCTTCGCCGGGTCACGATATAGGGATTGTAACCCTAACCGGGGAACTGGTTAAGGTACAAATGAAAAAAAAGAATGCAGATCCTAACGGGGAGGTACTTAAAATATACCGTAAAGCAACCCAAAAGGATATTGATATATGGAGCGAAGTACGCAACAGGGAAGAACCGATGAAGGTTATTGCCCGCGAGCTGGCTATTAAACTTAATCTTGAAATGAAGATATCAGATATCGAGTTTCAGGGTGACGGTTCTAAAGCTACGTTCTACTATACCGCTAACGACCGTGTGGACTTCCGTCAGCTAATTAAAGATTATGCCAGGGAGTTTGGTATCAGAATCGAGATGAAGCAGGTTGGTTTCCGTCAGGAAGCGGCAAGGCTTGGAGGTATCGGTTCCTGCGGTAGGGAACTTTGCTGTTCTACATGGTTAACCGACTTTAGGAGTGTAAACACTTCTGCAGCGCGTTACCAGCAGCTTTCGTTAAACCCGCAAAAACTGGCAGGACAGTGTGGTAAGCTTAAATGCTGCCTTAACTACGAGCTGGACACGTATCTTGATGCGCTTAAAGAATTACCGGATCTTGACACTAAGCTATACACCGAAAAAGGTGATGCTATTTGCCAGAAGGTAGACATTTTTAAAGGGCTTATGTGGTTTGCTTATACTAACAATATGGCGCACTGGCATGTTATTAGTGCTGATCAGGTTAAGGAAATTATAGACCTTAATAAGGAACACAAGCGTATTGCCGCGCTAGAGGATTATGCTGTTGAGCCGGACACTACAAGCGAGGATAGTATTGAGAAAAGCTTCCAGAATGTGGTGGGTCAGGACAGTCTTACGCGTTTTGATAAACCGAAAAACAAAAAGAAAAGACCTTCTTCCAAAAAGAAAAAGGTTACCGCTGATGCTCCGGCAGCAGAGAAGCCTGCAAAAGCAGCTAAGCCTAACCAAAACCGCAACAACGGTAACGGTGGCAATAACGCTAACAATAATAAACCTGTTAACAAACAGCAGGGAGGCGGTGCTCCTAAAGAGGGAGGTAACAGGCCAAACAACAAACAGGGAGGTAATAATAACAGGAGGAAAAAACCTTCTAACAACAATAATAAACCATCATCTGATAATAAAAATGCTGATAAGAAATAGCCTTATAGCCTTAGGACTGCTTTTCCTTACCGCATCTTGCGACAAAAAGCGCGTATTTGACGACTACAAGGCCTTTAACGGCACATGGAATAAAGACAGTATCGTTTCGTTTCAGTTTGAACAAAACGATACCGTTACTCCTTACAATATGTTTGTTAACATAAGAAACAACAACAATTACCCGTTTAATAATATATTCCTTATTGTAAACCTGGAACAGCCGGACGGTGTTACAGTTACCGATACGCTGGAATACATGATGGCAAACCCTGATGGTTCGCTTATGGGTAAAGGTTTCTCTGATGTTAAGGAAAGTAAACTTTGGTACAAGGGCTTTGATGGAGATTATAATTTCCCAAAGGCCGGTAACTATACCGTGAGCATTGAGCAGGCCGTTAGAAAAGCGGGCAGTATACCCGGTGTAGAGGAGCTGGAAGGCGTTACCGAAGTAGGTTTCAGGATAGAATCTAAAGAAGAATAAAAATATAGTTATGGCAACAAAGAAAAAGGGTGCTGCAAATAACAATAAGCAACCGGAGAATTTCTCTAAATACATTAAAACATTCTGGAAGATATACATCGTTGGGGTACTGATGGCTGTATTCTTTTTCCTTTTTGCTTCGTGGGGACTGTTTGGTCACATGCCTACCTTCGAGGAACTGGAAAATCCGGAGTCTAATGTTGCTACCGAGATTATTTCTTCAGACGGTGAAACACTGGGTAAATTCTACACCCAAAACCGTACTCCGGTAAAGTTTGCCGATTTGCCACAAAATCTGGTTAATGCATTAACCTCAACAGAGGATGAGCGTTACTACGATCACTCGGGTATTGATGCCAGAGGTACTCTAAGAGCCGTTGTATTTTTAGGAAGCGATGGTGGTGCCAGTACCATTACCCAACAGCTCGCCAAAAACCTTTTTCACGGGGAGGGTTCAAGAAGTCTTCCTAAAAGGATAGTTCAAAAAGCCAAAGAATGGGTTATAGCTACGCGACTGGAAAAACAATACACTAAAGACGAAATTCTTGCCATGTACTTAAACACGGTAGATTTTGTTAATCAGGCCGTAGGTATACGTTCGGCTGCAAAAATATATTTTGGTAAAGAGCCTAAAAACCTTACAGTAGAAGAGTCGGCTGTAATTGTAGGTATGCTTACCAACCCTTCAAGATTTAATCCTAAATCACATCCTGACCGATCTAAATACAGAAGAAACATTGTTTTCCATCAGTTAGCGAAAAACGATTTTATTACCGAAGAGGAGAAAAAAGCATTACAGGCTAAACCTATTGAACTACACTTTAGCCCGGAAACGCATAACGAAGGTATTGCCACTTACTTCCGCGAGTACCTAAGGGAATTTATGGGTAAATGGGTAAAGGATAACCCTAAAGAAGACGGAACCGAATATAACATCTACAAAGACGGTTTAAAAATATACGTAACTATTGACTCCCGCATGCAAAAGTATGCTGAGGAAGCAGTACAGGAACACCTTGCCAACCTGCAGGAACAGTTTTTTATTGATAATGAAAAGAATAAAAACGCTCCTTTCAGAAACATCTCTCAGGAAGAGACAAAAAGGATAATGGAAAGGGCTATGAAAAACTCCGATCGCTGGAGAATGATGAAGGCCGAAGAGAAAAGCGACGAAGAAATACGTAAGTCATTTGATGTAAAAACCAAAATGAGGATTTTTACATGGAAAGGTGAAAAAGATACCATTATGACTCCTATGGATTCCATAAGGTATTACAAAAACTTCCTGCAAACCGGTATGATGTCCATGAGACCACAAACGGGGCACGTTATGGCATGGGTAGGTGGTATAGATTATAAATACTTCCAGTACGACCACGTAGCACAGGGAGCAAGACAGGTAGGTTCTACCTTCAAACCATTTGTATATGCTACAGCTATAGAGCAGTTGCACATATCTCCTTGTGACTCTATTAACGACTCTCCTTATACCATGCCTAAAGGCAAGTTTGGTATTGAACAGCCCTGGAGTCCAAGAAACTCTGACGGAAAATACAGAGGTATGATTCCATACAGTGAAGCACTTGCAAATTCTGTAAACACGGCTTCGGCAAAACTTATGGAACGTGTAGGTCCAAAAACAGTGGTAGATCTTACCCATCGTCTTGGTATTACATCAAAAATACCTGAACAGCCTGCTATTGCACTGGGTGCCGTAGATGTTACCGTAAGCGAAATGGTTGCTGCCTACAGTACTTTTGCTAATCAGGGACTATATATCAAACCGATAGTAATTACACGTATTGAAGATAAAAACGGAGTAGTACTTTACCAGCCGGTAGCAAAACCGGTAGAGGTGTTTAGTAAAGATATTGCTTATACGGTTATTAAACTTCTGGAAGGTGTTACACGTGGAGGTTCAGGTACAAGATTAAGAACTGGAAAAACAACTCTTCCTTATTATAAACGAGTAACCGGACATCCATATCAGTTCCCTAACCCTATTGCAGGTAAAACAGGTACAACACAAAACCAGTCGGACGGTTGGTTTATCGGTATGGTGCCCGATTTGGCAACAGGCGTTTGGGTAGGTAACGACGACCGTGCAGCCCACTTTAGGACTATTACATATGGACAGGGTGCTACCATGTCACTCCCAATATGGGCGCTATATATGAGAAAATGTTATAATGATAAAACAATTACTGTATCTGATAAAGACTTTGAACGTCCGGAAAATCTAACTATAGACGTGGACTGTAAAGAGAAGAAAGAAACAGAAGTGGATTCCACCGCAGTAAAACAAATAGATTTAAGCGAATTCTAAATCTCATAAAAAAACGCCCTTCAAGAGGGCGTTTTTTTATATATTTATCCCTCAAAACTAAAATACATTGTATGATTAATAAAAAAGTACAAAACGTTGAGGAAGCTTTACGCGATATAAAAGACGGGATGACTATAATGCTGGGTGGTTTTGGCCTTAGCGGTATTCCTGAAAACAGTATTGCCGAACTGGTAAAAAAAGGCACTACTAACCTAACCTGTATTTCAAACAATGCCGGAGTGGACGATTTTGGTCTGGGACTATTACTACAGAAAAAACAAATCAAAAAAATGATTTCTTCTTATGTGGGTGAGAATGCCGAGTTTGAAAGACAAATGTTAAGCGGTGAGCTTGATGTTGAACTTACTCCACAGGGAACACTGGCAGAAAAATGCCGTGCTGCACAGGCAGGTATCCCTGCATTCTATACTCCTGCCGGATATGGTACCGAAGTTGCAGAAGGTAAAGAAGCGAGAGAGTTTAACGGTAAAATGCATATTCTTGAAGAGGCCTATAAAGCCGATTTTGCTATAGTAAAAGCCTGGAAAGGTGACGAAGCAGGTAATCTTATTTTTAAAGGTACTGCCAGAAACTTTAACTCCTGTATGGCAGGGGCAGCAACAATAACTGTTGCCGAAGTGGAAGAACTGGTTCCTGCAGGTGAGCTTGATCCTAACCAGATACATATTCCTGGGATATTTGTGAAGCGTATTTTTAAAGGAGAAAAATACGAGAAAAGAATTGAGCAACGTACAACCAGAAAACGTAATTAATCATGGCATTAGGTAAAGAGCAAATCGCAAAAAGAATAGCAAAAGAAGTTAAAGACGGATACTTTGTTAACCTTGGTATTGGTATCCCAACCCTGGTTGCCAATTACGTAAGGGAAGATATATCGGTAGAATTCCAGAGTGAGAATGGTGTACTGGGCATGGGGCCTTTCCCTTATGAGGGAGAAGAAGATGCCGACGTAATCAATGCAGGTAAACAAACCATAACCACATTACCGGGCGCCTCGTTTTTTGATTCGGCAATGAGTTTTGGTATGATCCGCGGGCAGCACGTAGACCTTACAATTTTAGGAGCTATGGAAGTGGCTGAGAACGGAGATATTGCCAACTGGAAAATTCCGGGTAAAATGGTAAAAGGTATGGGTGGTGCTATGGACTTAGTAGCTTCTGCCGAAAACATCATCGTAGCCATGATGCATGTAAATAAAGCAGGAGAATCTAAACTATTAAAAAGATGTTCGCTACCGTTAACCGGTGTGGGTTGTGTTAAGAAAATTGTTACCGAACTGGCTGTTCTTGAAATAGTGCCGGAAGGATTTAAACTATTGGAACGTGCCCCTGGCGTAACTGTTGAAGATATTAAAAATGCTACCGAAGGAACCCTGATTGTTGAAGGAGATATTCCTGAAATGGTAATAGATTAAATAAACAAAGAGCTGCCTGAATTGTTTTCAGGCAGCTCTTAGTCATTTCGACGAAAGGAGAAATCTCAGATAAATTTAGATTTATTTCATTAGTTCGGCTTACAGCCTCGTGTCTCGACTTCATTCCATTACGCTCGAAATGGAAAATTCAAATAGCTTTTTTATTTCCTCCTGAAACTGCAAAAGGTAAAATTCTGTACAGTATCAAACGGGGTTTTATGATCCAGGTTAATACATTCTATAGTATTAAAATACGACTCAAAACGTGAAGCCAAATCTTCCTTAGAGTACTGCTTGATTTCAATACCACTGCATTTTAAAGGTCCGTTTTCCGAAAAAGTCCCTATGACAGCGATCCCATTATCGGTAATGGCTTTCACAGCATTGCTAATATAATTAGCAACATCATTATCATTGGTTAAAAAATGGAAAGCGGCACGATCAAACCAAAAATCATATTTTTCGGCAGGGGTAAATTCGGTAATATCACTCACTATCCAATTCACTTTCCCGGCATTCTTACCCAGTCTGTTTTTGGCTCTTTGCAATGAGGCTTCAGAAATATCCAAAACCGTAATGTTAGTGTAACCCAGCTCCAAAAGAGCATCGGCAAAAAAACTATCCCCTCCGCCTATGTCAATAATCTTTGCATCTTTAGGTAAATTAAATTTACTCACATACCCTAAAGCCGTTTCGGGGTTGGGCTGGTACCAGCTTACCTGATTAAGCTGTTTGGTAGTATATATATTTTCCCAGTGTCTCTTTCTGTCAAATTCGGTAGTCATCATCAGTTTCCTTTTGGTATCGCTTCAATAAATTTTTTAGTATATTCCTTTTGCGGATGCTCATACAGGGCATCGGCCTCATTCATTTCCTCAATCTGTCCTTTATTCATTATCAGTACCTGATCGCTCATATACTTAACTACGGCAAGGTCGTGTGAAATAAAGACGTAGGTAAACCCGAAATTCTCTTTAAGTTCGTTTAGCAGGTTAAGCACCTGTGCCTGCACCGATATATCGAGCGCGGAAACAGACTCATCACAAACTATCAGTTTAGGTTGCAGGGCAATAGTTCGCGCAATGCCTATACGCTGACGCTGCCCTCCCGAAAACTCGTGCGGATAACGGTTAAAATGTTCTTCTCCCAGTCCTACCCTGTTAAGTATTTCGATGGTTTTTTCCCTACGTTCCTTGTCATTTTTATACAGCCCGTGCACCTTCATAGGTTCCATTATCGCTTTACCTACAGTTATCCTTGGGTTTAGGGATGAATAAGGATCCTGAAATATAATTTGTATTTCCTTGCGGAGTTCCCTTATTGCAGATGTACTAAGTTTAGTAAGATCCTGTCCTTTGTATAATATACTTCCGGCTGTGGCTTTATCCAGTTGCAGTATGGCATTACCCAGTGTAGATTTACCACAACCCGACTCGCCCACCAGCCCCAGTGTTTCGCCTTCATAAATTTTAAAGCTTACATCGTTCACTGCCTTAAATTTTAAATCACGACCAAACAATCCTGCTGACGAAACGTATTCCTTTTCCACATTAATTACCTCCAGTAATGGTAACTTGCTGTATAGTTTTTCATGTTCTTCCTTACGCTGTTGCGGAGTCACCTCGGTTTTATCAACGGTCTCCTCTAGGTAATCCTGAATGGTAGGCAGTCTTTTAAGGCGAACATCCAGCGATGGTCTCGAGTTTATAAGTGCTTTGGTGTAGGTATGTTTTGGGTTCTCAAATATATCTCCTGCCTCCCCCTGCTCTACAATATTACCTTTGTACATTACCAGTACCCTATTAGCAATTTCAGATACGAGCGACAGATCGTGCGAAATGAATATAATACTCATTTTGGTTTCCTGTTGCAGTTCCTTAAGTAGCAATATTATTTCTTTTTGTACGGTAACATCGAGTGCTGTTGTAGGCTCATCGGCAATAAGTATTTTGGGTTTACAGGCAATAGCCATAGCTATCATGACCCTTTGCTTTTGCCCTCCCGAAATTTCGTGTGGATAACGGTTGTATATCTTTTCGGGGTTTGGGAGTTTTACCTTTTCAAAAAGGGAAAGTACCGTAGCCTTAATTTCTTTTTGTGAGAGTGAAGTATGTTCCTTTAATATCTCCTCTACCTGATAGCCACATTTAAGCGACGGGTTAAGGGAACTCATAGGTTCCTGGAATATCATGGCAATATCATTACCTCTAATATCCCTTATCTCCTTTGCGGTTAACTGCGAAATGTCTCTACCCTCAAACGCAATACTTCCCTGTGTTACCTGTAGTATACCTTTGGGCAGCAGCCCCATAACTGCCAGTGAGGTGACCGACTTACCGCTACCCGACTCGCCCACTATACCCAGTATCTCATTTTGCTCAAGTGTAAAAGTACTGTCGTGCACAATGGGCATCCATTGTCCTTCTTTCCTGGCCGAAATTGTTATATGGTTTATATTTAGCAGGCTATCACTCATGTGGTAAAATTAAAGGTTTCCTAAAAATGGGTTTGTAACAAAAGTAACCTTTTATACGTGTATTATTTCCTCTTCTATCAAAAGGTCCTCACGACGGAAACGCAATAATATTTGTGCTACGGCAATAACATCCTTTTCACAGTAGGTTACAATACGGTCTATATTCTTTTCTATGTAATATACCTCGCCTACCTGACTACCGTCTATATCTCCTTTTGGCGAAGGTATACCCAATACTTTGGTAAGCAGTTTTAATGAGGTGAAACTTTTATAATCGCCAAACTTCCATAACTCCATGGTATCCAAATGTGGCACTTCCCACGGTTTTTTGCCAAAAAGGTTCAGTTTGTTAGGGATGGTAATTCCGTTTATTATCATCCTCCGGGCTATAAAGGGAAAATCAAATTCCTTGGCATTGTGTCCACACATTATGTGTTGTGGCTGACTAAAATGATTATTAAGCAGGTTGCTAAAGTCCTTTAATATCTTATCTTCCTCCCCAAAAAATGAGGTAACTCTAAAATGCCTTATATCACCACGAAAGGTAAAGAACCCTGCCGAAAGGCAAACTATTTTACCAAACTCGGCCCAAATACCTGCACGGTCATAAAACTCCTCGGGAGTATATTCGTCCTTACGCTGGTAAGCTGTTTTTTGTTCAAACAGTGATTGTGTTTCCTCGTCCAGCAAACCAAAGTGCCTCTCCTCCGGAACGGTTTCAATATCTAAAAAAAGTATATTTTCAAGGTTTATCCTCTCTATCATAAATTATTCCTCCTTTTGAGCTTCTTCCATAGTCATTTGCAGGCTATTACCTTTACCCTCATCAGGTTTAAGCATTCCCATCATTTTATAAGCCTCATCTACATATACATAAAAGTCGTTGCTATGAGGGTCCTGTGCTGTTTGTAATCCTTTGGTATGTCCTAAGCGTACGATAATCACATTATCCTGTGGTACTACAATTACAAACTGCCCCAAATGCCCACGCATGTAATACATTTTTTTGTTTAGGTACTGGTTTATCCACCAACCATAACCGTATTGTGGTGAATCGGGGAAGCGCGGTGTTACCATTTTGTTCACGTAAGCCGAATCGATAACCTGGTTACCATTCCAGTTCCCTTCATGCAGAAACAGTTTACCAAAACGGGCAAAGTCACGCGCATTACTGGCAAAACAGCAGTAGGCTTTTTCAATTCCGTTTGGTTCATCAAGCTGCCATAACGCAGGGTTTTCTGCACCCATAGGTTTCCAGAATTTATCCGACACATACTCAGACAGTGTTTGCCCCGTGGCTTTGGTAATCACCATAGCCAACAGTTCGGTTGCACCGCTTACATACACAAACTCTTTACCCGGCTCCTCGGTCACTTTTACATCAAGCACCGTTTGCGGAAGGTTATCATCAAAGTAGGCACGGGTAGTTACTGAAAACGGACTGCTGTACTGCTCCCCCCAGTCTAAACCTGTAGCCATAGACGAAAGGTCGCCCACGGTAAGTTTGGCGGCATAACCTTCTTTATATTCAGGATAAAAATCAGATACTTTTTGGTCAATGCTTTTTATCTTTCCTTCCATAATGGCTTTGAAAAGCGCAGCCGAAACAATACTTTTTGCCATTGAGAACGAATTGGTTTTGGAATCCTTACCATAACCATCGTAGTAGCTTTCATGCCAAATACTGTCGTTTTTAATAACAAGGTAGGCTACCGTTCCCAGTTTTTGGTGGGTATCCTCCAGTCTTTCGGTTGCAGGAACCTTGTTATAATCTATGTGGGTTGCCCAGGGCTGTCCTGTGCCGTTTTCCACCACACGATTATCAAAGTACTCGTAGTCGTCCAAAAAGGCAGTGGTTTTACCGTTAAGGTATACTACCCTTACTGCTTTTATTAAATAGTCTACATTAAAAATATATAGTAATGCTACTATGGCTGCAATGATTACAACAAGCCATATAATGAATTTTTTAAGAAATCTCATTGGGTTGGTTTTAATGACTATGGTTACGAATTTACATAATTTTTGCTACCATAGCACCAAACCGGTGTGCGGAATGTGTTAAGAAAAAACCGAGTTAAAAAAGGGACTGCTGCTTTACAGGGTTTTCATGCTCCAGCAGCCATTTTTTACGCCACAGTCCACCCGCATACCCTGTAAGCGAACCATCACTTCCTATAACCCGGTGGCAGGGCACCACTATCCATAACGGGTTTTTACCATTGGCACTCGCCACTGCCCTTATAGCTTTTACATCTCCCAGTTTTATGGAAAGATCCTGGTAGGAAGTAGTTTTACCAAAGGGTATTTCCAGCAGGGCATTCCATACCTTTTTCTGGAAATCGGTACCTTGAGGATTAAGCTTAAAACTAAAATCAGTTCGTTTACCGTTAAAATATTCCTGTAACTGTTGGGCTGCTTCTTGTAATTCCTGCGGTATGGTTTCCGATTGTTTAATATCCTTATCATCCAGAACAGAAATTTTAGACACACCTTCTCCGTCCCCTTCTATAAGGGTAATACCAAGGGGTGACTGTATATATGCTTCTGCCATGATAAGAATATTTTACAGGGTTAAAATAGTCACATAACCCTCTGTTTACTATTAAAAATCAATCGTTTTTCATAAAAAAACCATCAGTTGCCTGATGGTTTCTTATCGAATTGCTATGAAAACTTAGTTATTGCTGAGCAACAACTTTACCTTTAATCGTAAGTACTTTTTTCACGTCGCTATCATTAGTAGTAACTGTAATAGTTTTAGTAAAGTTACCCGGATTAGCTGCATTATAAGTTGCCGTTACACTACCTGTTTCTCCCGGTTTAATTGGAGTTTTAGTATAGTTAGTAGCTGTACATCCGCAAGATGCTTTTACGTGAGTAATTAATATCGTTTGATCTGTAGTGTTTTTAAATGTAAACTCGTGAGATGCAGGATGTCCTTTTTCTACCTCACCAAAGTTGAATACGTCTTCAGTCCAAGTGATTTTTGATGGCTCAGAAGTTTTAGCTTCTGTAAGGTTCGTCACTTTTTTAGCAGTCGCTGTTTGAGCATTTGCTGAGTTAGAAACAAAAAATAACGCTCCTACCACTGCAAATAATGAAAGTTTTAATGTTTTCATAATTTGAATTATTAAATTTGGTTAATACTGTTTTTCGCTTTGTAATATCACAAATATATTTACTAAAATCCACAAATTTGTTAATCAGATTCAAACTCTTGTTAATAACATGTTAACGTGTTGTACAGTAGCGTTTTTTAAAGTAATATCGACCTGATAAAATGGGTATTTTGAAATTCAGTAAATTAAATATAGTCGTATTTATAGGGTTTATCGCCATAGGCGGAGTGCTAATCATGCAGCTGCTTATGCTAAACCAGGCCTATACTTTTGAAAAAAAGGAAGTTGGCGAAAAAATACACTTTGCCCTACAGGATGTGGTAAATAAAATATACCGCGACAATAATAGTGACCTGCCTGCTGCTTCGCCTATTAAAAAAGTATCGGAAGATTATTATGTGGTAAATGTAGATGATGCCTTTGAGGCTCCTATACTGGAATACTATCTTAACCTGGAATTTCAGAAGGTAAAACTGGACATGGATTATGAATATGCCATTTACGACTGCGCGTCAGACGAGATGGTTTATGGAGAATATATTACAGACAGCGGCACTTCGGTCAAAAACGAAAAGAAGTGTGAAAACTGCTTTACCAAAAAAGAAGGGCTGGTATATTACTTTGCCGTGCGTTTCCCCGATCTTAAATACAGTTATATTTCGTCACTACAGCAATACTGGATATACACAGGAGTCCTGTTTCTGGTACTGGTTATTTATGTATATTCAGTTTTCCTAATGCTGAAGCAAAAAAAGTACAGCGAGCTCCAAAAGGACTTTATCAATAACATGACCCATGAGTTTAAAACACCGTTGTCGTCCATACTCATTGCGTCAAACTATGCGGTAAAACAACCGGAAATTGAAGCCAATCCTAAACTAAATAAATATTTAGACATTGTTATTGAGCAAAGTAATAAACTCAACCAGCATGTGGAGAAGGTACTTAACGTGGCCAAGTCTGACGGAATGCACCGCGGTATCCATAAAAAGGAATTCAATATTATGGATTCCCTTGAACTGGTTAGGGATAACGCACTGCTTAAATACAATCATGCTACCATAAACCTAAACAGTGCTAAGGGCGATTACAATATATATGCCGATGAGTTCCATTTTTATAATATTGCGTTCAATATAGTGGAGAATGCCGTAAAGTATGGTCCCAACGGAAGTACACAGGTAAATATTGACCTTGTGGAAACACCTAAAAAACTGGAAATACGATTTACCGATAACGGCCCGGGTATTCCTAAAGGTCATTTGGATTATGTGTTTGACCGATTTTACCGTGTGCCGCGTGAAAACAAGGAGGAGGTTGAAGGCTTTGGTCTCGGATTATTTTATGTAAAAAAAATATGCGATCTTCATAAATGGAAAATCAGCATTATAAATAACCCTGATAAAGGTATTACCGTAACCATTGCCATACCTAAAAAGAGCATATTATGAGCAGGAAAAAAATACTCTACGTAGAAGACGATAACACTCTGGCTTTCCTCACATCAGATAATTTGGAACAGCATTATGAGGTAGTACACTTCGCTAACGGAAATGAGGCTTTTGAAGCTTTTAAAAAAAGTGCTTTCGACCTTTGTGTACTGGATATTATGTTACCCGGAATGGACGGCTTTGATCTTGCAGCAGCAATACGCGAACTGGATGTGGAAATCCCTATTATTTTCCTTTCGGCAAAAACCCTTAAAGAAGACCGTATTAAAGGGCTTAAACTGGGTGCCGACGATTATCTTGTAAAGCCATACAGTATTGAGGAACTTATATTAAAAATTGAAGTGTTCCTGCAACGCAGCCAAAAGCATGTGGCAGTGAAAAATATAACACACACCATAGGTGCTTTTGTATTTGATCCCGAAAATTATGCCCTTACCAAAGGGAAAGAAACCATAATGCTAACCGAAAGAGAAGCCGCACTCCTAAAACTATTTATAGAGCATAAAAATACTATACTGAAACGTGAAGTGATACTGAAATCGCTGTGGGGTACTGATGATTATTTTATGGGACGAAGTATGGATGTATTTATTTCCCGATTAAGGAAAATTTTCCGTGAAGACGAAAACATCCGTATAGAGAACATACCAAGAATAGGCTTTAAACTGGTAGCCCCCGAGTAGTATTCGGTGTTCGATAACCGGCACAGCAATTATCGAACACCAATACCTGTATTACTTTTCAATAATACTGTACATATAATCTTCCAGTGCTTTCAGTTCTTTGTCTGAAAAGTTTTTGGTAATGTAAAAGTTGGTTTTCATTACCTCATATTGTGACGGATCTACCAAGGGTTCTCCCTTTCCTTTTAGAAACTGAACCATATCCCCGTTTTTCTCTTTATATATTTGGGCTATTTGAGCTATGCTTGGCCCAATTACTTTTTTCTCTGGTTTATGACAGGAAAAACAATTTCCTTTACCGTTAAAAATATCACGCCCTAAAGCAACAGAAGGATCTTGGGATATACCCGCAGCCTCAGCGCCTTCATCAGATGATTTAGTAGTAACAATAGTTTCTTTTTTCTCTTCCTGCTTGCATGAAAACAGCGAAACAATTAATAGCAGTAGTAGTAATTTTTTCATGGTATAAAAATATGCCCCAACAGTTGGCGATGGGTCAATATAATATTATTTGTTTAAAAGTATAGCGGCTTCTTTAGCAAAATAAGTCGAAATAATATCGGCCCCTGCACGCTTAATACAATGCAGTTGCTCCAGCATTATCCTGTCGTGATCCAGCCATCCCTTTTCGGCAGCAGCCTTAACCATGGCATACTCTCCCGAAACCTGATATACCGACACCGGAACATGTACCGCATTTTTCACCTCGCGTACAATATCAAGGTAAGCGATACCCGGTTTTACCATTACAATATCAGCTCCTTCTTCCACATCATGCAATGCTTCCTTAATCGCTTCAATACGGTTGGCATAATCCATTTGGTAGGTTTTCTTGTCACCAAATCCGGGAGCAGAATCAAGCGCATCCCTAAACGGTCCGTAGAATGATGAGGCATACTTAGCACTGTAACTCATGATACCCACATTGTGATGACCATTTTCTTCTAACGCCTTACGGATAGCCAGCACACGGCCGTCCATCATATCACTTGGCGCAACAAAATCGGCTCCGGCATCGGCATGGCTTAAACTCATACGGGTAAGTGCATCAACGGTAGGATCGTTAAGTATTTCTCCGTTCTCCACAATACCGTCATGACCGTAAATAGAATATGGATCAAGAGCCACATCGGGCATAACTACCATACCCGGCACAGCATCTTTTATAGCTTTAATAGCCTGTTGCATCAGTCCGTCTGGATTCCAGGCTTCCTTACCGGTATTATCTTTAAGGTTATCGCTAACCTTTACATAAATATTTACTGCCTTTACTCCAAGACTCCAAAGTTCTTTTACTTCCTTCACCGTTAAATCTATGGAACGACGGAAAATACCCGGCATAGACGGTATAGGGATTTCTACATTTTGCCCTTCGGCAATGAACATAGGGAACATAAAATCGTTTGGTGTAAGAACCGTTTCCCTTACCAGCGCACGCATGGCATCGGTTGTTCTTAATCTCCTGTTTCTGTGTATAGGGAACATGTATTTGTATATTTAAATTTTTATTTTCTCTTTTATCTCTTCTGTTTTTTCCTTCAGGAATCTTGGCGGATCAAACCTGTAACCAAAAAACAACGTACTGTAACCAATAGTATCATCCATATTTACAGCCGTATCGGCATCATAATTAGATGCCATACCTTTTACATAAACCCCGCCGTAAAAGGTTTCTGAATTGTAACCCAACGACAGCGTAAAAGCTGCCTGAGTTAAAAAGCGTGTATCGCTAACACTACCATCTTTTGTGTAGGACATGCCCGCACCTACAGACAGACCTCCGGCAATAAGTATGTTTTTTGCCATTACCCAGTTGTAATGATATGCCGGAGCCAATGCCACATCTACAAAATAACTCTTACCTCCCAGTTGTGGTTCTTTCCTGCCGTTAAACTCGGTATAATAATAACTTAATGACGGCGCAAAACTTCCCGTACTTTTAAGTTGTCTTTCATTTTGAAAAGCCAGTGCCCTAAACGAAAAATTATCATTGAACACATAACTGGTACTACCGCCAATTTTTATGGTTTTTAATCCTGACAGGTATACGCTTTCATAATTATCGGCCTCCAGTGAAATACCTTTTTGGTAATACAGGTCAAAATGCTGCATCCACTTTCCTAAAAACAGGTTAAGCCCTAATGACGTCATCTTACTATCCCTGTTGTCCTTATTCTCTGCAAAGAATTTAGGGGCAAACCCCAGATTAAACGATATAAAATCGTACTGTACGGTTACACCCAGTGTCCTTCTTTCATTAGGAACCATATTTATAATTGTCCCTATATCCTCATAATCAAGAGTAAACTGATTTGAAGTGTTGAGCGTAAATAATTGTACGGATAACTTATCGGGGAATTTTTGGATATAGGCATTAGTAATACTGTCGGCCTGTGCAAAGCAACCCGAGCCTGTTAGCAATACCGCCCCTATAAATCCTTTTATACCCAATTAATCGGTTTCATTAATACTTCTATCAATTTCTCTTCCTCACTACCCTTTTCAGGATGATGGTCGTATATCCATTGTACATGTGGCGGTAAACTCATAAGGATACTCTCTATCCTACCATTGGTTTTAAGCCCAAAAAGCGTACCCTTGTCATGTACCAGGTTAAATTCCACATAACGGCCACGGCGTATTTCCTGCCATGTCCTGTTCTCTTCTGTATATTCTGTATCTTTTCTTCTTTCAACAATAGGCACATAAGCCTCAAGGAAACTGTTACCTACTTCGGTCACAAAGTCATACCAGTTTTCCATACTAAAGCTATCGGTAGCCTTACAGTGATCAAAAAACAGTCCGCCTATACCACGCGCCTCATTGCGGTGTGCATTCCAGAAATAATCGTCACACTGTTGCTTAAATTTAGTATAAAATTCCGGATTATGCTTATCACAGGCTGTTTTACAGGTTTGATGGAAGTGTTTTGCATCTTCCTCAAAAAGGTAATAAGGCGTTAAATCCTGACCACCGCCAAACCAGCTGTTTACCAGGTTACCCTGTTTATCATACATTTCAAAATACCTCCAGTTGGCATGTACTGTTGGTACAAACGGATTTTTAGGGTGTATTACAAGACTCAGTCCGCAGGCAAAAAAATCAACATCGCCTACATTAAAATAAGCCTGCATTGCCTTAGGTAACGGACCGTGTACGGCAGAGATATTCACTCCTCCCTTTTCAAACACATTACCGTTTTCTATAACACGGGTACGACCGCCGCCGCCTTCAGGGCGTTCCCAAAGGTCCTGCCTGAATTTTGCTTTGCCGTCTACCGCTTCCAGCTTTGATGTTATAGTATCCTGTAAATCCTGTATGTATTGGTAAAATTTATCTTTCATCATAATACCCTTCTTCCTCGTAAGTATAATCTAGTTTATATTCCTTTTTTAGTTTTTCTACTTTTTCTCTTTCCCCAAATATGTAATAGGTAGTCTGGTCACCGGTATCAACAGAAACGAATTCTTCTTTAATACCTTCTTCCTCTAGCATGGTATTCACTAAATCTACAACTGTTGTAACATTATACCAATCCCTATAATTTTCAGGGAATATTATATAGCATTTATCTTTATGAATTACATACAATTGTGTATCAATACTTTCCTCTGGAGAGGCATCAAACTTGACTTCCTGATAAGCCTTTACCCCTGATAATTTACCCCTTGTATGTTTTACAAAATTTAGAAGAAGATTATCATTATCGGCTGGATAGGAAATTGATTCTGTATCAAATTCTATACTTATACCAGCTTTATATAGACTTTTGTATATAACCATATCACCATAAAAAAAATCATTTGTCTTAAAAACAACAGCATCAAAATCATTGTCAACAAGACCTATATCCCTGATATATTTATCAGTATACTCCTCTGTTTGATTAACCCTGTCATAGCGCTCAAGCATTTCCTGCTTTATAATATCATCTTCAATATATGCTTGGGTCAACTCTGTAAAATTGGGTAAATACTTAAATATATCTGTAAAAAACCATGCTTCTTTTCGTCTTATTTTTTCAATTAAATCAAACTTTTTGAAAAGAGCCACATATACTTCCGGTGCAAGCTTTTTCTCCTCAGAAATCTTATAACACAATTGATTAAAATTATTTAGTACAGTAAACTGGTGCGTATTCTCAATTATTTCAATTTGTTTTTGGGCATCATAAGTACCAAAAGCCAGCCTGTTAAATTCACTCTCAAAAAACATTTTGGCTTCCTCATTTTCAAAGCTTTCTACACTTTTCAAAACAGTGTCTTTTATTTCCTCTTTCTGCTTTTTATCTCCATGTTTAAGAACATCAAATATGCACTGGAGAATAAGCTCTTCCTTTCTTTTTTGTGAAAGAGTACTCCCTGCTATAGTATATGTTTCACCAGAAACATGAATTTCTCCCTCTATCCTAAAATCAGATACAAGGTATGTATCTCTTGATGGTCTGTCTTTAAAAAAACTTTCCTTTACCGGATTATTCAAAACTATCTCCGTCATAAAATTTAGGATTTTAGCTTTTATCTCTGGCGTTCCGTTTTCAAGAAAAGGTCTAAGATCTCCTACAAACAGCGCACTGCTTTTTACCTCATTAGGACTAATACAATAGTCTACTGTTTTTTCACTTGTTCCGTCACTACCCAGCCAATATAAAATACGGTCTTTATTTGTCGATTTTCCCGACAACAACCTTTCTTCAAACAGTTTAATGTAACCCTCTACTCTGTTATAACCTAAAAACTGAACTATTGTACGCTCCAGCTCAGGTTCTTCAATTAAAGGAAACAGTTCTTTTTTAACTGAATCGTCTAAAAAAAGTCTTGTTCTTTTAGTAGTATCATCTTCCAGTTCCAATTCATTAAATAAATCACTAATTGCTGATTCGTCACGACTTTTTAGTATTGCGATAATTTGCGGAATAGTTGTTTTATCCCCTTTTTTGTAACGCTCCCCAAGCGTATTTTCCTTAGCAAGCTTCAGTTCATTTTCCTTTATTTCCTTTTCCCTGTTTCGGGCATCAATGTAACGGTTTATTAATGCCACATTCTCTTTATCAGTTATAACAAAAAGCTGAGGAGTCTCACGCCCCATACTTATATCGGCTATTATACTGTTAATCCTACTACTGTCTGATTTCATATCCTGAGAATATACAACATGCATATTTACCACACTGATTAAAACCAGCATGAAAAACTTTAACCCTTTTAGGCAATTGCTATTTCCCATTGTAGTACTCTGATTTTAATAGTCCGAAATAAATAATATCTTCAAACTCGCCGTATCCGTTCCTGAATTCCTGCCTAAGTATACCTTCCTTCACAAACCCGTTTTTTTCGGCAACGCGCTGGCTGCCCCTGTTTACCGGAGAGGTACATATAAAAACCTTATTCATCCCTATTTCTGTAAAACAGAAATCAACAGCATTAGCTACCGCTTTTGTTATTATCCCTTTGCCCTCATAATCCATATCTATAAAATAGGCCAGTTCACATTTACTGGTCCTTACAGAAATGTTTTTAACCACCACATAACCTATAAGTTTTGTGGTAAGCGGACTGCGCAGATAAAAGTAATAACCTTCTTTTTTCTGTTCGGTTTCCAGTGCCTGTGTAAGGAACTGTTCGGTTTTCTCAAGGTCAGAATTGGCAAAAGCCGTAATTGGAAACGTTTTGCGTATGTGCTCCCTGTTCCTGTCCACAAGGTTAAAAAACTCCTGCGGAAGTATTTGTGCTATACGGTCTGTTCTCCAGCTTACGGTTTCCATTGCCTGCTATTTTAACCGGGATATTTTGTTTGCTATATCAAAAGAAAAAACTTTGCTCCCTGATTGTATGTAACTATATAAAGATACAGCCTTTTGTTTTAGTTCGCTGTAATTTTCCTTTTCAGAAAGCTTTGCCAGGAAGTCGGCAAAAAGCTCCATATTCTGCCAGTCTGTACCAGCCTTTGCCAAATGGTTATTAAGCGCTTCCGGAGTAATGGTTTTAAGTTTTGTCAATGATAAACCTATCCCTTCAAGCTGGGCATCTGCATCATTATCACTCCATCCGTCGGGTACAAAAACAAGGGATATCAGTTTTTTAAGCTGATTGTTTATCCTTTCGTTGTCCTCATCCCTTAAACCTAAACTAAGCGGCATAACATTGTGGTGTTTCGTAATCAGTGTACAGTAGCCTGCCCTAAAGCCTGCTACTGTTCCTGAATACTACTATTAACGATATTCTTTTACTGCGTCGATAAATGCCTTGGCATGATCTACCGGAATATTTGGTAATATACCATGACCAAGGTTAACGATATAATTGTCCTTACCAAACTCATCAATCATTTGATGTACCATTTTCTTAATGGTTGGTATAGGTGATAGTAATCGTGAAGGGTCAAAGTTACCCTGTAGTGTTATCTGTCCGCCCGATAAGTAACGTGCATTACGTGCCGAACAGGTCCAGTCTACACCAAGTGCCGAAGCTTTACTTTGTCCCATTTCGTTAAGGGCAAACCAACATCCTTTACCAAACACGATAACGTGAGTTTCGGGAGCCAGAGCCTCAACAATCTGGTTAATGTATTTCCATGAGAATTCCTGATAATCTACCGGAGAAAGCATACCTCCCCAGCTGTCAAACACCTGTACGGCATTTACACCTGCTTTCACTTTTTCTTTAAGGTAAGCTATGGTAGTATCGGTTATTTTTTGAAGCAGTGCATGGGCTGCTTCCGGCTGAGAGAAACAAAATCCTTTTGCCGTATCAAAGCTTTTAGAGCCTTTACCCTCTACTGCATAACAGAAAATTGTCCATGGTGATCCTGCAAAACCTATTAGCGGCACCTCATCATTAAGCATCTCTTTTGTAAGCTTAATAGCATCCATTACATAACCAAGTGACTCATGAATATCCGGTATGCGCACCTGCTCCACATCCTGTACTGTACGTATAGGGTTTGGTAAAAACGGACCTACATTCTCTTTCATAAGCACCTCAATACCCATAGCCTGTGGTACCACAAGGATATCAGAAAATAAGATAGCTGCATCCGGCTTAACGATACGTATTGGCTGAACCGTGATTTCGGCTGCAAGTTCCGGTGTCTGGCAACGGGTAAAAAAGTCATATTTGTCCCTTAGTGCACGAAACTCAGGTAAGTATCTTCCTGCCTGGCGCATCATCCATACCGGTGGCCTTTCTACTGTTTCGTTGCGTAGCGCTTTTAAAAATAAGTCGTTCTTGATCATTTTTTCTGTTTATTACTTTTCCTCTCACAAGGTTTTTAAAACCTTGCAGGATTATCTTTATAATAATTAATACATTGTATAATCACATTTTCCACCGAAGGGTGGTTTGCGACCACTATATTTTCTGTTATTCCCTGTAAAGCCTTTGCGGTGGTTGTCCCTATGCAAAAGCAAACAGTATTGCTTATTTCATTTTCCTGAAGAAAGCTCTCAATCCCCGACGGACTGAAAAACAGTACTCCGTTCAGTTCGGCGTTTATTTTATGTGGCGTTAATGCCGTTTCATATGCCTGTATTTCGGTAAGCCTTATACCTGCTCCTTTAATGGCTAACGGCAATGTGTCCTGCCTCAGGTTTCCCGAAAAGAATACAAACTCCCTTTCCTTATACTGCTGTAGTATTATTTGGGAAAGGTCTTTGGCATAATCGGCATAAACCTCAACTGTATATCCGTGCTGTTGTACCAGTTCGGCTGTTTTGGTTCCCACACAAAAAATACTGCTCCCTTTATATTGTGTACTCCTGCCGCTAAGCAGGAAACTTTTAAATGCATTCTGACTGGTAAAAATCAGGTTATGGGGTATATCACCCAGTTCAAATGGTTTGTTTACCGTAGTAATAAAGTCGGCTTCCAAAACACTAAGTCCTGCATTAAGCAAATACTGCCTGTGGTTTCCCTGCAGTTTTTTAGTGGATAATATACGGATACCGCCTTCCAAATCTTTACTGTTTTACCTGCGGCTGCAAAATTTGCCCACATCTTTATTAAGGCCAAATACCACAAGTATATCGCCTTCTTCTATAACCGTATTCTTGTCTACAAATCCTTCCGACTGCTGTACGAAGTTTGTAGTACCTAAAATGGTTTTTCTTACTTTTCTCCTTAATATGGTAATAACTCTAAGCGTAAACTTTTCCTGAAAGTTTAATTCTTCCAGTGTTTTCCCGGCAAATTCTGGTCCGGCTTTAAGTTCTGATATCGAATAGTTCTTATCAATATTAAAGTTATCTACTATCCCCTTAAGGTTAATTTTCTTGGCGAGCCTGTCGGCAAAATCCTGCTCAGGGTGAATAATATTCTCAATACCCATTGCATTAAGTACCGTATCGTGAATAGGAGATAATGAACGTCCAATTATTTTTGCATTGGTAAGCTTTTTAACTACCGCTGTGGCAATAATGGCTGCTCCCTCGTTCTCACCAATGGCAATAACAGCAATATCGGCATCCTTTATAGGGAGTGCCTTATAGGCCTGCTCGTTAGTAGCATCCATACATATGGCATGCGAAATTTTATCCTTAACGATATTTACCTTATCCATCTTATTATCAATCCCAATAACCTCATTTCCGGTCTCTGTCAGGTTTACCGCCAGTGACATCCCGAAATTTCCCAATCCAAAGATGATAATCTTCATATTCTTTTATTTTAGTTAATTAAAATGTTCTCTTCCGGGTAGTTATAGTTTTGCGTATGCAGTCGTTTCATCATACCTATTAAAAGGTTGAGTAAACCTATCCTACCAAAGAACATTACACATATTAAAACATATTTACTGCCTACACTAAGCCCTGCCGTTATACCCAGGCTAAGCCCAACGGTACTGAAGGCCGAGAACGTTTCGAATGCTATTTGTATAAGGGTAAAATCTTTCTCAAAAAACAGTATCATTAAAATACCCAAACCTATTACCATTAACGATATACATATAATGGCAAAAGCACGTTTAACCGACTGGTTGTTTATTTTTCGGCCTCTTAATTCGATGTGTTCCTTACCTTTTGCAATAGCCACTATATTTAGTGTAGCCAGTGCAAAGGTACTGGTTTTTATACCACCTCCGGTAGATCCCGGTGAGGCACCAATCCACATTAAAAAGATAACAAAAAGGATGGCTGGCATGGAAAGATCGGCAAAGTCAAAAGTATTAAATCCGGCAGTTCTGGCTGTAACCGAGGTAAATGCCGCCGAAGTAACCTTACCATAAAATGATTCGTTTTGGAACAGGTGCCCTTTCTCTGCAAAAAAGAAAAACAGCGTACCTCCTGTTAACAGTATGGCTGTGGTAATTACCACTATTTTGGAGTTTAATGTAATAACCCTTACTGTGGTATACATTCTCCTGTTTGCTACCATACTCATTACAAATCGCTTTATGTAGCGCAAAAAGTTGAATACTATATTATAACCCAATCCGCCCAATATAACAAGGTGCATTATAATCCACTGGAACTGGTATGCCTCCTGCAGTGCTGTATCGTTCAGTCCGCTGGAAAGTGTAGAGAACCCTGCATTACAAAAAGCCGAAATGGAATGGAACAACGAGAAGAAAAACTTGTTCTTTATCTCGGCAACATCATTAATACTATAGTAAATAAAAAAGGCTCCTACTATCTCTATACTCAGGGTAAATACTACCACACGCATAGCCAGGCGCATTACATCATGAAGCCCTTCGCTCTCCACAAAACTACTCACATTCATCCCTTCCCTAAACGAGGAACTTTGCTTAAAGAAGTAAGCAAAAAAAGAGGTAAAGGTAAGCATCCCTATACCGCCCACCTGGATAAGAACCAGTATTACCGTTTTACCCATAAAGGTAAAATCTTTAGCCGTGTCAAGTACTACGAGTCCGGTAACACACACCGCACTAATTGAGGTAAAAAAGGCATCGGTAAAGGTTATGCCGTTTGTTGTGGCATTAGGCAGCATCAATAAAAAAGCCCCTATAAGCCCCACAATAGCAAAACTTCCCACAAACAAAATAGTAGGGTTATAGTAAATGTCGTATAACTTACGTATAAGATTAGTAAGTCTTAAAAAGAAGTAAAGTATAAGGCCCGTATCGAGTATAAAGTTTACATCGTTAAGCCGCCCATACTCGTCACCCGTTATAAAAGCTATTGTGGCCAGTATAAAGGTAACTACAAGCACGAGCATATTGGCCTTAAACATTTTACGCCTTCCGGGTTTGTAGGCATGCTTAATCCTTAGCATATTAAAACCTATAAGGAGCAGTACCAAAAAGGTTAAATAAAGTGTTTTATGATTAAGCCAGTCTGTTATGATATTCTCATAGCCAAAATCAAAAATCAGGAAGACTATTAAAAGGATGTCAATAAAACCGTATATTTTTGATAATGTATATGACAGGTTTCTAGCCATTGCCTATTTTTTAAGTTTTTCGCGTATCTCCGCCATTAATTCCGTTCCGCCATTCGCAAGCACTTCTTCAGCACAGTCATTACCAAAGTTACTAAAGTCTCCCGAGACTGCCATAGCTTTCTCAACGTGTATTTTCTGCTTCCCGTCTATAGAGAGCAGTACACCTTCAAAGCGAATCTCGTTATCTTCAATTGTAGCCAGTGCACCTATAGGAGCTGTACAACCCCCTTCAAGTTTCTTTAAAAACTGACGTTCTATATGCGTAGCCACTTCGGTTTTATTATCGTTTAGTTTTGCAACTGCTTCCCTTGTGTAGGTATCTTCCTCCATCGCTACAACAAGCATAGCGCCCTGTGCAGGGGCAGGTATCATCCAGTCCAAAACCAGGTGGTTTTCAGGAAGCAGGTTTATACGCTCCAGTCCGGCACTTGCAAATACAGCACCATTCCAGTCGTTTTCATTAAGTTTTCTAAGTCTTGTATTTACGTTACCACGCAGGTCGGTTACCTTGTGGTTAGGGTGCCTGTTAAGCCATTGTGCCTGCCTGCGAAGGCTACCCGTAGCAATAGTACCCGCATCGTGTAAAAAATCAAGGTTCCCTTTGTGTACCAGTATATCACGTACATTAGCACGCTCTAATACCGCAGCCTGTACTATACCTTTCGGCAGGGCTGTAGGTACATCTTTCATGGAGTGTACGGCAATATCCACCTGCCCTTTTATCATAGCGACATCAAGGGTTTTAGTAAATATACCTGTTATCCCAAACTCGTAAAGGGGAATATCTAAAACAACGTCGCCGTCTGATTTTACTGCTATAATCTCGGTAGCATATCCTAAATCATTCAGCTTCTTTTCTACAGTATGAGCCTGCCAAAGGGCAAGCTCACTATCTCTTGTGCCTATTCTGATGGCTTTGTTCATTTCGAAGTATTTTCAATCTTAAAGACTTTCTCTATCCACTCGATGCTCTCATCTACCATGGTATCGTTGTCTTTTAAGTGATTGGCAAAATGTGTTGTAATTTTATGAATTAATCGTTTGCTGATTATCTCAGCCTGTTCCTCATCAAAATTACTTATTTTTTTGCGTTGAAAGCTAAGTTCGGTCTCTTTTATTGAGTTAAGCTTTTCTTTAAGGGCATGAATGGTAGGGGCAAACTTCCTGGCATTCATCCAACTGATGAATTCATCCTTAATTTCCTCAATGATTAATTCGGCTGCAGGAATGTGTCTTTTCCTTTTCTCCAGCGTATCATCGGTAATTTTAGAAAGGTCATCAAGGTGCACAACAGTGACATTGTCCAGCTCCCTTACATTATCATGAACATTTTTAGGGATGGATAAATCAAGTATTAAAAGTGGTTTATTTAATACCAGTATATCTTTATCTATGGTTGGCACAGGTGCTCCTGTAGCCACAACAAGTACATCGGCCTTTGGCACTTCCAGCGGAAGCACATCATAGTCCTTCACCACAAGGTTAAACTTACCGGCAACCTTTTCTGCCTTTTCCTTAGTCCTGTTAATTAAAACGATGTGTTCGTTTTTGGTATGCTTAACAAGATTCTCGCAGGTATTGCGGCCGATTTTTCCGGTACCGAAAAGCAGTATGTTCTTATTGGAAACATCCTGCACATTATTCATAATGTACTGAACCGATGCAAAAGAAACCGAAGTGGCTCCCGAGCTAAGTTCCGTTTCATTCTTTATTTTCTTACTTGCCTGTATAACACTGTTTACCAGCCTTTCCATAAAGGCATTGGCAAGTCCTTTTGATTTAGATTCCACAAAACCGCTTTTAAGCTGGCTTATAATTTCAAAGTCACCCAGTATCTGGCTGTCCAGCCCGGTACCTACCCTAAAAATATGATTAATGGCTTCTTTGCCTTTAAAAACAAAAGCCACCTGTTGGAATTCCTCTACAGAACCCTGACTGTTATCACAAAGTAATTTGATTAACTGGAACGGGTGTTGTGCAAACCCGTATATCTCTGTCCTGTTACAGGTAGATATTACAACAAGGCTGCTTACCCCTTCATTTTTAGCCTGCTCAAGCACATCTGTCTTTGCTTCATTGCCCAAGCTAAACTTACCCCTAATCTCGGCATCTGCCTTTTTGTAGCTCAATCCTATTGCATAAAAGTATAGGTGCCTCGATAAGTTATTATTCTCCATAGTACTCACTTTCCTAAAAGTATCACAAAATTATCATTAAGGCTTATTAAAAAATAACGCTCAAAGTTCTTTTTGTATCGCTGTGGGATATTTTAACCCAAAATGTATTTTTAATGCTTAAATACCCTAAATTTGCAATGAAATCAATGTTTTGCGAAAATATAGTTTAGAACAATTCTAAATAAAAGGATTTTATATTTTAAAAAATCCCGCTAAAAAAATATCGCTATGGGTTCTCACGAGGAAATTAAAATTGAGGATGATTTTTTTGTACTGCGTTTCCAAAACGACAGTGACGAAACCTCTCATTTTGAAAGGGATGTAAACACCGATTTAATTCAGTTTCACTTTGGATTAAAAGGCAGGGCCAAATTTATATTCAACCAGGGGCGTTATGCCTTAGACCTAAGGGAAGAGGTATCGCTTTTTCTGTACAATCCGCAAAAAGAACTGCCGGTACACCTTGAAATTGCACCACATTCATGGGTAATTTCGGTACTTATTTCTATAAAAAAGTTTCACAGTTTTTTCTCGGAAGAAGCCGATTATATTCCGTTCCTGAGTTCAGAGAATATTGACAAGAAATACTATAAGGACGATAAGATTAACCCGTCTATGGCTATTGCGCTAAACCAACTGTTTAACTTTAACCTGCACCAGTCCATAAGGAAACTGTACTTTAAGGGAAAGGTATACGAGCTGCTTAGCCTGTATTTTAATCGTAATGAAGATGCCAATACAGAGCAGTGTCCGTTTTTGGTAGACGAGGACAACGTAATAAAAATAAGGAAAGCTAAAGATATTGTTATTGCCAACATGGCCGAACCACCGGGACTGCAGGAACTGGCAGACCAGGTAGGCATTAACCTGAAAAAGCTTAAAATGGGCTTTAAGCAAATTTATGGCGACAGTGTGTACAGCTTTTTGTTTGACTATAAAATGGAGTACGCCCGCAAGCTGCTGGATAGCGGCACTTATAATGTAAACGAAGTAGGTTTGCGAATAGGTTACAGTACTGCCAGCCATTTTATCGCTGCTTTTAAAAAGAAGTTTGGCACTACCCCTAAAAAATACCTGATGTCTATAAACCCTAATACCTAATGTGGACACCAATAACTTTAGCCGAATTAAACAGCCTCATTAAACCGGAAGAATTTGATTTATCCGTTAAACAGTTATGGGAACTCATAAAAACAGAACCCGAAAAGTGGCAGGAATCAAAATATGGTAATGAAAGGGGTGGTTTTTGGGTTGTGGCTATTTTTGGAAAAAAAGTTATCTGGTATAATGATATTGAAGAAGGATTTAATATATCATCATACACTGTCTATGGTGAAATAGATTATTATTATTGTAACCAGGATGAGCTTAAGCACGTTTTAATAAACTTGCACAACAATAACAAGTCATTTAACAGAAGTGAACCTGAAGGACTTTAAAAATTAAGTATTCGCTAAAAATAAAATTGCAACCAACACAAACCAATGAAAGATATAAATTATATAAAAGGCGATGCCACTAACCCTCAGGATGAAGGCAACCGCATTATAGTACATATTTGTAACGATATAGGCGGATGGGGCAAAGGTTTTGTTATGGCTGTTTCCAAAAGATGGCCCGAACCGGAAAAACAATACAGGGAATGGCACAAATCTGGTGAGAATTTTAATTTGGGTGAAGCCCAGTTTGTTCAGGCTAACGAAAACACATGGGTAGCCAACATAATCGGTCAACATAAAATAAATAAAGACGAAAGCGGTAATCCACCCATACGTTATGAAGCTGTTTTAAGCGGACTGGAAAAAACCGCAGCTTTTGCTAAGCAAATAAATGCTTCTGTACACATGCCAAGAATAGGTTGCGGTCTTGCCGGAGGAACCTGGGATAAAATTGAGCCGTTAATCATTTCGACACTATCAGAAAAAGATATTGCTGTTACAGTTTACGATTTTTAAAACCGCAACATTCAACATTCGTTAAAAATAAGATTTTTGATATTCCGAGCATGGTTTTTGATGACCTTTGCCGGACAAACACTAAAAACAACAACAGTAAGATAAACATGAAAGGTGTATTGTTAGTTAACCTTGGATCTCCGGACAGTCCGGAACCAAAAGACGTAAAGCCATATCTGGACGAGTTCCTTATGGACAAGTATGTTATAGATGTTCCTTTTTTACTAAGAGCTCTTTTAGTTAGGGGTATCATTTTAAGGAAAAGGCCGGAAGACTCGGCAGAAGCCTACAAAAAAATATGGTGGGACGAAGGGTCTCCGCTTATCGTACTTTCTGAAAGGATGCACAAAAAAGTGGTACAAAAAACCGAACTCCCTGTAGCACTGGCTATGCGTTACGGTAAACCATCTATAGAAACCGGATTACAGCAACTGGCAGACCAGGGTGTGACCGAAGTATTGCTTTTCCCGCTTTATCCGCAATATGCCATGGCTTCTACCCTTACTATTTTAGTGTTGGCAGAAGAAATTCGCAAAAAGAAATTCCCGCAAATGACATTTACCGATGTCCCTGCATTTTACAATAAGCCCGACTATATTAAAGTACTGGCAAACTCTATTAAAGGCTCACTGGAAGGTTTTGATTATGACCACCTGCTGTTCTCGTACCACGGTATACCGGAACGCCACATAAGGAAAACCGATGTAACCAAATCACATTGTAAAATAAACGATACCTGTTGTACAACACCATCGGCAGCACATAAATTCTGTTACCGTCACCAGTGTTATGAAACAACCAGACTGGTTGTGGAGCAACTGGGCATCCCTGAAGATAAATATTCGCTTACTTTCCAGTCAAGGCTGGCGGGCGACAAATGGCTTGAACCTTATACCGACATCGAAATAAACAACATGCCGGCAAAAGGAATTAAAAACCTTGCCGTAGTTACCCCTGCTTTTGTGGCAGACTGCCTTGAGACGCTGGAAGAAATTGCCATGCGTGCCAACGAAGACTTTAAAGAGCACGGAGGCGAAAACTTCCATGCTATTCCTTGCCTTAATGATAATAATGAATGGGTTGATGTGGTGGCAAACTGGATAAACGAGTGGGCTAACGCAGAAAAACCTGTGGTATAAATGTCAATAACCTCTACGGATTTAGCTAATAAGGACATTAAGCAACTGCTTTTCAGGCAGTCGGTCCCTGCTTCCATAGGCATCCTGTTCATGACAGTTAATGTCCTTATTGACACTATATTTGTAGGCCGTTGGATAGGTGCGCTGGCCATAGCAGCCCTATCGGTTGTTATGCCCATTACCTTTTTCATATCCTCCATGGGTATGGCCATCGGTATAGGTGGTAGTTCTGTACTCTCCCGCGCATTGGGTAAGGGCAACCGCGAAAAAGCCCTTAATACCTTTGCCCATCAAATCATGATGACCTTTGGGATTGCATCGTTATTTGTAATTATAGGGTTCTTTTTTAGTGAAGAGGTACTTTTTGCCTTTGGTGCTAACGGAGATATAATGGTTCCGGCTAAAGAATTCTTTTTACCCATACTTTTTGCCGTGCCTTTTCAGGCATTTTGTATGACGGGTAACAACGTTATACGTGCCGAAGACAAATCCCGCCATGCTATGGTGGCTATGATCATTTCGGCAGTTTCAAATATCATACTGGATATTATATTCATAAAGATATTAAACCTTGGTGTATTTGGCGCTGCTCTGGCAACCTCACTCTCCTTTTTCCTTTGCTTTTTGTACATCCTTTGGTTCTTTATTTATAAAAGCGAACTGAAATTGGAACTAAAGCATTTTGTTTTCCACAAGGAACTGGCGCGCGAAATACTATCGTTGAGCTTTGTAACTTTTGCAAGACAGGGAGTAATAAGTATACTGGCAATTATTCTTAACCATACCTTATATGCCGAAGGTGGCGAGCATGCCGTTGCCGTATATGGTATTATAAGCCGTATGCTTATGTTTGCCCTTTTCCCGGTACTGGGAATTACGCAGGGTTTTATGCCTATTGCCGGATATAACTATGGCGCTGAAAACTACAGCAGAGTTAGGGAAACCATTTTTACTTCTATAAAATATGCTGCGCTTTTTGCCGTAATCGTTTTTATAGCGGTGCTCACTTTTGCCAAACCTATAGTATCGGTATTCACTACCGATGCCGTTGTAATAGCCGATACCCCGGGTGCTTTGCGATGGGTATTTGCAGCATCACCTATTATTGCTGTTCAGCTTATAGGAGCAGCTTATTTTCAGGCAGCCGGTAAGGCAACAAAAGCCCTATTACTAACGCTTTCCAAGCAGGGCTTTTTCTTAATCCCGCTGGTGCTTATTTTACCACAGTTTTTTGGTATTTTTGGTGTGTGGGTTTCATTCCCCATTGCAGACGTGCTCTCTACCATAGTAACAGGGCTGTTTTTAAGGCAGGAAATGACACACCATCTTAAAAAACAATAATGGAATATAACTACATAAAATCATTGCACCTCATTTTTGTAATAACCTGGTTTGCGGGGCTTTTTTACATAGTGAGGCTATTTGTATACCACCTGGAGGCTAATAACAAGCCTTCGCCTGAAAAAGAAATACTTATCAAACAATACAAAATTATGGCTTACAGGCTGTGGTATATTATCACTTGGCCATCGGCAGTACTGGCAAGTATTTTTGCCTACTGGATGCTGTTTTTTACCGCTACGGGTAACGCATGGCTGTCTCAACCCTGGATGCATGTAAAGCTGGGATTTGTATTCCTGTTATACCTGTATCATTTAAAATGCCACTCTATTTTCAAACAACTGCAGTGTGATGAAATAAAACATACCTCAAACTTTATGCGTATTTGGAACGAAGGGGCTACCATAATTTTATTTGCCGTTGTTTTTTTAGTAATTTTAAAAAACGCCGTAAACTGGATTTATGGCGTGGTAGGTATTTTACTATTCTCCATACTAATAATGCTTGGTTTTAAGTTTTATAAAAGGATTAGGGAGAAAAACAACTCGTAATGCGTTAAATGAAGCAGCAGTTTAAGATAAGAAAATGGTCGCTAAGGGTAAGGATATTCCTTTCCATGATATTGGTGACTCTTATAGCCTCGCTACTTATTGCTGCGGTTTCCATTTACCAGTTTGGAAAAGAGGCAAAAGAATACCATGAAGACAGGCTGGAACGAAAGGAAAATGCCATAAAGGAGCATATCAATTACATTCTTTCTACCACTACCTACCCGCTCTCTACCGAAAACCTTCCGCTTATTTTCAGGGAAAGGATTCATGAACTGGCCAATATCCACGGGCTGGAAGTAAACATTTATGATCTTAACGGGCGTTTATTAAAATCGTCAAAAGCCGGATTCTCGGTAGATACCGTAGACAATACTACCATACCCAAAAACATTTTGAGAGTACTGCGCAGTACTGCCGAAAAACGCTATGTAGACCTTAAGAATATTGACGGGCAAAAATTCCGTTCCTCCTACAGTTACCTTAACGATACCAAATTCAAACCACTGGGAATACTTAACCTTCCCTACATAAAGGACGAAGGGTATTATGAAAAGGAACAGCGCAATTTCTTTATGCGTTTTGGGCAAGTATATTCCTTTATGCTCCTTATTTCGATAATTGTAGCCTATTTCCTTTCCAGCTTTATTACCAAATCACTTAAAGCGATTAGTGAAAGGATAGCGGAAACCCGACTGAGCCAAACAAACGAAAGAATACACATGGACGATTCTCCCCAGGAAATCAACCAGCTTGTAAAGTCATACAATGCACTGGTAGACGACTTGGAAGACAGTGCTACAAAACTGGCACAAAGCGAAAGGGAACAGGCATGGAGAGAAATGGCAAAACAGGTAGCACACGAAATTAAGAATCCGCTTACCCCTATGCGTCTTACGGTACAGAGCTTTCAGCGCAGGTTTGATCCAAATGACCCCGATATTAAGAAAAAACTGGATGAGTTTTCGAAAACACTAATCCAACAGATAGACACGATGAGTTCGGTGGCATCAGCTTTCTCGAGCTTTGCATCAATGCCGGCACAACAAAATGAAACGGTTAATATCGTTAAGATTGTCCAGCTGGCACTTGAAATATTTAATGAAGGTTTTATCTCCTTTATCGCCGAGGAACCGGATATTACTACCCGTATGGACCGTACCCAGTTAATACGTATTATTACCAATTTGGTTAAAAATGCGATACAGGCCATACCGGAAGATCAGCACAACCCTATTGTACAGGTACGTGTTTACCGTGAAGGCAATTTTGTAAAAATAACGGTTAAAGACAATGGTAAGGGAATAAGCGTAGAGAATAAAAATCGTATTTTTGAACCTAAATTCACGACCAAATCAAGCGGTATGGGACTTGGGCTTGGGATTATTAAGAACATCGTGGAGAATTACCACGGAACCATCTCCTTTGAAAGTGAACTTGGCAAAGGCACTAAATTCCTCGTTTCCCTACCAATTACCGATATTGATTTACCTAGTAAAGAAACAGACAATAACTAAAATAAACTCAAATGAACTACGAAAATATTTTAGCGGAAAAAGAAAACGGGCTTGCTGTAATTACCATTAACAGACCCACAAAGCTAAACGCACTAAACAAAGCTACCATACAGGAGCTTCACGAGGCTTTTAAAGCCCTTGATGCTGATAAAGAAGTAAAAGCTATTATTGTAACCGGAAGCGGTGAAAAGGCTTTTGTTGCCGGAGCCGATATTTCGGAATTTGCCGATTTTGATGTAGCTCAGGGTGGCGAACTGGCAGCTAAAGGTCAGGAGCTGTTATTCGATTTTGTAGAAAACCTTTCTACTCCGGTTATTGCCGCAGTAAACGGTTTTGCCCTTGGTGGCGGACTGGAGCTTGCCATGGCAGCACACTTCAGAGTAGCGTCAGAAAATGCTAAAATGGGATTGCCGGAAGTATCTCTTGGTGTTATACCGGGTTATGGCGGTACACAACGTTTACCTCAGCTTGTAGGTAAAGGCCGTGCTATGGAACTAATTATGACTGCAGGAATGATAGGTGCCGAAGATGCGAAGGCTTACGGACTGGTAAACCACGTAGTGCCACAGGCAGAGCTTGTAGATTTTTGTAAAGGTATTGCCTCAAAAATCATGAAAAACTCACCTGTTGCAATATCTGCAGCTATTAAGGCTATCAATGCTAGCTTTACAGACGGTGTTAACGGATATGAAGCAGAAATCAAAGCGTTTGGTGAAGCGTTTGGTACTGCCGATTTTAAAGAAGGAACTACCGCTTTCCTTGAAAAGAGAAAAGCAGATTTCCCGGGAAAATAATACAACTATTCAATTAAGATAAAAATCCAGACAATTGTCTGGATTTTTTGCTTTCTTATTTAAAAAAGTAAAGATATATTTGTACTTTAACATTTTTTTTATGAGAAACATATTACTAATTATTTCGTTTATCCTGAGTATTTTTCACACCGCTGCTCAGGAAGCAGACATTCCCTGTAAAGTGAAGAAAAGCGATGTATTTAAAGATGAGTACAAACATTCAAAAATTCTGTTAGTAGAAGAAGATTCAAACGGTGGCGTATTTATTGTACGTGCATATCAGGGTAGTCTCTTATCCGGAGCAACACGTGGATTTTATTTTGAGCATTATGATGCCAATCTGCAACTCATTAAAGAATATGAATATGAGCTTAAACTAGGTGTACTAATAGGTATTGTTGTGAATAATGACATCGTTCACATGATTGATTATGGCTATGATAAAAAGAAAAAACAATATGTATGCTCTGCTAATTCAGCCAATATTAAAGACTTCAAGTTTACACAAAAAGAACTTTTCTCACTGGAATGGGATGAAGTTAAAACTCCGGGGCTATTTAATTTCGGAAGTATTGATAATGATTACATAGCCAACTTTATAACAAATAACGACAAAACAGCTTTTGCTGTAACTGTTGATGTTGACGATAAAAACAATAATGAAAAACACCTAATACATATATTTGACAACAATCTTAACCCTACACTTAAACACGAATTTAAGAGAGAGGTAAAAGACAGGAAATATAAATACGAAAACATAGATATATCTGAAGACGGAAAGGTAGTTTATGTTTTAGGCAGGGTAAAAGATAAAAAAGAAGGAAAAAAAGGCGGAAGCAAAAAATACCATTATGAGCTTACCCGTATTACCCCAAGCGATGCTAAAATACAAACTTTTGACACCGATGAGCATTACGCACAATCTCTTAAAACGGTTTATAAAAGCGATAAAATTTCCTGTGTAGGTTTTTATTCTGACAGAAACGATAACCGTTTTAAAGGCCTTTGTTACTTTGATATGGACCCTGTAACCCTTGATAAAAAAACCACTAAATTCAATGAGTTTACAGAGCAGTTCCTGATAGATAAATATGGAAAGAAAAAAGAGAAAGAACTTAAGAACATCTCTTATAGGGATGTATTTTTAACTCCTGATAATGACATTGTATTTAATGCTGAAGAGTATTATATAACTACCCATCAAAGAGCAAGTCAAAACGGCATGAGCACAGGCGTATATTATATTTATCATTATGATGATATTGTTACAGCAAAAATTTCACATGAGGGAGAATTACTTTGGGCAAGAAATATTAACAAGCGTCAACAAACAAGTGGTAACGAATCTTACATTTCATACACCTCAATGATTGTAGATAATGATACCTATTTCTTTATCAATACCGGAGAAAAGGTGAAAAAACTTCGTAATGACAGGATACAGTTTGGACAAAAATCAGCCAAAAAATCAAACCTTAATGTAATTAAAATTAATCATAACGGTGAATTTGAGTTTAAGGAAATACTTGATGACAAGGATAATGAAGTTCCGTTTATGGTAGCATATGGAGCCACTACTAAAAAAGGTAACAACATTTACTTTTTAGGTAGAAAAGGCAGAAAAAAACAGCTGGTTAAATTTTCCTTATAAAATAAAAAGCCCCTCACTGAGGGGCTTTTTATTTTATTATTTTTGCCTCACCAACAAACCAATTTATTATCACTAATGAAAAAAATCTTATTAGGGCTTTCCCTCTTGCTATCCCTATGCTTAAACGCACAGAATATTAACTGTGCTATTGAAACAATAGACATTAACAACTCTAAAAATTTCTCATACTATGCCCGTGAGGTAATTGAAAAACCCAATGGAGAAAAATTGTTTATTTGCGATGGTTATAGAAAAATTGTGTTCTATACTGTTGATGAAGATAACAACTTAATAAAGCAAGAAAAATATACAATAGGAGAAGATAATGAATTAATTTCTCTTTACACTTTTAAAAACAAGATCTACATTTTATATATACATTACGATAAAAAAACATCAAGTATTTATGCTTCATCTTCAGATATAGATACACTTAATTTTACATCAAAAAAAATATTTACCGGCAAAGTAGGTCATTTTCAGGAATTAAAAGATATTGACATAGATTATACTACTCCCGTAAGATCATCAATGGTAGGCAATGCCCTTGTGGTTAGTAATGATCATTCTGCTTTTGCATTTTGTTTACCACCTGGTGATACTAAAAATGATGATACAAAGAGTAAATTGATAATTTACAGCAGCGAAACTCTTGATCCGATTTTGGAACACACTTTTAATGATGAGGATGATAAAAAGTTTATTTATCATTATAAAGCCTTTACTCTTAAAGATGATATGAAAACGGCAATTCTTTTAGCCAAAATTACAATAAGACCAAACAATCCGTTTAGCAC
Source organism: Flavobacterium sp. C4GT6 (assembly GCF_036347315.1). Lineage (NCBI taxonomy): Bacteria > Pseudomonadati > Bacteroidota > Flavobacteriia > Flavobacteriales > Flavobacteriaceae > Flavobacterium > Flavobacterium sp. C4GT6. Next base: position 381,599 of record NZ_JAZGZU010000003.1, read on the forward strand.
AAAAACAGATGGGTATGACAACCGTTACTCGCATTATGAAATAGAACGGTTAACCTCTTCAGGATTTGAAAAAAAGATTCTCACAACCGGGTCTTCCTCTCCAAGAACACTAACAATGATTGAGGAAAATGACAATATAAAACTATTTGGATTTTACTCCCAGACAAATAAATTTCGTTTAAAAGGAGTATGTTTCTTTAATATTGACAGCAATTCATTTTCTGTAAAATCAAGTAATTTCTCGCCTATATCTTCTCAGCTTAACATTGATATTAACGATAAACATATATATTGGCCAGATTTAATAAAAGGAGTTCATACTGCTGATAACGGAGATAACCTTATTACTTTTGAAATCAGATCTAAAGTTCAAAGCAATATGACAGGTGGACAAAACCGACTTATTAAACCCTATTTTTATACGTCTTATGGTAATATCTATGCAGCAAGAATTGATTCTGAAGGGAATTTAATTTGGCTTAGAGGAATACAAAAATCCCAATCCGGACATAGGGGTAGTGCTCATCTTTCTTTTTCTACTTTATTTAAGGATAATGAATTGTATGTATTTCTTAATACTGAAGAAATTAAAGTAGCTAAAAACGGAAGAATTAAAATATCAACAGACAAGGCAGAAGATGCCGATTTTACTGTTTTAAAATTTGATGCAAAAGGCAATTACACCTATAAAACTCTTTTAGACCATAACGAAGTTAAAAGCTATATTCATCCGTTTGTAGGAGCAACACCTAACAGTGAGAATAGTATTTACTTTTATGCTTCCAAAAGAAAACAACACCCTTCAGGAAGGGTAGATACCTATCAGGAAATTTATAAAATCAAACCATAAATAATAAAAAAGCCCCTCAGTGAGGGACTTTTTTATTCCTGTTGTTCCATAACATATTCCCTTATGGGTTTATCATCAACAATAACATCCTTTAAATAGGTTTGGCCATCTTTTATGGCTACTAATGCATATGCAGGTTTAGGGTTCTTGGCAGCACTGTATTTCCTGTAGGCAACTTCTGCCTGAGGGGCTTTACTTTCTTCCATATAAAAGCGGTCAAAAGGAAAACTAAGATGCAATCCGTTTGTGCTAAAATAATAGGTCTCTGCTTTAAAGTAATCTCCTTCTTCCGGTTCCTCTCTCAAAACTTCCTTTACCCGGGCATACCCTTCACTGTCTTTTTCAATACTAACATATAGATCCTGTCTCATATCCATAAGAGAATCGGTAGTTTTAAAACTCTCTGCTTCAAAACGCAGAGTGATATACTTACCCCTAAAAGGGTCACTAGGATCTATTGGTTGGGTTTTAAATTTATAAACTGTACCCTCATCATTTATCTTCTCTGTATCATATATCATTTTTAGCGGAACAAATGCCTGAACTATCGCCACAACCACAAATACTATAAACATGTTTTTAGTTTTCATCTTCCGGTGTATTTAAAACATTAGCTCTTTTCTTTTTAACAAGCATGGAATTGGCCACAAAAAAGCCAACACCCACACAAACAAACAGTACACCTCTCAATGCAAAAGTCATATTGGTATCAAAAAAACGACATATAATAAGCGCCGCAATAATTGTTAACCCGAAATTAAGCTTCCTGAAATCAACCTTATCAATACCCTGCTTTACGGTTATTACCCCAAGTGCTAAAACCATTACATTATCCAGTATTGCCGCCAGTACACTGTTTGCCATACCTATAAGGTACACAGCCGGAAACAGTACCGTTACTGCCTGAAAGGTATTTTTATAGAACTGTTTACCTCCGTTTATTATCGCCATATATACCATACCCCCAAACAATATTGCCCAAAGTATAATATAGTAACTTTCTACAACCTGTTGGGTTTCCATTTCTTCCCATACCCATTTAAAGGAAGAGAATAGCAATATAAAGGCAATACCAACCGACCCCAGTCCTAAATAATCATTGCGGCTTTCCAGTTTTGGTAAAAGTCCGGTATTATATATAAAGCCCAGTAGTGCCATGTAAACAAGGAAACCAAACTCACCTACCCCGGCAAGAAAAGCTCCAAGGGTTATTATAAGGCTTAACGGAAAAAGCAGATTAAACAGCGAGGTAATCCTGCCAAAAGGATGTTCCTTTAACCTCCTTAAATAAAAAGGAATAAAAGCACCTAAAAGTAACAGGTAAGGCCACGGCCTTTCGGTTTCAAAATAACCCGCTACAACCGCATAATAGGTAATAAAGCCCAAATGCAGAAATGCTACCATATTGGACCTCAACAAATACATTAAAGGCATACACAGCAAAGTCCAGCTTAAAAGATAACCCTCAAGGTCTCCGGGTATATTGTAAATTTGAGCAACAAGAGCTATTGATGAACCTACCGTAAAAAACAACAGTATAGCTGCTATATCCTTAAAGAGCTGACTCTTATTTTTAAATATAGCATATCCGGCAGCAACCTGACATAACAGTAAAGGTGCAATTGCCAATATGGTTTTTACTGTTTTTGAGAAATTATCCCAGTTATGGGCAAATATCAAAATAATGCCCAGCCCCACAAGTATAGCGCCTATACTACCAAAAATCATTAGGGTATTACTCCCCTGATCTTCTTTTTTTGCGGCATAATACCGCTCTATGTCTTTTGCCGTTTGTTCACTGATAATATTATGACTTATCAGTTCGGGCAAATCTTTAATTATCGAACTCATAGGTGATTGGTTTTAAATTAAAAATAAGATTTTTATTCTTTATGAACATCCCTAAGCTTCAGCATATCAAATAACCGCTGTTCCTTCTCGTTGTCAAATCCTGATTTACATTAAAGAAAATAGTTGCCAGTAGAATAAGATCCCTGATAGGATAGTTAATACAAATGAAACTGTTTTAAGAAACCCTATCCTTATGGAGTTAGCAAAAACAAGTACAGAAACAGCCAACATACCACAATTAATAAGCGTTAGGGTATAATCTCCCCTTAAACTTAATGGAAAGTATGACAGATAGGCTTGTTTTGTTTCCTCAAAACCTTCATATTGTGCACAAGCTTTAAACCATAAAACCATATCGGCAATGGTGGTAAAAAGACATACCAACCCTAGGCTATATAAAATTATTTTTACTCTATTTTTCATAGTAAGATAATTGATGGTTAAAAAAAGCCCCGCAGTAGCTTCGGTAAGGTAAAGGTACCGCAGGGCAATCCGCTAAGCGTTTGGATTCTCCTTTTCAAATGTCTTTAAGTCGCGGGTATTTTTTTGTACGGCTATTGCAGCAAAGAGGCTAAGGGCAAACGACATTCCGTAAAAGCCTTTTTCGCTGAGTTCAAGGTCGGCGTTCCATAGTCCTATTATTAATAGTATTACCGATGCAAATGTGGTAAACCAGCTTATGCCATAATACATATCGGTTACCGGGATGCCTTCCAGCCTGTCCCTTACACTTTTTTGTACCGATACTACCGAGAAGAGCCCGAAAAGCAATATGGTAAAATAATATCCCTTTTCATTAAGCAGCATTGCCCCAGCGTTAAAAAGTCCTATACAGTAAGAAGCCATTCCTATAATAAGGGCACACCATGAAGCACCCACAAAGGCATTACTTGGTTTAGTTGCCCCTTGTGCAGTTGTTGTTTTCCTGAATTTGTTTTCCTGTGTGAAGGTATCATTCCCTTCGTTTGTTTTTAGCGGATCCATAATTTTTGGTTTTTGATTATGAAGCAAATCTCACATAAAACAACAGGGTACAAAACCTAAAAAACAACAAAAAATGATGATATATTATTTATATTTACATCACTAACCGTTTAAGTAATTTTAATATGAATGCATTAGGGGAAATTATATCTATAATGTCAACAGATGATAAATCAGCATTTATAAAACATCTGAACAACAAAAACAAACGAAAAGACACTCTTAACACCGACTTGTTTAAATTACTTGAAACTGATGATATAAATATTAAAAAAAAGCTTTACGGCACTTCAAAAAACACTGATGCCTACCATGCGCTACGCAAAAGGGTATACGACAGCCTTATTAGTTTCATGGCTAACCGAAGCTTTGAAAGTAATACCGATGATGAGCACGAAATAACGCGGCTGCTTATGGTTAGCCGTGTGTTTTTTGAGCATAAACTTTACAAAGAAGCCTTTAAGTGCCTTACTAAAGCCGAAAGTAAAGCCTTCGCTACCGAGCATTTTTCCCTGCTTAACGAAATCTACCAAACCCAAATACAGTTTGCCCATTTTGACCCTACGTTTGATCTTGATAAGGCAATTTCCAGTTTTGCCGCAAATAATAAAAAGCTGCGAAATGAGGAACAGCTTAATCTTGCCTATGCGGTTATGCGCCGGGAATTGGGCGAGATTTACCATAAAGGGAAAATTACCGATATACAGCAGTTAATAACCGGCACCATGAAATCGTTTGGAATATCGTTAAGGGAAGTACTTACTTTCAAATCACTTTACCAAATGCTTTTTATTGCAAACGAGTATGCCTCTATAAACAGCAACTACAGCCTTATAGAGCCTTTTTTGGAAAGAAGCTACCGATTTATAATTACCCGTCAGGAACTGGCTCAAAAACATCTGTATTACCATATTTACATATTGTATTTTATGGCCAATATTCATTTTAGGAACAGGAGGTTTACGTTGTGTTCACAATACCTGGAGATAATGGCTGCCGAAATGCAAAAGCAAAATAAAAAGTACTACAGCCGTTTTATTGCCCGATACTATTTGCTGCATCTGCTTAACGAAAATTACTACGGCAATGGCGAAACCACACTTGTAATAATGACAAAGGCATTGGCAGAAACAAAAAAAGCCGACCCTACCGACAGAAACGATCTTATATTTTTTGCCGTGATATTTTGGTTACAGCATAATAATGCCCGCGAAGCCCGAAGGTACATGCGCGAGTTTATCCATTCTGACAGCTGGTATGAAAAAAGAATGGGAATGGACTGGGCCATAAAACGCAGCCTGGTAGAAATTGTAATGCATATCGAACTGGAAGATACCGAACTTGCCCTCTCCCGACTGAAAGGTTTTAAAAGACGCTACAATAAATACCTAAGGGAGGTAAACGAAGAAAGGGTGCTGGTATATACTGCCTTAGTGGAAAAATATATACTGGACAAAGCTACAGCACAAAATGATACATTTAAAAAACAGTTGGATTTATTAACACAACATGCTGTTAACGAAAGTGGTGATGTGTTTGTACTAAGCTTTATAGGGTGGTTACTGGCAACCGTACACAAAAAACAGGTTTACCCTACCATTCTTAACCTGATAAATAATCACTTTTCCCCGTTCCATTCGGCATAGAACTGGGAAAGAAAATCTTCCATATACCTATGGCGTTCTTCGGCAAGTTGCTTACCTGTTTGGGTATTAATCTTGTCTTTAAGCAGTAATAGTTTTTCATAAAAATGATTAACCGTTGGCGCAGTACTAGCCTTATATTCCTCTTTGGACATATTTAGGTTAGGCTGTATGGAAGGGTCATATAACGCCCTGTTTTTAAAGCCTCCGTAATTAAAGGTGCGGGCAATGCCTATAGCACCAAGCGCATCCAGCCTGTCGGCATCCTGAACAATATCCAACTCAACCGATGAGAATTTCTTATCAAAATTCCCTCCCTTAAACGATATATTCTCTATAATCCCCACTACCTGATCGATTATAGTTTCACTTATATTTTCCTGCTGTAAAAACCTCCTTGCCGTTTCCGGGCCCACAGTCTCATCGCCATCATTAAATTTACTGTCGGCTATATCATGCAACAAGGCTCCTAGCTGTACTACAGTAAAGTTACACTCTTCTCCTTTTGCAATAAGCAGGGCATTATTATACACCCTTTCTATATGAAACCAGTCGTGACCGCCCTCAGCACCCTGTAATTGCTGTTTTACAAATGCTTTTGTTTTTTCTATAAGGCTATTCATATACAGGAAACTATATAAGATTAAAAAAGCTGCCCGAAAGCAGCTTTATATATTATTTTATCAGTGCAGGCTGCACCCATTTAAAAATGTGTGACTCCTCTGGTATTACAATTCTTTCAGATATTCTTGCCATCCTGTCCGGAAGCTTCATAAGGTAATCCCTTGCTTTCTCGGCTTCGGCAGTAAGACCGTCAATTTTATCAATTTGCCATTTGGCAATCAGTTTTCTAAGTATATCCACATAGTCCATAGCGGTATACACCCCTATACGCTGTGCCGAATCAGAGAACTGCTCAAAAGCACTTCCTATAGCATTACCCGACTCCCTTAAAAAATGGGCTGGCATAGTAATTTTAAGCTTCATCATGTGCTGGAAAGCCAACATCATTTCACTTGGGTCTACTTTAAAAATCCTGTCTACAAATTCACTGTATGCCATATGGTGACGCATTTCGTCTCCCGCAATAAGCTTACACATTTTAGACAGTTTATTATCTCCGTATTTTTTAGCCAGCTGCGACACACGGTTGTGTGAAACATAAGTAGCCAGCTCCTGGAAGCTTGTATAAACAAAGTTTTTATATGGATCCCTGTCAGTACCAATATCAAAACCATCGTTAATAAGGTGGTGTGTGGTCATTTCCACTTCACGCATATTTACCCTTCCGCTAAGATATAGGTATTTGTTAAGTAAATCGCCGTGGCGGTTTTCTTCACCAGTCCAGTGTCTTACCCATTTGCCCCATCCGTTGCCCGGGCCTTTCTCTACCTGTTCAATACCTTCCACATCCATTAGCCATGACTCGTAGGTAGGCAGTGCTTCTTCGGTAATAGTGTCACCCACTAATACCACCCAAAAATCATACGGAAGATCTTTAGCAATCTCTCTAAGCTCCCTAAGCTCTTCCTCAAAACTCTCGCTCTGCGTATCAGGCAGCATATCTGATGGCTGCCATATCTTCTCTACCGGTATAAGATAGTTTTCCACAAAAGAATCAATGTTCTTTTCCAAAAAGTGCATCACTTCTAAGCGGACGTTTTTTATAGACATAATTTCTAATTTTTTATTCCTTGTACAACTGCGTTCTCTGTTCTCTCCATTACCTCTTCAAAAGGAATATTTTTTATGGCAAAAGGTTCCTGTACTGTAAAAGTAACTCGGGCACCTAATCCTAACGGATACTGACCGTAACGGTTCAGTTTCCAAGAATTATTAATACTAACAGGCACAATGTAAGCACTTGGTGCGAACTTACAAAGTATTTTAAGCCCGTTTTCCGAAAACTTTTTCGGGTTCCCGTTTTTACTTCGGGTTCCCTCAGGAAAAATTACTGCCGATCGTGTATTCTTTTCAATGTAGGTAGCAATCTGTTTTATGGCAGGTAAGGCTTGCTTTGGGTCTTTTCTATCTATTAAAACGGAACCGCCATGCCTTAAATTGTAAGACACGCTTGGTATTCCTTTCCCTAATTCTTTCTTACTTATAAATTTAGGGTGAAATTTCCTCATAAACCAAATAATAGGAGGAATATCATACATACTCTGGTGATTGGCCACTATAATAAGCGGTACACCGGTAGGCACTTTCTCTATCCCTTCAAACTTATAGGTAGTCCCTAATATATGTGTTGTTCTTACCAGAAAGAAGTTAAGTATATCAACACTCTTTTTATGCGCCTGATAACCAAATACGTTAAGACAAATCCACTGTACCGGATGAAATATCAGGAGAAACAGCAGAAAAACCAGGTAATATAGTATCGATATAGGATATGACAATATTTTGCCCATATATGTTTTTAAAAAATTCGCGTAAAAGTACAGTCTTTTTAGTTAATAATAAAAACATTTAGTATGCCTGCATACTATTGCAAAAAGAAAGCCGCACCAAGGGCGCGGCTTTAAACTTTAAAAGAGCTTTTATTAGCAATGTTCGTCGTAAGCATCTTTAAGGTTTTCTGCAATCATTTCAGCAGGACGCCCTTCAATATGATGACGCTCAAGCATATGCACAAGCTCACCGTTTTTAAATAATGCCATACTTGGTGATGACGGAGGGAAAGGGAACATAAGTTCTCTCGCTGCATCAACAGCTTCTCTGTCTACACCTGCAAAAACAGTAACAAGCGAACTTGGCTTTTTACCATTATCAAGGCTCATTTTCACACCAGGTCTTGCATTTCTTGCAGCACATCCGCAAACAGAGTTTACTACTACAAGTGTAGTACCTTCTTTAGAAATCGCTTCTTTTACCGCGTCTGGTGTATATAGTTCTTCAAAACCTGCTTCCGATAGTTCGGCACGCATTGGTTTTACTAGTTCTTCTGGATACATAATATATTTATTCTTTAAAAAAGTTATTTAAACTGACTACAAAGATACGTATTTTTTAGCCAAATACTTTTTAAGCAAAGTGTTAAGCTTTTCGTTTTTGAAACTGAAGCAACTGCTGGTAAATCACCTCCCGGGTTCTCTCTTTCAGCTGTTTTTTATCGTCAAGGGTAAGTCCTTTTGTTTCTATAAAGTGATGAACCCTAGCCCTCATAAGTCCCGGAGTCCCACTAAAAAAGGTAAAGGAGAATCGTTTTTTATTGTCGGGAAACGTCATGGGCACAATCGGTATCTGGTGCTCTATAGCCAGGCGGAAAGCTCCGTCTTTAAATTCATCCAGCAGTACATTCTCATCATCGGGCACACCGCCTTCGGGGAAAATACAAATACTTAGCCCCTGGTGCAGTCTTGCCTGTGCGCGCTGAAACACTTCAAAACGGCTTTTGGAACTTTCCCTGTCTACCAGTATACAGGTACGTTTATAAAAGAACCCGAAAACCGGAATTTTTACAAGTTCCTTTTTCCCTACAAAAACAAACGGATTTTTAGAGATTATAAGCATCAGCATTATATCGGTCATAGAGGTATGGTTAGCCACAAGCATGTAGCTTTCTCCTTTTACAAACTTTTGCTCACGCTTAACGGTGTAGTAAAAGCCCATCCCGAAAAGTATGATTTTTGCCCATACCCTTGCCAGCCTGAAAAACTGCGGATAGGTTTTCTCTGAAATGATGGTAAGTATAAGTAAAGGCGACATTATGATTATAGGGACACCCATCAGGATATAAAACCAGATGCGCCAAAGTGTCCAAAAAATCACCTTTAATATTTTCATGCTGCCAAATGTAAGAATTCAATCCCTATTTTTTGGTAAAACCTTTTACCTTTGTGTAAATTTTAAAAGCATATCATGGCAAAAATATTAACTGGTATCCAAAGTACGGGAACCCCTCATTTAGGCAACCTTTTAGGTGCTATTATACCAGCCATAGAAATGGCTAACAAACCGGAGAACGAATCGTTTTTATTTATTGCCGACCTTCACTCTGTTACACAGATTAAGGACGGAAAAACCCTGCGTGAAAACACGTATAGTGTTGCTGCTACATGGCTTGCATTTGGTCTTGACGTAAACAAAGTAATTTTTTACCGCCAAAGCGACGTTCCTCAAACAACAGAACTAAGTTGGTATTTAAGCTGCTTTTTCTCATACAAACGATTACAGTTAGCACACTCCTTTAAGGATAAGGCCGACAGACTTTCAAGCGTAAATGCCGGACTGTTTACTTACCCTATGCTTATGGCTGCCGATATATTATTGTATGATGCCGAATTTGTTCCTGTAGGTAAAGATCAGGATCAGCACCTTGAGTTTACGCGTGATGTAGCTTCTACTTTTAACAGCCAGATGGGCGAAACTTTTGTGCTACCAAAAGGCGTTAGCAGTGATGAAACTAAAATCATTCCGGGTACCGACGGGGAGAAAATGAGTAAGTCACGCAACAACATTATCAATATTTTCCAGGAAGACAAACCGCTTAGAAAGCAAATAATGTCTATAGAAACCGACAGTACTCCACTGGAGGAACCTAAAAATCCTGATACCTGTAATGTATTTGCCATTTATAAATTACTGGCAACACCAGAGCAAACCGAACAAATGAGAGCCAACTACCTGGGTGGCAACTATGGTTATGGTCATGCTAAAAAGGCTTTATTTGAACTTATTACTGAGAAGTTCAAAGAGCCAAGAGAGAAGTATAAATACTATATGGAAAACCTTAATGAAGTAGACGACCTTCTAAAAATAGGATCTGAAAAAGCGGCTGTTATTGCAAACGGTGTACTTGGAAGAGTACGTGAGAAATTAGGTTTCAACTAATACACTTCAATATAAAAAAACAAAGCCCGATTAATGTCGGGCTTTTGTTTTTTTATAGCGATTTCTACTTCAGACGAAACGAAAGACAAATTAAATACTAATTTATATTGCTTCAAAAAGTTTTCCGGGCAACGGCCTTATTACTCCTTTAAGTTCCATAGTAAGTAATAATGACGAGAGTTTAAATACAGGCATACCACATTCCAGCGCTATAATATCCATTAGTTCCTTACCGTTTTTCTGCAAAAAGTCATACACCTTTTGTTCCTCATCTTCCAGTGTAATAAAAAGCTGTTTTTGCACAGCGGCAGGCTTCTGCTCTTCAATATCCCAGTTAAGCATATAAAGCAAATCGGCAGCACCGGTTAGCAAGTGTGCCCGCTGACTTTTTATAAGATCGTTACAACCTGCACTATATTTATCGGTTATACGTCCCGGCACAGCAAACACATCCCTGTTATAATCGTTAGCAATATTTGCCGTAATAAGCGAACCGCCCTTATCGGCACTTTCTATAATAATAGTCGCTTCAGATAATCCTGCTACAATACGGTTACGCTTTACAAAATTCTCTCTATCGGGATTTGAGCTGCTCCAAAACTCGGTCAAAAAACCTCCGTTCTCCTCCATTTTAGCCATGTACTTTTTGTGTACTTTAGGGTATATCTGGTTCAGTCCGTGCGCCAGCACCCCTACTGTTTGCAGGTTGTGTTCCATAGCCAACTGATGGGCAAAAATATCTACCCCATAAGCAAACCCGCTTATAATTACAGGGTTTAGCGGAGCAATATCTTCAATAAGCTTACGGCAAAAATCAGCACCATAAGATGTCATTTGCCTTGTACCTACTATACTTATGGTTTTCCTTCCCTCAAGGTTTATATTCCCCGAACTGAAAAGCAGTACTGGTCCGTCTATGCAGTGTTTCAGTCTTTCGGGATATTCCTTTTCTGTATATAATAAAGGCGTTATTTTTTCCTCCTGTATAAATTTCATTTCAGCTTCGGCCAGCTTAAAAACCTCCTTATCCTGAAGGCTTTTGTAAAGCACCTCGCCAACACCCTCTATAGCAGTAAGCTGTTGCTTTTTTGCCTCAAAAACCGCTTGGGCACTCCCTAAATGATTAATAAGTTTTTTTGCCACTATATCCCCCACACCATCTATCCTGAGCAGGGCCAGTGTGTTAAACAATTCGTTGTCAGTCATTAGTAATTTTAAAGGTTGCGAATAAAATTGGTTTGGCGCAATTGTTAATAAAATTTGTGAATAAAATTTTGCAACTGCAGTTGATTCGTTAAATTTGTTGTTATGATGATAGAGAAACACATATCGGCGCTACTATATCGTTACCAGTGCGTTATCGTTCCGGGCTTCGGTGCATTTTTAACCGAAACCAAGTCGGCCAGCATAGATACAGATACTAATACGTTCTATCCTCCTAAAAAGCTAATTTCTTTTAATGCGAATTTAAAGAATAATGACGGGCTTTTAGCCAACCATATCGCTTTACAGGAAAAAATTTCTTACGAACAGGCTGTAGAAGACATTAAAAAGATGGTTGCCGTTTGGACAGACCAACTTGAAAACGGCGATAAGCTTATACTTAAAAACATTGGTGACCTTACTTACAACAATGAGGGCAGCCTTGTGTTCTATCCTAACACTCCGGTTAACTACCTTACCGATTCTTTCGGTTTAGGCAGCTTTACCTCTCCTGCTATTAAACGTGAAGTTTACAAAGCAGAAGTTGAAGAACTTGAAGAAGAAGTACCGGTACTGTTCACTCCAGAAAAAAGAAAGAAAAACTACTCTTTCCTTAAATATGCAGCAGTATTTGTTGCAGCATTATCTATAGGAAGTGCAGGTTTTAAAGTATACTACGACAATAAAATAATAACAGAAACCCGTATTGCCGAACAGCATGTACAGGAGCAGGTAAATCAGGAAATACAAACAGCAACGTTTTTCCTTGATCCTATGCCGGCAGTAAAACTTACCGTTAAGGAAGATACTGCAGAAGCAGATGAGGAACTTTACTATCACATTGTTGCCAATGCTTTTCGTAGTGAGGCTAACGCTAATAAAGCAGTAAACCAACTAAAAGCCCAGGGCTTTAAAGCAAGAAAACTGGACAAAAACAAGTATGGTTTATACCCGGTGCTTTATGAAAGTCATACCACTTATGAGGCAGCTCATGAAAATCTTAACAAAATAAGGAAGGAATATAACAAAGAAGCATGGCTTCTTGTTAAAGATTTATAAAAATACCGTCCCACGCTACAGCGTGGGATTTTTTTTGCCTTTTCTGTACTATCTTTGCCAAAAAACAATTACATGCAGGCAAAATATCCTACTGATTCTATGTGCATTATGACCGATTTGGTCTTACCCGGAGAAACTAACCCGCTTAACAACCTTTTTGGTGGTGAGCTACTGGCGCGTATGGATCGCGCTGCAAGTATTGCTGCCAGGAGACATTCAAGGAGAATTGTAGTTACCGCCTCAGTTAATCATGTTGCGTTTAACAGATCTATTCCTTTAGGGAGTGTGGTAACGGTTGAAGCTAAGGTTTCACGCACCTTTAAAACATCTATGGAGATTTTTATTGATGTATGGACAGAAGACCGCGAATCGGGCGTTAGGGCAAAAGCAAACGAAGCTATTTACACCTTTGTTGCTGTTGATGAAACAGGCCGACCTGTAGAGATTGCTCCTATTGAGCCTCAAACAGAACTGGAAAAACAACGTTTTGAAGCAGCATTAAGAAGAAAACAACTAAGCCTTGTTCTTGCAGGAAAAATGAGTCCGCATGATGCAACCGAACTGAAAGCATTATTTATAGAATAAAAAAAGGAAGCCATTGGCTTCCTTTTTGTTTATTATCTTTTTGTAATATTCCCTATTACTATTTTAAAGGGTTAAGCCACTGTTGCGGGTTAAGGTAACTTGCATTTTGAACTACATAGAACTTAAGTACTGTTTCTCCTGTAGCCTCATTTGTCCATACCTTACCTAAAGTTTGTTTAATATCTATCTTATCCCCTTTATTTACACTTACACTACTTAAATTAATGTATATGGTCCAATAATTACCGTGACGTACCATTACTGTATAAGCTCCGTCATAAGAAGATGTATGGGTAATCATAGTTACTTCTCCGGCAAATACAGCACGTACATTGGCTCCTTTTGAAGTACTGATATCAACACCGTTATTCTCCAGTTCACTAAGAACCTTTACCCCGGCTGCCTGCCCCCTGTAAGAACCATATCCCTGCGAAATATAGCCTCTTTCTACCGGCCAAGGCAATTGCCCTTTATTGGCTTTAAAGCTATCTGCTAAAATTTTTCCTTCTTTTGTTAGCGGTAATTCATTTTTACCGGATCCACTCACTACAACATTTTTTGCATTCTCTTTAGCGGCTTTACGCTTAGCTTCTTCTATCGCCTCACGAATAAGTTTATCTATCTGTTGCTGTAGTTTCTTTTCTTCCTGTTGTTTCTTTTTAAGATCGGCGGCATATTTCTTTTTATCCTTCTGTATTACCTTAACAAGTGCGTCCTGTTCCTTTTTATCGGCCTCAAGTTCTTTCTTCTGTTTCTCTGTTTCGGCCAGCAGGTTTTCCTTTTCTTTTTTCTGTTCCTTCAGTTTTGCCAGTAACGCTTCAAGTTCATCCATTTTTTCTTTCAGTTCTTCAGCCTGCATTTTCCTGAAGTTAGCATACTGCTTCATGTACTGAATACGCTTGTAGGCCTGCAGGAAATTCTCTGAAGACAGAATAAACATTATTCTGCTTTGGTCAGATCTGCTTTTGTATGATTTAACTATCGTATTAGCATAATCTTCCTTAAGCACCTCAAGTTCTTTTTCAAGCTTGTTAGCTTTTTTCTGATTTAAGTAAATATTATCCGAAAGCAGTCTGCTTTGTTTTTGTATAGTATTAATAAGGTTTTGCGTAAGCCTTATTTTAGCCTCGCTTTCCTTTATTTGTACTAAAACCGATTTTTCTTTTTTATTCTGGGTGCTTATTAAGCTTTGAAATTCTTTTATCTCCTTTTGAAGTTGTGCTCTTTCTCGTTCCAGCTTTTTTTGTTCGGCAGTGTTTTGCCCCCAGCTTAAAGCGGTGGTACATATAAGAAGTAAAGTAAGAAGCGCTCTTGTCATTTTCTCCGTTTCGGTTAGTCTCTATTCTATAAATATACGATCCATGCCTTGTGGTACCTTGTAGGTAAACCTTAGGTCTTCGTTATCAAAGGTAACATTCTTGTATTCAATCTCAATGTATACCTTATCGGCTTTTTCGGCCTCTACCATCACACCTGTAGGTATAACTGATTTTTCATGGTCCCTGAATCCCGGGTAGTTAACCGTAAGTTTTTGTGCTTCATACCCTTTATACTCTATTACCTGTTTCTTTAACAGCAGGTTAGCCGCTTCAAAAAGAAACTCTTTAAAAACACCATTGTCTTCTTTACCCTGTAGTTTATACAAACCTTCCTCAAGTGAAGCTTTGTATTTGCCATCGGCTAAGTTGTCCATGGCACGACCGGTAATTATATTTTGAACCTTATCATAATCAAGATCGGTACCCAGCCAGTCACTCAATATCTGGAAATCGCCTTCAAAATATTCCTTTTGGGTATTTACATAGTAGCTTACCTTATCTTTAGTGATTAATGCTTTAGCAATTGGGAATCCCATTACAGTAGCATTAACCCATATCATTTCATCTTTTTTAATCCTTATATCAAGAGTAAAGTTATACGAATCTCCTCCGCCTTCATAATGAGCACCGGCTCTTATTTGCAGGTTATCAAATTCCAAAGGATTTTCATAATGTCCTTTTACTATCTCTTTAACCGATTTTTCCTTTTCAGCATTTTTTTCAGATATAAGACCCTGTTTCGACTTACAGGAAACAAGCACAGTAATAAGCAGTAAGGCTGCTGTTATTTTTTTCATGGATTATTCTCCGGGTTTTAGCAATTTATTGGCTTTAGAAAAATAAGCCTCTTTTTTCTTTTCATCTCCAAGCCCGGCATAAGCCTCTCCCAGTTGCCTGTTAAAACCTGCCTCAAGCTCAGTATCCTCTACAACAAAGTCTATTCCGTTTTCAAGCCATTCTTTTGCTTTTTTAAACTGCTGCTGTTTATTTGCTGCTAATCCTGCAAAATAATACAGTCTGGCGTGCGTAGGGTACAGTTCTGTATACTGTGTTGCCATATTATACAGCTCGGCAAAATTATTATCTTCAGCATAGCTGTACAACAGTAATTCTATAGTCTCTATATCATCGGCACTGGTCTCCAAACTTTTTTGGAAGTAGTGAATAGCCTGATTAAAATTCCTTTTAGTAAAAAAGAACTTAGCAACTTCTTTAGGAACATTAATCTCTTTGTCATCTTCAAAATAACCTACCGCCCTGTCTAAGTCGGCTTCATATTTTGGATTGTTGTTTGTATAGATAAGAAATTCGTTAAGTACCCTGTGCTTTATTTTGCGATCAATTTTATCACTCCCCAAAACCCTGAACATAGACTTGGCTGCCTCATCTCCTTTATTATCGTTAAGATTAAACTTAAAGAGACTTACCTGAGCCCAGTCTGACTCCGGAATTTCCTTTTGTAACTTCTCGGCTATTTTTGCCGCTTTTTCTTCCTCGTTACTTTCAGAGTACAAATAAATCAGTTCTAAATAATTGGATTCTTCTTTTGGGTTTTTCCTTATGGCTTCCTCAAGGGCTTGTTTTTCAGGTTTATTATACCTGTTATCACTAAGGATTTGCAGTTTATACATTTCCCTGCGCTCAGTATGTCCTACTGTTTCTTCCAGTTCGTTAATAAGTGAAAGTGCCTTATCATACTGATCTGTATACATGTATAACGATACCAAATCTTCCTGATAATACTCTTTTCGCCATTCGGTAAGCTTAAGTACTATGGGTATAGCACTATTGTAATTTTGGGTTTGGTAATATACATCATAAAGCCCCACCCAGTACCAACGGTTTGTCGCATCTAGCTGAGTAGCTTTTAAAAAAGCTTTCTCGGCCTCAGGGTAGTTTTTAAGGGCTAGGTAATTTTTGCCCATTTCATGGTATACTACCGGGTTGTTTGGCTCTTCGGCCTTGCATACTTCCAGGGCCAATAGCGCCTTATCATAATTTTCTATTCCTTTTTGTTTTAGTGCTTCATAAAAGTTATTTTCAAACTTGTCACTGGCCAATGCAATTTTATCGGGCTCCTCCTGGGCACGGGAAACTGCAGGGGCTAATAACATCCCTGAAAGCAATAATCCGCAAAAAAGAATTTTTCTGTTCATATATTTACTCTATAACCGAATAGTCTCCAATACTTATACTGGTAAACTTACCGTTAAATGTAGCGTGGTTACCTATCATGGCATTATCCAAATGAGCATTTGTTATTACCGCATTGGTTTGTACCAGGCTGTTTTTAATCTCACTGTTCTCTACTCTTGTATTGTTACCTAATGATACATTAGGCCCAACAGTAGCATTTTTAAGTACTACATTTTCACCTATAAAACACGGAGGAATAATAGTACTGTTTTCAGTCACTACCGATGATGATACCATTTGCTCACCATCTTTATGTAAAAAGTTAAGCATTCTTGAATTGGTCTCTACAGTTACATTTTTGTTACCACAGTCCATCCATTCGTCTACTTTACCCGGCACAAACTTCAGCCCTTTTTGCTTCATGTTTTCAAGTCCGTCAGTAAGCTGATATTCACCGCCTTTTACAATGTTATTATCCAGTAGGTACTGTAATTCCTCACGTAGGGCTTCACCACTTT
The DNA here is from genome assembly GCF_036347315.1 of Flavobacterium sp. C4GT6. Taxonomy (NCBI): domain Bacteria; kingdom Pseudomonadati; phylum Bacteroidota; class Flavobacteriia; order Flavobacteriales; family Flavobacteriaceae; genus Flavobacterium; species Flavobacterium sp. C4GT6. The sequence goes on from NZ_JAZGZU010000003.1 coordinate 398,583, forward strand.
TAAAGTAATAAATACCTATAATTGCAAGATCTGAAACAAACTCTTTTGGTTTCTCTACAAAATCTACAATCTCTTTTTTATCATTTAACTGAACAACACCAAAAGCGCTAGGGTCATCAACCTGTTTTACCCAAATAACGCTGTCTGCTGTAGTATCTAACGTAAAATCGGCCCTAAAAAGTGTATCGGCATAAGCCACAACTATAGGTCCGCTCATAGATTCCTTAGCACTCATAATAGCATGAGCAGTACCAAGAGGCTGCTCCTGATAGTAAATAGTACCTTTAGCACCCAGTTTTTCGGCAATGGCAACAAGGTCTTTCTCTACCTGAACGCCAAAATCCTTATGTATTATAAAGGCAATCTCTTCTATTTCCTGATTTATCACACCTGCAATATCCTCCACCAGCCTGTGTACAATAGGTTTTCCTGCAATAGGTATTAACGGTTTTGGTACAGTAAGTGTGTGTGGGCGTAGGCGTGAACCTCTTCCCGCCATAGGAACAATTATTTTCATTCTTATTCTGTTATTTCTATATTGTCGTGTTTAATGAGTGTAGTATACTTAATGGTATTCTCAAAACTTCCGGACAAAGTTGGTTTTATGATTTGATTTTTACTTATTATTTTACACCAGTACTGCCAAAACCTCCGGCTCCACGGCTCGTTTCGGTTAGTACTTCTGCCTCCAGCCATTCGGCACGCTCATGCTTGGCTATAACCAACTGAGCTATCCTTTCCCCGTTCTCAATAGTTACCGGTTCATTAGACAGGTTTACCAATATAACCCCAATTTCTCCGCGATAGTCAGCATCAATAGTACCCGGACTGTTAAGTACCGTAATTCCTTTCTTTGCTGCCAGCCCGCTTCGTGGCCTTACCTGTGCTTCATAACCTATAGGCAATTCCATAAACAATCCTGTTTTTATTATAGCCCTTCCCAGAGGACTCAATACTACTGGTTCATCTATATTAGCCCTAAGGTCCATACCTGCAGAGGCTTCTGTTTCATAATTAGGTAAAGCGTGATTGGATTTATTGATAATTTTTATTGTCATTACGGTAAATATTTATATTTCAAATATATCAAAAATAGCGTGTAAAAGTGCTGTTTTAATAGTGTATTATTTCCTTTTTAGCACTCTGTTAAGGGTTTCTTTTTCGTTTTGGTAAATAAACAGGCTGTAAACAATTATAACAGCTGCACCAACGTAGTAGTTTTCCCTAAAATAATAAAAGTAAACAAGGGACATGGATATGGATAACCCAAGGTAACCTCCTATTTTTTTTAGGTCGTAAGGAATAGGGTAGTACCTGTTCCCTAAAAAGTATGAAATAATCATCATGGTACCATAGGCCGAAATGGTTGCTATAGCCGAACCCATATAGTCGTATTTTTCAATTAACAGAAAATTTAGCCCCAAGGTAACCAATGCCCCTACAATAGATATGTAGGCACCCATTTTGGTTTTATCGGTAAGTTTGTACCATACCGAAAGGTTGTGGTAAATACCTAAAAAGAAATTAGCCAGAATTATAAGCGGAACTACTTTCATCGCTTCCCAATACTCCGGGCTTTTTATTAAAAGTACCTTTATAATATCGGCAAAAACAACTACACCAACCAGTATAAGACTACCAAAAATTATAAAGTATTTGGTTATCATAGCATACGTTTTTGGTGCCGATTCATTTTTAGCATAGCTGAAAAAGAAAGGCTCAATTCCCAGTCTGAATGCTGTGGCATAGAGCGTCATGAACAGCGCTATTTTATAACAGGCTGAGTATTGCCCTACTTTGGCCTTGGCAATATCTTCAGGTAATAGGTTTTCCAATAATATCCTGTCAAACGATTCGTTAATGGCAAATGCAATACCGGCTACTAAAACCGGCAGGCTATAACGCATCATTTTTTTCCAGAGTGCCTTATCAAAACTCCAGTTTATTTTAAAATAGTGCGGAGCCAGTACTAACAACGTAAGGAAACTTGCTATAAGGTTAGAAACGAAAATATAGCCTATCTGGAAATTTTCAATGTAAATCATTCCCCAAAAACTACTTGGCTTTGCTACAGCCCAATCAGGTAATAACGCTATAAACACTACATTAAGCCCAAGGTTTACAGCGACATTTCCCACTTTGACACCGGTATAATAGAGAGGCCTGCCCTGTGCCCGTAATTTGGAAAAAGGTATTATTACCAGTGCATCCAGCACCAGTATCCATATTGTATAAGTAATATACTGCTCTTCAATACCCGACCAGTTGGCAAGGTAAGTTCTGCCTAAAAGTGCCAGAAACAAAAAACCAATAGATGACCAGAAAAGTGATATAGTGGAAGTACTCTCTACCTCACGTGAATTATCTGTACTGTAAAACCTGAAAAAAGAGGTTTCCATACCATAAGCCAGTATCACATTGAACAGTACAATCCACGAAAAAATTACGTTTACATCACCATACTCATCATCCGGAAGATACTTAGTATACAGTCCTACCAAAAGGAAACTAAGCATCCTTGGTACAACCGTTGCCAGTCCGTAAATAGCGGTTTGCTTGAAAAGGTTTTTAAAGAGACTCAAAAGTTAGTCGATTTAGTAAAACAAAAGTAACTATATAAAATGACTAGTCCTAAAATAGCGATACAGGATTAATAATAGTAAAAATACATTTTTTAGACAGAAGTAGCTTTCGGTTTA